>NZ_JAIOAB010000150.1 GCF_019890635.1 Streptomyces sennicomposti
CCGCCCCCGACCGCCACCGGCCCGACGTGGATCTGCCGCGACAGGCGCCGCTGCGCGATCGGCCGGGCCGGCACCTCGGGGACGCCCAAGGAAATGGCGGTCATGGCCTCAGTCCCGGTTTCCGGAGACGGTCTCGCGCATGGCGCGCAGGGACTCCTTGAGCGATCCCATGGTGGCCAGCACGGCGGTGGGCTCGTAGCCGCAGTGCGCCATGCAGTT
>NZ_JAIOAB010000016.1 GCF_019890635.1 Streptomyces sennicomposti
GTGGGGGGCGGGGAGTGACCCGGTGGGGTGGGGAGTGACCCGGTGGGGTCCGCTGTGGCCGGGGGCGCTTGGGGTGCGTGGTGGGTCGGGGCCGTGGTGGTACGTCCAGCCCGCCGCCCACGGACATACGGCCCGGAGGGTGATTGATTGACGGAGGAGGGACCGCAGTACGCGGCGGGCATATGGACGTACCACCACGGCCCCTTCCGCCGTACGGCGTCTGCGGCCCGGTGGGGGCCGAGGCGCGTGGGCGGGTGGCCCGCGTGCGTTGTACGGCGGCTGCGGGCCGGTGAGGGCCGGGGCGCGAGGGCGGGCGGCCCGCTTCGTTGTACCGCGGGTGCGGGCCGGTGGGCGGCCTGCTTCCGTTGTACGGCGGGTGCGGGCCGGTGGGGCTGCCGGGGTCCGCTTTCGTTGTGCGGCGGGTGCGGGCCGGTGTCTGCCGGGGTTGGCCCACTTCCGCCGTACGGCGGCGTGCGGGCGCGCCCTCGTCGTGTGGGTGGGGGCCGACGGGGGCGTGACCCCCTCCTGGGGTGGCTTCGTCGGTTTGCCACAATGGACGGAACCTTGTGCCTGCGTTCACAAAGCCGGGCTCCGTGTCTCTCCCACCGAAGGTGACCCGTGGACATCAAGACAGCCTCCGCCCTCCGCCGCCTCCGCCTGGTCTCCGCCCCCGAGGCGGTCAGCTTCATCCTGCTGCTGATCTGCTCGGTGCTGAAGCGCACCACGGACTTCAACGGCGTGCCCGTGATGGGCTCGATCCACGGCATCCTGTTCGTCCTGTACGTGCTGTTCTGGGCCGACGCCTGGAACCGCACCAAGTGGCCCGCCAAGACCGCCGCCCTCTACTTCGTCCTGTCGGTGCTGCCGACCGGCGGCTTCTTCGCCGAGCGCAAGCTCAAGCGCGAGGCCGAGGACGCGGTCATCGCCTCCCGCGCCCGCCGCGAGGGGGTCGTGAACGCATGATCGTCGCCTTCTCCGTCACCCCGCTCGGCGTCGGCGAGGACGTCGGCGAGTACGTCGCCGACGCCGTCCGTGTGGTCCGCGAGTCCGGGCTGCCCCACCGCACCGACGCGATGTTCACCTCGGTCGAGGGCGAGTGGGACGAGGTCATGGACGTGGTCAAGCGCGCCGTGGCCGCGGTGGAGGCCCGGGCTCCCCGGGTCTCCGTGGTCCTCAAGGCCGACATCCGGCCGGGTGTCACGGACGGTCTCACCAGCAAGGTGGAGACCGTGGAGCGGCATCTGGCCGGCTAGCCCGGGCCCCTAAGGGGCGGGATGGGGGATCTCTCCACCCCGTGGGGCCTGTCCGTTCCACCCGGTTCGCCGCTACCTTCACATCTGTGGCGATGTTCCGACTTCAAGGCAGCAGGGTGCTCGCCGTCGACATGACCGGGGACGCCGTGAAGGCGAAGAACGGCTCGATGGTCGCGTACGACGGGCAGATGGCATTCAAGAGGCTGACCGGTGGGGGTGACGGGCTGCGCGGGATGGTGACGCGGCGGCTCACCGGTGAGCAGATGACCGTGATGGAGGTGCGGGGGCAGGGGACGTGCTGGTTCGCCGACCGGGCGTCCGAGATCAATCTGGTGGAGCTTCGGGGCGACAAGCTCTTCGTGGAGTCCAGCAATCTGCTCGCGACCGACGGGGGGCTCAGGACCGGGACCTCGTTCACCGGGCTGCGGGGCGCCTCGCAGGGGAACGGGCTGTTCACCACGACCGTGGAGGGGCACGGGCAGGCGGCGATCATGTCGGACGGGCCGGCCGTGGTGCTGCGGGTCAGTCCGCAGTACCCGCTGACCGTCGACCCCGGCGCGTACATCGCGCACCAGGGCAACGTCCGGCAGTCCTTCCAGTCCGGGGTGACCTTCCGCACCTTCCTCGGCGAGGGAGGCGGGGAGGCCTTCCAGATCCGGTTCGAGGGCGACGGGCTCGTGTACGTGCAGCCCAGCGAGCGGAACACGATCGCGGGGGATGTGTGACATGGGCTTCCGGGAGATCAACTCGAAGATGGTCGAGGCGACCGTCGTGCCGGGGCAGCGGCTGTTCAGTCAGCGCGGCGCCATGCTGGCCTACAAGGGCGACGTCTCCTTCACGCCGAGCATCCAGGGCGGTCAGGGCGGCGTGATGTCCATGATCGGGCGGCGGGTCGCGGGCGAGGCGACGCCCCTGATGAGCGTGGAGGGCAGCGGCACCGTGTTCTTCGGGCACGGCGGCCATCACATCCAGGTCATCACCCTCGCGGGCGACACGCTCTATGTGGAGGCGGACCGGCTGCTCGCCTTCGAGGGCACCCTCCAGCAGGGCACGATGTTCATGGGCTCGCAGGGCGGGGTGATGGGCATGGTGCGCGGCCAGGTGACCGGCCAGGGCCTGTTCACCACCACGCTCAAGGGGCACGGCGCGGTCGCCGTGATGGCGCACGGCGGCGTGCTGGAGATCCCGATCAGCCCGCAGCGGCCGGTGCACGTGGATCCGCAGGCCTACGTCGCCCACCACGGCGACGTGCGCAACAAGCTGTCCACCGCCCTCGGCTGGCGGGAGATGGTGGGGCGCGGTTCCGGCGAGGGGTTCCAGCTGGAGCTGAGCGGCACCGGCGTCGTCTATGTCCAGGCCTCGGAGGAGAAGCTGTGAGCGTCGTGCACGACCCGATGACCCTGCCGGCCGACGACAACGTGAACGCGTACACCTTCTGCGTGGAGCTGAAGGGGAGCCAGTGGTTCCTGCAGAAGGGGAAGATGATCGCCTACTACGGGGCGATCGAGTTCAACGGCGTCGGGCACGGCCGGCTGGACCGGCTGGTGCGGACTTCCTTCCATTCGCCTCTGCACGCGAGCGACTGGGTCGTGGCGGAGGGCTCGGGCAAGATGCTCCTCGCCGACCGGGCCTTCGATGTGAATTCCTATGACTTGGACGACGGCAATCTGACCATTCGCTCGGGCAACTTGCTTGCTTTTCAGCCAAGTCTCGCGCTCAAGCAGTCGATCGTGCCGGGGTTTCTGACCCTGATCGGAACCGGAAAGTTCGTGGCCGCGTCAAACGGTCCGGTGGTGTTCATGGAACCCCCGATCCGGGTGGACCCCCAGGCGCTCGTCGGCTGGGCGGACTGCCCCTCCCCGTGCCATCACTACGATCATGGGTACCTGACCGGGGTGATGGGCGGTCTACGTGCGATGACGGGGCTGGGCGGGGTGTCCGGGGAGGAGCATCAGTTCGAGTTCGTGGGGGCCGGGACGGTGCTGCTGCAGTCGTCCGAGGCGCTCATGCCGGAGCTGGCCGCGGGAGCGGTCCCACAGGAGCCCGGGGTGCCCGGTGGTACGGGGGGTTCCGGAGGCCACGGGGCGCACGCCGGCGCACCGCGTCTTCCCGGACAGCTGGGAGACCTCCAGCGTCGCTTCGGGCTGTGAGCGGTAGTCTGCGGAGTGTGACGGCTCGAACGCGTGCGCACCGTCACACCACCCCTCACTCGTTCGCTTTTCAACTTCTTAGGTAGACTTCATACATGGAGACCGAGACGGCCACGCGCTGGCTGACGGATGCGGAGCAGTGCGCCTGGCGCACCCACCTGGAGGTCAACAGGCTGTTGTCCTACCAGCTCGAAAAGGATCTGCAGCCGTTCGGCCTGACTATGAACGACTACGAGATCCTGGTGAATCTGTCCGAGTCCGAGGACGTGCGGATGCGGATGAGCGATCTCGCCTCCGCCACCCTCCAGTCCAAGAGCCGCCTCTCGCACCAGATCACCCGCATGGAGAACGCGAACCTGGTGCGCCGTGAGAACTGCGAGTCCGACCGCAGAGGACTGTACGCCGTCCTCACCGAGCACGGCATGGAAACCATGCAGAAGGTCGCACCGCACCATGTGGCGTCCGTGCGCAGGCACTTCATCGACCTGCTGGACCCCGAGGCGCTCACCGAGCTGGACAAGGCCCTGAAGCCGATCGCCGAGCATCTGCGCGGGCAGCGCGGGCGCCCCTGAGGCACGGACACACGACGCGGGAGGGGGCGGGGACTCGATGAGTCCCCGCCCCCTCCCGCGTCCTCGCCGTTCAGGACTCCGTCAGGCTCGCGACCAGTTCGTCGGCCGCCCGGTACGGGTCCAGTTCGCCGGCGACGATGCGGTCCGCCAGGGCGCTGAGGCGGCGGTCGCCGTGCAGGTCGCCGATGCGTTCGCGCAGGGCCGTGACGGCGATGGTCTCCACCTCGCGGGCCGCGCGGGCGCGCCGCCGCTCGGCGAGCACACCGCGCTCCTCCATCCACGCCCGGTGCTTCTCCAGCGCCTCCACGACCTCGTCGACGCCCTCCGCGCGCGCCGCCACCGTCTTCACGATGGGCGGCCGCCAGTCCCCCGGGCCGCGGGCCTCGCCGAGGCCCAGCATGTGGTTCAGCTCGCGGGCGGTGGCGTCCGCGCCGTCCCGGTCGGCCTTGTTGACGACGTAGACGTCGCCGATCTCCAGGATGCCGGCCTTGGCCGCCTGGATGCCGTCGCCCATCCCGGGGGCCAGCAGGACCACGCTGGTGTCCGCCTGGGAGGCGATCTCCACCTCCGACTGGCCCACGCCCACCGTCTCGACCAGGATCACGTCGCAGCCGGCCGCGTCCAGCACCCGGATCGCCTGCGGGGCGGCCCAGGCGAGGCCGCCGAGGTGGCCGCGTGTGGCCATCGAGCGGATGTAGACGCCCGGGTCGGAGGCGTGGTCCGACATCCGGACGCGGTCGCCGAGCAGCGCGCCGCCGGAGAACGGCGAGGACGGGTCGACGGCGAGCACGCCGACCCGCTTGCCCTGCTTGCGGTACGCCGTCACCAGCGCCGAGGTGGACGTCGACTTGCCGACGCCCGGGGAGCCGGTGAGGCCGACGACGTAGGCGTTGCCGGTCAGCGGGGCGAGGGCCGCCATGACCTCCCTCAACTGCGGGGACGCGCCCTCCACCAGGGAGATCAGCCGGGCCACGGCCCGGGGCCGGCCTTCCCTGGCCTGGGCCACCAGAGAGGAGACGTCCTGCATCACAGCTCCGTTCACATGATCCGTGTGATCCGCGTGGTCCGCCGGCCCGGTCCGCGGGGGTCTCGGGTGCGGACCGGACCGGTCGAGGGGGGTGGGTGCGGGGCGGGTCCGCGCCCCGGTGTCCTTACGCCTTCGGCACGCGGACGATCAGGGCGTCGCCCTGGCCGCCGCCGCCGCACAGCGCCGCCGCGCCGACCCCGCCGCCGCGCCGCTTCAGCTCCAGGGCCAGGTGCAGCACCAGACGGGCGCCGGACATCCCGATCGGGTGACCCAGGGCGATGGCGCCACCGTTCACGTTCACCCTTTCCGTGGACACGCCGAGGTCCTTCATTGACTGCACGGCGACGGCGGCGAACGCCTCGTTGATCTCGATCAGGTCGAGGTCCGAGACCTCCAGGCCCTCCTTCTTCAGGGCGTGCAGGATCGCGTTGGAGGGCTGCGACTGGAGGGAGTTGTCGGGACCGGCCACGTTGCCGTGGGCGCCGATCTCGGCGATCCAGTCCAGGCCCAGCTCCTCGGCCTTGGCCTTGCTCATCACGACCACGGCCGCCGCGCCGTCGGAGATCTGCGAGGCGGAGCCGGCGGTGATCGTGCCGTCCTTGGCGAACGCGGGGCGCAGCTTGCCGAGCGACTCGACCGTGGTGTCGCCGCGGATGCCCTCGTCCTTGCTGAACAGCACCGGGTCGCCCTTGCGCTGCGGGATCTCCACCGGGGTGATCTCGGCCTCGAACAGGCCGTTCTTCTGCGCGGCGGCGGCGCGCTGGTGGGACAGGGCGGCGATCTCGTCCTGCTCGGCGCGGCCGATGCCCAGGCGGGTGTTGTGCTTCTCCGTCGACTCGCCCATGGCGACGCCCTCGAAGGAGTCGGTCAGGCCGTCGTACGCCATCGCGTCGAGCATCTCGACGGCGCCGTACTTGAAGCCCTCGCGGGACTTGGGCAGCAGGTGGGGGGCGTTGGTCATGGACTCCTGGCCGCCGGCGACGACGATGTCGAACTCGCCCGCGCGGATCAGCTGGTCGGCCAGCGCGATGGCGTCCAGGCCCGACAGACACACCTTGTTGACGGTGAGCGCCGGGACGCTCATCGGGATGCCGGCCTTGACCGCGGCCTGGCGGGCCGGGATCTGGCCCGCGCCTGCCTGGAGCACCTGGCCCATGATCACGTACTGCACCTGGTCGCCGCCGATCCCCGCACGGTCGAGGGCGGCCTTGATCGCGAAGCCGCCGAGGTCGGCTCCGGAGAAGGACTTCAGCGAGCCGAGCAGCCGGCCCATGGGCGTGCGCGCGCCCGCGACGATCACCGAGCCGGTCGTACCGGGAGTTCCAGAAGACATGAGCTGCGATCCCCTTACCGGCCTGCACAGCCGAGGAGTGAACGAGGGTTTACTTCGAATGTACTGAGCGGTACTTCGCCCGTCATCGGCCTTTCGGTGTGATCGCGCGCACGTTGCGTAACCACCGCCGTGGCGCTGCACTGAGACCATGCTGACGCGAATCGACCACATCGGGATCGCCTGCCACGACCTCGACGCCACCGTCGAGTTCTACCGGGCCACCTACGGCTTCGAGGTGTTCCACACCGAGATCAACGAGGAGCAGGGCGTGCGGGAGGCCATGCTCAAGATCAACGAGACGTCCGACGGCGGCGCCTCCTATCTGCAACTGCTGGAGCCCACCCGCGAGGACTCCGCCGTCGGGAAGTGGCTGGCGAAGAACGGGGAGGGCGTCCACCACATCGCCTTCGGCACGGCGGACGTGGACGCGGACGCCGCGGACATCCGCTCGAAGGGCGTACGCGTTCTGTACGACGAGCCGCGTCGCGGCTCCATGGGGTCCCGGATCACCTTCCTGCACCCCAAGGATTGTCACGGTGTCCTGACAGAACTGGTCACTTCAGCGGCTGTTGAGTCGGCCGAGCACTGACCCTCGTACATAAGGGCCGGTAGGGTTGGGGGCGGTCGTACCCGACGCGGGTACGACCGCTTTCCGGGGTCCGCGTTTCGGGGGACGGGCGACGGGGCGGCAGCCCATGCCCCACCGTCGATCTGACACCATTCCCCGGGGGCCCCGTCCGGCGGATGGACGGAGCTCGTTTGGACAGGCTTGCGACCAGGGGACGGATGGGACCGCGCAGTGCGGGGCTACGAACGCCAGGAGCGAGAGCCGGCGGCTGACGTCGACCACCTCTCTCGGTTCGAGGCCGAGATGGATCGGCTGAAGACCGAGCGGGAGAAGGCGATCCAGCACGCCGAGGACCTCGGCTACCAGGTAGAGGTGCTGCGCGCCAAGCTGCACGAGGCGCGCCGGACCATCATGACCCGGCCCGCCTACGACAGCGCGGACATCGGCTACCAGGCCGAGCAGCTGCTGCGCCAGGCGCAGGTGCAGGCCGAGCAGATCCGCGCGGACGCCGAGCGGGAGCTGAGCCAGGCCCGGGCGCAGACGCAGCGCATCCTCCAGGAGCACGCCGAGCAGGCCGCGCGCCTGCAGGCCGAGCTGCACCAGGAGGCGGTGACCCGCCGCCAGCAGCTCGACCAGGAGCTGGCCGAGCGCCGGCAGACCGTCGAGTCGCACGTCAACGAGAACGTGGCGTGGGCCGAGCAGCTGCGCGCCCGCACCGAGCAGCAGGCCCGCCGGCTGCTCGACGAGTCCCGCGCCGAGGCCGAGCAGGCGATGGCCGCCGCCCGCGCGGAGGCCGAGCGGCTGACCGCCGAGGCCCGCCAGCGGCTGCAGAGCGAGGCCGAGTCGGCCCGCGCGGAGGCCGAGCAGATCCTGCGCCGCGCCCGCGCCGACGCCGAGCGGCTGCTGAACGCCGCCTCCACGCAGGCGCAGGAGGCCACCGACCACGCCGAGCAGCTGCGCAGCAGCACGGCCAGCGAGTCGGACGCCGCCCGCCGGCAGGCCGCCGAGCTGAGCCGGGCCGCCGAGCAGCGGATGGCCGAGGCCGAGGAGGCGCTGCGCAAGGCGCAGACCGAGTCGGAGAAGCTGGTCGCCGAGGCCAAGGAGGCCGCCGCCAAGGCGCTGGCGAGCGCCGAGTCGGCCAACGAGCTGCGCACCCGCACCGCCAAGGAGCAGGTCGCCCGGCTGGTCGAGGAGGCCACCAAGGACGCGGAGAACACCCGCTCCGAGGCCGAGCAGCTGGTCGCCGACGCCCGCGCCGAGGCGGAGAAGATCGTCGCGGAGGCCACCGAGAAGGCCCGCAGCGCGACCGCCGAGGAGACCGCCACCCAGCTGTCCAAGGCGGCCAAGACCGCCGAGGACGTGCTGAACAAGGCGGCCGAGGACGCCAAGAAGACCACCAAGGCCGCCGCCGAGGAGGCCGAGCGGATCCGCACCGAGGCCGAGGCCGAGGCGGACCGGCTGCGCGCCGAGGCGCACGACATCGCCGAGCAGCTCAAGGGCGCCGCCAAGGACGACACCAAGGAGTACCGGGCCAAGACGGTCGAGCTGCAGGAGGAGGCGCGCCGGCTGCGCGGCGAGGCCGAGCAGCTGCGCTCCGAGGCGGTCGCCGAGGGCGAGCGGATCCGCGCCGAGGCGCGGCGCGAGGCCGTCGCGCAGATCGAGGAGGCGGCCAAGTCCGCCGAGGAGCTGCTGGCCAAGGCCAAGGCGGACGCCGACGAGCTGCGCAAGACCGCCACGGCGGACAGCGAGAAGGTCCGCACCGAGGCCATCGAGCGGGCCACCGCGCTGCGCCGGCAGGCCGAGGAGACCCTGGAGCGCACCCGCAAGGAGGCCGAGCGGCACCGCGCCGAGGCCGACGAGCAGGCGCAGGCGGTCCGGGCGGAGGCCGAGCGGGCAGCGCGCGAGCTGCGCGAGGAGACCGAGCGGGCGATCACGGCCCGCCGGAGCGAGGCCGCCGAGGAGCTGACCAGGCTGCACGCCGACGCCGAGCAGCGGCTCGCCGCCGCCGAGGAGGCGCTGGCCGACGCCCGCGCGGAGGCCGAGCGGCTGCGCCGGGAGGCCGCCGAGGAGACCGAGCGGCTGCGCACCGAGGCCGCCGAGCGGATCCGTACGCTCCAGCAGCAGGCGGAGACGGAGGCCGACCGGCTGCGCACCGAGGCCGCCGCGGACGCGTCCGCCTCCCGTGCGGAGGGCGAGGCGCTGGCGGTGCGGCTGCGGTCGGAGGCCGCGGCCGAGGCGGAGCGGCTGAAGACGGAGGCGCAGGACACCGCCGACCGGGTGCGCGCCGAGGCGCAGGCCGCGGCCGAGCGGCTGGGGGCGGAGGCGTCGGAGACGCTGGCCGCCGCGCAGGAGGAGGCCGCCCGGCGCCGTCGCGAGGCCGAGGAGCTGCTCGGCGCGGCGCGCGGCGAGGCCGACCAGGAGCGCGAGCGGGCCCGCGAGCAGAGCGAGGAGCTGCTGGCCTCGGCACGCAAGCGCGTGGAGGAGGCGCAGGCCGAGGCGGTCCGGCTGGTGGAGGAGGCCGACCGGCGCGCCACCGAGCTGGTGTCGGCGGCCGAGCAGCACGCGGCGCAGGTGCGGGAGTCGGTCGCCGGGCTGCACGAGCAGGCGCAGGAGGAGATCGCCGGGCTGCGGTCGGCCGCCGAGCACGCGGCGGACCGTACCCGGCGGGAGGCCGAGGAGGAGGCGGACCGGGTCCGCACCGACGCCTACGCGGAGCGGGAGCGGGCCGGCGAGGACGCGGCCCGGCTGCGCCGGGAGGCGCAGGAGGAGGCCGAGGCCGCCAAGACGCTCGCCGAGCGCACGGTGTCCGAGGCGATCGCCGAGGCCGACCGGATCCGCGCCGATGTCGCCGAGCACGCCCAGCGGGTGCGTACCGAGGCCTCCGACACCATCGCGCAGGCCGACCAGGACGCCACGCGGACGCGGGCCGAGGCCCGCGAGGACGCCAACCGCATCCGGTCGGACGCGGCGGCGCAGGCGGACGCGCTGATCTCCGAGGCCCGCTCCGAGGCGGAGCGGCTGCAGACGGAGACGGTCGCGGAGGCGGACCGGCTGCGCACGGAGACGATCACCGAGGCCGACCGGCTGCGCGCCGAGACGATCGCGGAGACGGACCGGCTGCGCGCGGAGACGGCCGCGGAGGCCGAGCGGGTGCGCACCGAGGCCATCGCCGAGGCCGACCGGGTGCGCGCGGAGTCCGTCGCCAAGGCGGAGAAGCTGATCTCGGACGCGACCGGGGACGCGGAGCGGCTGCGGGCGGAGGCGGCCGAGACGGTCGGCGCCGCGCAGAGCCGCGCCGAGCGGATCCGTACCGAGTCCGAGCGGCTGAAGGCCGAGGCGGAGGCGGAGGCCGAGCGGACGCTGACCGCGGCCCGCGAGGAGGCCGAGCGGACCCTGGACGAGGCCCGCCAGGAGGCCAACAAGCGGCGTTCGGAGGCGGCCGAGCAGGTCGACACGCTGATCACGGAGACCACCGCCGAGGCCGACAAGCTGCTGACCGAGGCGCAGGCGAGCGCGGTCAAGACGAAGGCGGACGCGGAGACCCAGGCCGACACGATGGTGGGCGCCGCCCGCCAGGAGGCCGAGCGGATCCTCGCCGAGGCGACCGTGCAGGGCAACACGGCGGTGGAGAAGGCCCGTACGGACGCGGACGAGCTGCTCGTCGGCGCCCGCCGGGACGCCACCCAGATCCGGGAGCGGGCCGAGGAGCTGCGCGAGCGCCTCACCAGTGAGATCGAGGAGCTGCACGAGCGGGCCCGGCGCGAGGCCGCCGAGACGATGAAGTCGGCGGGCGACCGCTGCGACGCGCTGATCAAGGCGGCCGAGGAGCAGCTCGCCAAGGCGCAGGCCAAGGCCAAGGAGATCGTCTCGGACGCCAACTCCGAGGCGGGCAAGGTGCGGATCGCCGCGGTGAAGAAGGCCGAGGGCCTGCTGAAGGAGGCCGAGCAGAAGAAGGCCAAGCTGGTCAAGGAGGCCGAGGAGCTGAAGGCCGAGGCGGTCCACGAGGCGCGGCGCACGGTCGAGGAGGGCAAGCGCGAGCTGGAGGTCCTGGTGCGCCGGCGCGAGGACATCAACGCCGAGATCTCCCGGGTGCAGGACGTGCTGGAGGCGCTGGAGTCCTTCGAGGCGCCCGCGCCGGCCAAGGACGCCGGGGTGCGGGCCGGGGCGACGGTGGGCGCACCCCGCTCGGGTGGCAAATCGTCAGAAGGGTAGTCTTTGAGGTGAATTCGGGGACTTGACGGGGGAGTCTCCGGGGGCTTGGCGAGGGGTGTTGGCAAGCCTCGCGGCGGTCAGCCACTCAAAAGAGGTGTCATTCTCCAGATCAAACACGTATCCGCTCGATGACACACCGCTTCGGCCCCTAGGATTCGACCTATCACCTCACCGGTCTCATTCGACAGGAACCCCATGAGCGACACTTCCCCCTACGGCTTCGAGCTTGTGCGGCGTGGGTACGACCGCGCTCAGGTGGACGAACGTATCTCCAAGCTCGTCTCCGACCGTGACAGTGCTCTCTCCCGTATCACCGCCCTGGAGAAGCGCATCGAGGAGCTGCACCTCGAGACGCAGAACGCCCAGGCGCAGATCAGTGACGCCGAACCGTCGTACGCGGGTCTCGGCGCCCGGGTCGAGAAGATCCTCCGCCTCGCCGAGGAGGAGGCGAAGGATCTGCGTGAGGAGGCCCGGCGCGCGGCCGAACAGCACCGCGAGCTGGCCGAGTCGGCGGCCCAGCAGGTCCGCAACGACGCGGAGTCCTTCGCCGCGGAGCGCAAGGCCAAGGCCGAGGACGAGGGCGTCCGGATCGTCGAGAAGGCCAAGGCCGACGCCGCGCAGCTGCGGTCCGAGGCGCAGAAGGACGCGCAGTCCAAGCGGGAGGAGGCGGACGCCCTCTTCGAGGAGACCCGCGCCAAGGCCGCGCAGGCCGCCGCCGACTTCGAGACCAACCTCGCCAAGCGGCGCGAGCAGTCCGAGCGGGACCTGGCGTCGCGTCAGGCCAAGGCGGAGAAGCGGCTGGCGGAGATCGAGCACCGCGCCGAGCAGCTGCGCCTGGAGGCGGAGAAGCTGCGCACGGACGCGGAGCGCCGGGCCCGGCAGACCGTCGAGACCGCGCAGCGCCAGGCCGAGGACATCGTGGCCGACGCCAACGCCAAGGCGGACCGCATCCGTTCGGAATCCGAGCGGGAGCTGGCGGCGCTCACCAACCGCCGCGACTCGATCAACGCGCAGCTGACCAACGTGCGCGAGATGCTGGCGACCCTCACGGGCGCCGCGGTGGCCGCCGCGGGTTCCCCGACCGAGGACGAGCCGGTCTCCCGCGGCGTCCCGGCCCAGCAGACCCGGTAACCGGACCGCGCGGGACCGATCTCCGTGAAGCCCTCCGCCCCTGCGGGAGCGGGGGGCTTCGCGGTGTCCTGCGGCGGCGGAGTCCCCCGGGGCACCCGGCGGAGCGCATGCCCTCCGGTGGCGGGGCGCTTTGTCCCGTTCTAGCGTGGCCGCATGATCGAGATCGTGGGGCTGAGCAAGCGGTACGGGGAGAAGCCGGCGGTCGACGGCCTCACCTTCACCGTGCGGCCGGGGACCGTGACGGGGTTCCTCGGGCCCAACGGGGCCGGGAAGTCCACCACCATGCGGATGATCCTCGGTCTCGACCACCCCACCGGCGGCGACGTCCGCATCGACGGGCGGCACTACCACGAGCTGGCGAACCCGCTGACGTACATCGGCGCGCTGCTGGACGCCAAGGCGGTGCACGGCGGCCGCAGCGCCCGCAACCATCTGCTGTGCCTCGCGCAGAGCAACGGCATCCCCGCCCGCCGGGTGGACGAGGTGCTGGAGACGGTGGGGCTGACGGCGGTCGCGCGGAAGAAGGCGAAGGGGTTCTCGCTGGGGATGAGCCAGCGGCTCGGCATCGCGGGCGCGCTGCTCGGCGATCCGCGCATCCTGATGTTCGACGAGCCGGTCAACGGCCTCGACCCCGAGGGCATCCACTGGATCCGCGGGCTGATGAAATCGCTGGCCGCGCAGGGCCGTACCGTCTTCGTCTCCTCCCATCTGATGAGCGAGATGGCGCTGACCGCGGACCATCTCGTCGTCATCGGCCAGGGCCGGCTCCTCGCCGACACCACGATGGCCGACTTCATCGAGCGCAACTCCCGCTCCTACGTCCGCATCCGCACCCCCGACCGCGAGCGGCTGCTGGACGCGCTGCACGCGGCCGGGATCGCGGTCGTGGAGACGGGCGAGGGGCTGCTGGAGGTGGACGGCGGCAGCCCGGAGCGCATCGGCGAGCTGGCCGCCCGCCACCGGGTCGTGCTGCACGAGCTGAGCGTGCGGCAGTCCTCGCTGGAGGACGCCTTCATGCGGCTGACGGCCCAGTCGGTGGAGTACCACGCACAGCCGGAGCCGGCCGGGCAGCCGTGGGGCGCGCACTGGAACGCGCGGACGGCGGCCCCCGCGGCATCCTCCGGGACGCCTCCGGCGGCGACGCCGGCGACGACCCCCACCACGACGCCGACGGAGGGCTGAGAGCATGGCGGCGACCCAGGTCATCCGCTCCGAGTGGACCAAGATCCGGTCGGTGGCGTCCACGGTGTGGACGCTGTCGCTGGCGGTGGTCGTCACGATCGCCCTCGGCATGCTGATCTCGGCCCTGTCGAAGAACGAGTTCGGCGCCATGGGCCCGCGCGAGCGGCTCTCCTTCGACCCCACCTTCGTCAGCTTCGCCGGGATGGCGCTCGGCCAGCTGGCGATGATCGTGTTCGGGGTGCTGGTGGTGTCCAACGAGTACAGCACCGGCATGATCCGCACCTCGCTGGCGGCGGTCCCGCGGCGGGGCGCGTTCCTGGCGAGCAAGGTGGCCGTCGCCACCGGTCTGGCCCTGCTCGTCGGCATGGCGACCGCCTTCGCCGCGTTCTTCCTCGGCCAGGCGATGCTCGGCCCGCAGCTGCGGACCACGCTCGACGCGCCCGGCGTGCTGCGCGCGGTGGTCGGCGGCGGCCTCTACATGACCCTGATCGCGGTGTTCTCCATGGGCGTCGCGGTGATGCTGCGCTCGCCGATGCTCTCCCTCGGCGTCCTGATGCCGTTCTTCTTCCTGGTGTCCAACATCCTGGCCAACGTCTCGGCCACCCGGAAGATCGGCCAGTACCTGCCCGACCAGGCCGGCAGCCGCATCATGCGGGTGCTGCCCCGGGTCGGCGACGACACCCCGTACGGGCCGTGGGGCGGCCTGGGGATCATGGTGCTGTGGGTGCTCGCGGCCCTCGCCGGCGGCTACGCCCTGCTGCGCCGCCGGGACGCCTGAGCCCCCGCCGGACGGCGGCCCGGGACCCGGCCGGACGGGATGCCGGGGCCTCGCCGGACAGGACGCTGGGGGCCCGTCGGACGGACGCCCGGCGCAGCCGGACGGGACCGCCGGGGGGCGTGCGGGCGGGTTTCCGGGACCTCGCTCTTTTACTTTCTTTTGGCCGGAACCGTCAGCGCCTGGATATCCTCCTAACCCTTACGGGGGCGTGCGCCCCGCTGTCCCGGACCTGGGACGGGTACCTTCCGATGGGACCGGAGCATGATCGAGGCAGTCGGCCTGACCAAGCGCTACGGCGACAAGACCGCCGTGTACAACCTCTCCTTCCAGGTACGGCCGGGCGCCGTCACCGGATTCCTCGGGCCGAACGGTTCCGGCAAGTCGACCACCATGCGGATGATCCTCGGTCTGGACAACCCGACCGCGGGCACCGTGACCATCGGCGGCTACCCGTACCGCAAGCTGCCGAACGCCCCGCGCCAGGTGGGCGCGCTGCTCGACGCCAAGGCGGTGCACGGCGGCCGGTCCGCCCGCAACCACCTGCTGTCCCTGGCCCAGCTGTCGGGCATCCCGCCCCGCCGGGTGGACGAGGTGCTGGGCGTGGTCGGCCTCCAGGACGTGGCCAAGCGTCGCTCCAAGGGCTTCTCGCTCGGCATGGGCCAGCGGCTCGGCATCGCGGCGGCGCTGCTCGGCGACCCGCAGGTGCTGCTGTTCGACGAGCCGGTGAACGGTCTCGACCCCGAGGGCATCCTCTGGGTGCGCAATCTGATGAAGGCGCTGGCCGCCGAGGGCCGGACCGTGTTCGTCTCCAGTCATCTGATGAGCGAGATGGCGCTGACCGCGGACCATCTGATCGTCATCGGGCGCGGGCAACTGCTCGCCGACATGAGCGTGACGGACTTCATCTCCGCCAACTCCGCCGACTTCGCCCGGGTCCGTACGCCCGACACCGAGCCGCAGCAGCGGGAGAAGCTGACCTCGGCGCTGACCGAGGCCGGCGGCCATGTGCTGCCCGAGCCGGACGGCGCGCTGCGCGTGACGGGGCTGCCGCTGCCGCGGATCAGCGACCTCGCGCACGAGGCCGACGTACGGCTGTGGGAGCTGTCGCCGCACCAGGCCTCGCTGGAGGAGGCGTACATGCGGATGACGCAGGGCGCGGTCGACTACCGCTCGACCGCCGACCAGAAGGCCGGGCTGATGCAGCCGCTGCCGCCGGGCGCGCAGCCGCCGCCGCAGGTGCCGGGCCAGGGCCAGCCCGGCTGGTACGCCCCGCCGCCGCCCCAGCAGGGCGGGCAGCCGTTCGCGCCGCCGCAGCCGGTCCCGGGCCAGGGCCCCTACGGCGCCGCGCCGCAGCCGCACGGCCACGCCGGCGCCCCGAACCCGTACGCGCAGGACGCCGCGCCGGCGCCCGCGCAGCCGCCCGCCCCGGCCGCGCCCGCGGCCCCCGCTCCCCCGGCCGCCGCGCCCGCCGCCACCCCCGCCGTCGACACGACCAAGTCCGAGGACGCCCGATGAGCACGCCGCAGACTCCGCTGCCGCAGGCAGCGCCGCCCGCCTGGGAGGCGGGGGCCGCCCCTTCACACCCCGGTTACACCTCGCCGATCCCCGTGGTGCGCACGCATCTCGGGCACGCCCTGGCCTCGGAGTGGACGAAGATCCGGTCGGTGCGCTCCACGATGTGGACGCTCGGGGTGTTCGTGCTGCTCGTGGTCGGGATCGGGCTGCTGACCGGGGTGCTGGTCGCCGACTCCGGCTCCGATCTCTCCGGCGACGAGAACGCGCTGTCGCTGGGCTTCTTCGGGGTGCTGCTGGGCAGCATCTGCGTCATCACGCTGGGGGTGCTGACCACGGCCTCCGAGTACGGCACGGGCATGATCCGCACCACGGCGACGGCGTGCCCGGCGCGCGGGCGGATCCTCACGGCGAAGGCGCTGGTGTTCTTCCTCGTCGCCTTCACCGTCACCCTGGTGTCCACCGTGCTCGTCGCGCTCGCGCAGACGGCCATGCTGGACGGCAGCGGCGCCCGGCAGCCGACCGGCGGGGAGTGGTTCAAGGCCACGGTCGGCGTCAGCCTCTACATCGCCCTGCTCGGCCTGGTCTCGCTGCTGATCGGCTCGGTGCTGCGGCACTCGGCGGGCGGCATCACGATCATGATCGGTGTCGTCCTCGCCCCGCTGGTGATCGCGCTGTTCATGGCCACGCGCTCGCTGGAGAAGGTGCGCACGGCGCTGTTCGAGTACTCGATCCCGAACCAGCTGGGCGTGTTCTACTCCAGCTCCCTGAGCGATTCCGGCCCCTCGGGCTGGGACCCGCTGTGGATCATGCTGGGCGTCGCGGCGGCCGCCTTCGCCGGCGCCTGGGCGCTGCTGGAGAAGCGGGACGTGTAGGGGGCGTCAGGGCCGGCCTTCGGGGGGCGGTCCTCGGGGGGCGGTCTTTCGGGCCGGTCTTCAAGATGTGGCCGTGAACGGCCCCTCCGCAGGGCCGCCGCCTTCAGAACCTGCCTTCAGAACCCGCCCTCAGAATCTGGGCGCGTTACGGGACCGCTGCACCCGCGTGGTGCGGCGGTCCTTCGCGTTCCAGCACGCCTTGTGCCAGTGCCGGCGGTCGTCCACCCCGGAGTGCTCGGGCCAGGCCACCACGTGCGGGACGCCCGAGCCGATCAGCTGGTCGCAGCCCGGGCAGCGGTACGTCTTGCCCGCCGCGCTCGCGCCCGCGACATGGCGCACGCTCCAGTCCTCGCCCCGCCAGCTCTCCGTGGACTGCCAGCCGCCGTAGCGGCTCGCGCTGTCGTCCTCGGCGCTCCGGCCGGCGGAGCCGGGGCTCTTGGGGCGGTTGCGACGCGGGGACACGGGACACCTCACGGAACGTGCTCGGGAACGGGGCCGCATCCAGACTACGCGCCGCCGACAGGGGTACGTGTGCGGAACCGTATCCCCCACCAAACCGCACAAGTCCCCCTACGGGACGCCGCATTCGACCGACAATCCGGAAATCCTCTTGCCAGGCCGTGTCCTCGGCACGTGTCGGACGGTTATGCCGGGCGGGGGAGCTCCGCGTCGGAGCCGAGGAAGCAGGAAACAGCGATGCGCGTAGGAAGTTTCGTGTTGGCCGCCCAGTTCCCGGGCCAGGGACAAGGGGAGGCGCTGCACCGCGCGGTCCGTACGGCCGAGGTGGCCGAGGAGGCGGGCCTGGACGCGGTCTGGCTGGCCGAGCACCACTTCGTACCGTACGGAACGTGCCCGTCCGCCGTCACCCTGGCCGCGCTGCTGCTGGGGCGCACCCGGCGGCTGCGGGTCGGCACGGCGGTCAGCGTGCTGCCCACGGTGCACCCGGTGGCGCTCGGCGAGCAGGCCGCGCTGCTGCATGTGACGAGCGGCGGGCGGTTCTCGCTCGGCGTGGGCCGCGGCGGACCGTGGGTCGACCTGGAGGTGTTCGGGACGGGCCTGGACGCGTACGAACACGGGTTCCCGGAGTCGCTCGATCTGCTGATGCGCTGGCTGCGCGAGCCGTCCGTGGGCGCCTCGGGGGAACGATTCGCCTTCCGTGAGGTGCCCGTCGTGCCGCGTCCGTCGGAGGCGCTGACCGAGGTCCCCGGCCCCGAGGTCGTCGTGGCCAGCACCTCCCCGGCGAGCGTGCGGCTGGCCGCCGAGCGCGGGCTGCCGATGCTCCTCGGGATGCACGTCGGGGACGAGGAGAAGGCCGAGATGGTCGCCCTGTGGCGGCGCTTCGCCGAGGCCGCCGGGCGGCCGGGCGACGAGATCCGGGACGCCGGGCACGTCTCGGCCGGCGTCTGCCAGATCGCCGACCGGCGCACGGACGCGGCGGAGGCGCTGCTGAAGGCGATGCCGGGCTGGCTCAGGCAGGGCCTGGGCGCCCATGTCACGGTGGACGGCCGGGCCCGCCGGATGCGCGATCCGCTGGCGTACACGGAACTGCTGTGCGGGCTGCACCCGGTGGGCACCCCGCGGCTGTGCGCCGACCGGCTGGCGGCGACCTCCGAGCGGACCGGCATCTCGCGGTTCGCGCTGCTCGTCGAGGGCTCGGGCGACCTGGCCGCGACCGAGGAGAACGTACGGCGGCTCGGCGCCGAGGTACTCCCCCACCTCGGCTGACCGAGCCGTCGCGGCACGGCAGGTCCTACGGCCGCTCCGTCCTGAATGCACCTCCCGCGGACCGAGCGGCGGGGGGACGGCGGGTCTCGCGTCCGGTGCGCTTCCCTCAAGTCCGGCGCGCCCCGGGCGTCAGGCCCCGCGCGTCAGCAGTCCCGCAGCTCCGGGGACTGGTTGAGCAGCTGGGCGCGCACCGACGTGAACCGGGCGAGCCGCTCGTCGACCGAGGAGTCGAGCGGGAAGACCGCCACCCGGTGGCAGTTCTGGAAGGCCAGCCGGACACCGAAGTGCCGCTGGAGCGCGCCGCGAATCGCATCGCTCGCGAGCGCGCGCAGCAGCTGGCCGCGCGCGTGCTCGTCCGGCGGAGGCGTCTGGTTGTCGGCGAACTCTCCGCCGTCCACCTTCAGCTGGGCCACCAGGGAGCTGATCATCTCCCACGCATAGGGCAGGGAGGTCCGGACGCAGTCGACGAAGTCGGCTTCGTCGACCTCGCCTCGCTCGGCCTGTTCGAGTAGGGCCGGTGAGACGTCGAGCGACATGGGTTCTCCTCTCGCACCCCCGGACTGCGGGGGTTGCCGGACAGATGAGGGAGTTCGTGATACCGAACACGGTGCGTACACACATCGCGACCTCCCGTTCTCTACGTTAGGCAACTGAACGGTCACCCACCAGGCGAATGCACGTACCGGCAGGGCGGGTTGGGCACACAATCGGCCACAAGTGAACACGGGTGATCGTGGGAAAAATGGGGCGGCGCACGGGGCGCGTCCACGCGCCGGAGTCGGAGCCCCGGCGGGCGAATCGCGCCCGGCCCGGTGTGTCGAGTAGCGTTGCCGACCATGCGTCTCGTCATCGCCCGGTGCTCCGTCGACTACGCCGGCCGGCTCACCGCCCACCTCCCGTCAGCACCCCGTCTGATCCTGGTCAAGGCGGACGGCAGCGTCTCCATCCACGCGGACGACCGCGCCTACAAGCCCCTGAACTGGATGTCGCCGCCGTGCAGCCTCAAGGAGGGGACGGGCGACGAAGAGGGGGTGTGGACGGTCGTCAACAAGGCGGGCGAGAAACTCATCATCACGATGGAGGAGATCCTGCACGACTCCTCGCACGAACTCGGCGTGGACCCGGGGCTGATCAAGGACGGCGTGGAGGCGCACCTCCAGGAACTGCTCGCCGACCGCATCGAGACGCTCGGCGAGGGCTACACGCTCATCCGGCGCGAGTACATGACCGCGATCGGCCCGGTGGACATCCTGTGCCGGGACGGCGAGGGGCAGACCGTCGCCGTGGAGATCAAGCGGCGCGGTGAGATCGACGGGGTGGAGCAGCTCACCCGCTATCTGGAGCTGCTGAACCGCGATCCGCATCTCGCGCCGGTGCGGGGGATCTTCGCGGCGCAGGAGATCAAGCCGCAGGCCCGCGTCCTCGCCACCGACCGCGGCATCGGCTGCCAGGTCCTGGACTACGACGCCCTGCGCGGCATCGAGGACGACAAGCTGCGGCTGTTCTGACCCACGGCACGCGCGGGGGCCGGGACCGTCGGGGACGGTCCCGGCCCTTTCGTGTGTGAGGGCGCCCGGTGTTCGCGAGGGCGCTCAGATCACCGTGTCGCCCGAGCCGCCCGGCGACGACGCGGCGTCGGCCGGCGTGCTCCCCGGGCTCCCGGAGTCGGCCGGGGCGCTCGAAGCGGCGGGAGCGCCGGACGTGGCCGGGCCGCTGGCCGAGTTCGTGGTGCCGGACGGCGGCTCCTCGGAGGTCTCGGGCGGCGTCTCCGGCGCGGACGGGCTGCTGGAGTGGGACGGGGTGTCCGACGGGCTCGTCGAGGTGCCGCCCGTCGGCGACGAGCCTCCCGAGGAGGACGACGGCTTCGGAGACCCCGGCCTGGTCGGAGAGCCGGACGTCGTCGGCGACCCGCCGTCGTCCGTGCCGCCGCCCTTGCCGCCGCCGTCGTCGCCCCCTTGACCGGTACCCGTCCCCGTCGTCCCGCTCGGACCGGACGACGGCCCGGCCGTGCCCGCCGGGTCCGCCGGGTCGTCCGCCGTGCCGTAGGTGCCGTCGGGGCCCGGGTCGGTCGGGCGGCTGGTGGCCGTGCCCGTGTCGCCGCCCCCGCCGGTGCCGCCGCCCGTGCCGTCCTGCGGGACATCCGCGCCGAGGCCGCCGTCGTCGGCCTGGCCGGCGGACGGGTTGACGCCGACGTTGTCGGACGGGTCGTTCGCGTCGTTGTGCGAGGTCGCGCCGAGCGTCACCACCGTGCCGAGGACGGCCGCGAGCAGCGCGCCCGCGCCCGCCGCCACGAGGTTGCGCCGGGCCATCCCCTTGAGCCCCACCCGGTGCCGGGACTTGGCACCGACGCCCGGGGTTCCCGGCGTAGCGGCCGGGGGGTAGGACGCCGCGGCCGGGGCGTACGGCGCGGACGACGAGGGCTGGTAGGTGACCAGCGTCGAGGACTCACCGCCGGGCGACTGGAGCATGGGGAACGGCGCGGGGACCCCGCCGGACGGCGACGCCGGCCCCTCGGGGCGCGCGTCGGCCGCGTCCTCGCCCGCCGGCAGCGCGAGCAGTCCCGACGCCGTACCGGAGCGGTCGGCGACCAGGGCGAGGGCGCGGCGGCCGGCGACGGCGCCGCGCTTGTCGGAGAGCGCGCCGCGCAGGCCGATGGAGGCCTCCAGCTCCGCGCGGGCCCTGTCCAGCCGGTCGCCGCAGAGCGCGAGGACGCCCAACTCGTGGTGGAAGTAGGCCTGCTCGGCGACCTCGCCGGCCAGCCGGGACGCCTCGGAGCCGTACCGCAGCGCCCGCTCCCAGGCGCCCCAGTTGAGTCCGGCGGCGAACGCGGGCGCGGCCGTGCGGGCGAGTCGCAGGGCGATGGACTCCTCGCCCTCGCCGAGCGGCGCCGTGGCCGGCACGAGCACGGCCAGCGCGGCGAGCACGGCGTCCGCCTCGGTGCTCACCCGCTCCGGGGTGACCGAGGGGTGCCCGGCCCACCAGGCGTAGTGCCGGGCGGCGGCACGCGCCTGCTCCTCGGCGTCGGCGCCGTATCCGGCGGCCTCCAGCTGGGTGAGCACCCCGGCGGCGAGCCGGTAGCGGGCGCCGACCGGGGAGACCAGGCCGCAGCCCGCCAGCTCGCCGAGGGCGGCGTCGGCGTGGGTGTCGCCGACCAGGGCGGGCAGATGCGCCTGGTGGGGCACCTCGCCGCCGAGCGCGACGGCGAAGCGCAGGGTGGCGCGGGCGGAGGCGCTGAGCCGGGAGGCGAGCAGCGGGGCGGGCGCGGCGGCGTCCCCCAGCGAGGGCAGCGGCACCTCGTCGGCGGTGTCGTCGCCGGGGGCGGCGTCCTCGGGCGCCGCCTCGGCGAAGACGCCGAACTCCTCGACGGCGCTGGTGCCGGCCCGCAGCCGGTCGCGCTGGCGCAGCAGCGCGCCGGCCTGGACGAAGCGCAGCGGCAGGCCCTCGGACTCGAACCAGAGGTCGCCGGCCCAGCGGGTCTCCTCCTCGGTGAGGACCCGGCCGACGCCGCGCTCGATGATCTCGACGCCGGCGGCCCGGTCGAGGCCGCCGAGGACGACCTCCTCGACGCCGGAGTCGGCGGACGGCGCGGGCACGTCGGGGGTGGCGGCGACGAGGAAGGCGCACTCGGGGGTCGCGTCGAGGAGTTCGTCGAGCGCGGCGCCGCCGAACTCGATGTCGTCCACGATGACGACGGCGCCGATCTCCCGGACGTGGGCGAGGAGTTCGTCGCGGCCGGGGCGGTGCAGGGGGGCGCTGTGGACGGCGTGGAAGAGGTCGTGCAGCAGCTCGGTCGCGGTGCGGCGGTGGCCGCAGAGGCGGACCACGCCGTCGGGGGCGAGGTCGGCGCAGTCCTCGGCGACGAGGTCGAGGAGGCTGGTGCGACCGGAGCCGCCGGGGCCGGTGAGGCGTACGGTGCGGCCGCGGGCGAGCAGCCGGACCAGGCGCTCGCGTTCGTCCTGGCGGTCCACCAGCGGCTCGGCGGACGGGGCCGGTCCGGGCGGGACGGGCGGCCGGGCGGCGCGGTCGGCATCGGCGCGCTCGGCCCGGTCGCGGCGGCGCGGCGGCGCGGGGCGCTCGCCGGGCGGGCAGACCTCGATCTCGCTGCCGTCGACGGGGTTCACCGTGAGCAGGAAGTCGCCCGCGACGACCCGCACCGTGCGGGCCAGGGCGGGCGCGTGCGGGGTGAAGTCGGCGGCGCGGGTGTCCCGGGGCGGGCGCGGGCCGGGTGCGTGACCGTCGCCGTCGGGGCCCATGTCGTCGGGCTCCCGGGTGTTCGGGTCCATGGGTTCCATCGGTTCCAAGCCCCCAAAAGCGGTGTGCTCTTCGAGCCCTCCCGGCCTTGCTGCACGCTGTCGCTTCTGGTCCGGGCCCGCTCGAGGGTCGCTGAGCAGCGGGCGACCGAACCCTAAACCTTCGCACAGTATCTACGACAGCCCGGGGTACCGCGCCGCCCGCAACGTCACGGTCTCGTGAGGATTGCGCGCGTCGTACGGTTCGGCGTCGTCCGCCCGGGTCTCCCGCGTCGCCCGCTTCACACCCGTACGGGGTCATCCCGTACAGGGTCATCCCGTACGGGCCGGCCGGAGGGGTCTTCCCGTACGGGCGTTTCCCGTACGGCGCTTCCTAGACGCGGGGCAGGGACTCCACGCCGATGCCGCCCTCGATCGCGAGGATGCGGTGCAGCCGGGTGGCCACCAGCAGGCGCTGCATCTGCGGCGGCACGTCGCGCAGCACGAGCCGCCGGCCGCAGCGGCCGGCCCGCCGGTGGACGCCCATGATCACGCCGAGTCCGGTGGCGTCCCAGGAGTCCAGCTCGGAGAGGTCGAGGACCAGGTCGCCCACGCCGTCGTCCACGGCCGAGTGCAGGGCCGTACGGGCGTCCGCCGCGCTGCGGACGTCGAGGCGGCCCCCGACGACCACCTGGGCGTGGTCGCCCCTGATGTACATATGCGCTCCCCGGGAATGCGGTGGCGTGCTCCGTTTGACGATGTGGCTGTGCAACCTCTGACTGCGTGTGCGGCGGTGCGGTTGCTGCCTGGTGGCGAACCGATACCGAATTCACCCCAAGGGGTGATCCGGGTAGCGCCCGTGCGGTCTCAGTGCTTGTAGAAGCCCTGCCCGCTCTTGCGGCCGATGTCACCGGCGTCCACCATCCGGCGCATCAGCTCCGGCGGGGCGAACTTCTCGTCCTGGGTCTCGGTGTAGATGTTGCCGGTGGCGTGCAGCAGGATGTCGACGCCGGTCAGGTCCGCGGTGGCGAGCGGGCCCATGGCGTGGCCGAAGCCCAGTTTGCAGGCCAGGTCGATGTCCTCGGCGGTGGCCACGCCCGACTCGTACAGCTTGGTCGCCTCCACCACGAGGGCGGAGATGAGGCGGGTGGTGACGAAGCCGGCCACGTCGCGGTTGACGACGATGCAGGTCTTGCCGACGGACTCGGCGAACTCCCGCGCGGTGGCGAGGGTTTCGTCGCTGGTCTTGTAGCCGCGGACCAGTTCCACGAGCTGCATCATCGGCACCGGCGAGAAGAAGTGCACGCCGACGACGCGCTCCGGGCGCTCGGTCACGGCCGCGATCTTGGTGATCGGGATGGCGGAGGTGTTGGAGGCGAGCACCGTGTCCTCGCGCACCAGCTTGTCGAGGGTGCGGAAGATCTCGTGCTTGACCTCCAGCTTCTCGAAGACGGCCTCGACGACGACGTCGGCGTCCGCGGCGGCGTCCAGGTCGGTGGTGGTGGTGATGCGGGCGAGGGCGGCCTCGGCGTCGTCGGCGGCGAGCTTGCCCTTGGCGACGAACTTGTCGTAGGACGCCTTGATGCCGTCGGTGCCACGCCTGAGCGCCTCGTCGGTGACGTCCCGCAGGACGACGTCCCAGCCCGCCTGCGCGGAGACCTGGGCGATGCCGGAACCCATGAGGCCGGCTCCGATGACGGCGAGCTTGCGTGCCACTGACGACTCCCCTGGTGAGCGTGATGAACGTGTCGGACGTGCCTGGACGTGTCGGACGGGACGGTCGCGCGGGCCGTGCGGATCGCGCTGGACGACCGGTGGCGACCGTGCGAGCGGCCGGCGGCGGGCGCGGGACGGCTCACACACTGTTCTCGTACGACTCCTGAGCGGACACTAGCGCTCGTACGGGGCTGTGTGACCGGTAAGTAACGCGCGTCACGTCTCAGATGACGGACATCACACCGGCATGGGTCACTGCACGCCCCGGACGGCGTAGTTGGGCGGCTTCCCGCTCAACACGTCCTCGGTGACGGCCGACACAGGCACACGTCGTCGCGGCCCCGGCGAAACTAGGGCCTCTCGTTTGGAGCAGGCCGGGCTCGCGGGCCCTGGCACCGCACCTCGCCGCGTTGTCGTCGGTTGCCATGGCTCCGCCATGACGCCCTCCTCCGCCTTACGATGCACGGCACCAGACCCCGCTCCCTGATCCGGCCTGCTCCAAACGAAAGACCCTAGGCTGGTCGCATGGTCAATCTGACGCGCATCTACACCCGGACCGGGGACAAGGGCACCACCGCCCTCGGCGACATGAGCAGGGTCGCCAAGACCGACCTGCGGATCTCGGCGTACGCCGACGCCAACGAGGCGAACGCGGTGATCGGCACGGCGATCGCCCTCGGCGGCCTCGACGCGGACATCGTCAAGGTCCTCGTCCGTGTGCAGAACGACCTGTTCGACGTGGGCGCGGACCTCGCCACGCCGGTGGCCGAGAACCCGGAGTACCCGCCGCTCAGGGTCGAGCAGTTCTACGTCGACCGGCTGGAGGCGGACTGCGACCGCTTCAACGAGGAGCTGGAGAAGCTGCGCTCGTTCATCCTGCCCGGCGGCGCCCCGGGCGCGGCCCTGCTGCACCAGGCGTGCACGGTGGTCCGCCGCGCGGAACGCTCCACGTGGGCGGCCCTGGAGGTGCACGGCGACACCATGAACCCCCTCACCGCCACCTACCTCAACCGCCTCTCCGACCTCCTGTTCATCCTGGCCCGCACGGCCAACAAGGCCACGGGCGACGTGCTGTGGGTGCCGGGGGGCGAACGGGAGTGACACCGGGGGCGTAAGGGACGCCCGCCCGGCCCGTAGTGGGGCGTCCCCCGGCCCGCAGGGGGGCGTCCCCGGTCCGTAGGGAACGTCCCCCGGACCCGTAAGGGGCGCGCGCCGGGCCCGCGAGGCTGTCGCCGGGCCGTAGGGGCTGTCCGCCGGCCCGCAGAGGGTGTCCGCCAGGCCCGTAGGGGGTGTCCGGCGGGCGGGGCGGACGCGGCTTCCGGGCCGCCGGGCCCGGTCGCGTACCCGCCCGCGCACTCCGCCCGCCCGCGTACCCCGCCCCGCCGTGAGGGCGCGCACGGGCGGTGCTACTCGCCGCCCTTGCTCAGCGCCCGCGTCAGCGCCGCGCCCACCTCCCGGGTGAGGCCCGACTCGCAGGGAATGCCGAGGGTTTCGGCGAGCGGCTTGGTGTGCAGGTCGGCGAGGGCCTCGGTGAGGTCGGCGAAGGACTCGGCGGCGTCGCGGCCCCGCCCGACGGCCGTCACCGCGGTCAGCAGGCCGATCACCACGGCCGGCCACCACCACGCCCCCAGCGCGAGGTACGCCGCCGACCAGGCCAGCAGCCGCGCGGCCGAGGTGAACGCGGCGCGGGCCGCGGTGAGTTCGGCGCGGGCGCCGTCGGGGGCGAGGAGCCACAGGTGGGGCCAGGCGGCGGCGAGGTCGAGACGGTAGGCGCGCCAGACGCGGCGCTCGGGCGCGGTGACGCGGTCGCCGGTCCAGAACGGGTGCCGGGGCGCGGCGAGCGCGACGCGGTCGCGGGCGGCGTGCAGGCGTTCGGCTTCGCCGGTGAGCCGGTCCGCGTCGCCGGCGCCCGCGATCGTGGCGCGTCCGGCGGCCACCAGCGCGGTGCGGTAGGCGCTGTCGGCGGCCTGCCAGCGCTGTAGCCGACGCCGTGTCAGCCACGTGGTGACCGGTCCGCGCGGTGCGGTGAGCCAGGCCTTCTCCAGCCAGGTCCCCACCGCCTGCACGGCGGCCCCGGTGGCGGCGGCCCCGGCCAGCACGGCGAGCGCGGCCAGGACGACGGTCCCCGGGCTGTGCGCGCCGGGCGCGCCGGACAGGGCGTCCAGCCGGGCGCGCAGCCGTCCGGCGTCGTGCCAGTGGCGGCGGCCGAGGGTGACGGCGACCGCGGCGGTCATCAGGTAGATCAGGCCGGGGACCGCGAGGAGGGCCAGCCAGCGTTCGGCGAGCTTGCCGCCGAGGGCGTTGAGGAAGGCGTTCACGGCCGCAGGGTGATCTCGCGCAGCGGCCGTTCGAAGACCTGACAGTGCGCGGGCCGCCCGGCGCCGGGTTCGGGCGCCTCGACGCGGGAGCAGTGGCCGAGGGGGCAGGCGAGCACGTACAGCGGCGGGTGTCCGTGGCCGCCGCCGGGCAGCCGCCGGTAGGCGCCGGGGGTGGTGCGGTACGAGCCGAGGCCGGCGCTGTGCCCGGCGGCCAGCAGCAGTTCCTCCACCTCGTCGAAGCAGTCCTCCAGGTCCTGCGGCGGGCGGCCGGCGCGCACCTCGGCGAGGATGCCGTCGACGAGTTCGCGCATGCGCGCGTCCGCGGTGAGTCCGTCCGGCGCGGCCATCAGCCTGCGGCACAGCTGTGCGAGCCGTTCGTGGCCCGGTCCCGGTTCCACCGTCATCCCGCCCGTCCCCTCCGTGCGCAGCGCGCCCCAGCATAACGGCGGTGTGACGCCGGGTAGTTGTCCGGTTGGATATCGTGAGGCGTCGTCATCGGCGCGAGGGGGGGCCGGTCATGTCGTACGGCAACGGAGCCGGGCCGCGGGACGCGGAGCGGACGGCGGGCGAACTGCTGGACCGGTTCCGGCACACCGGTGACCGCCGGGACGTCGACGGGGCGGTGGAGTGGTTCCGGACGGCGGTGCGCGAGGCCCCCGGCGAGCGTCTGCGGCACATCCGCGCGGCGAACCTGCGGATGGGCCTGTGGGTGCGGTGGCAGGCGCTGCGCGACGACCGCGACCGGGACGAGCTGATCGCGCTGGCCCAGGAGGCGGTGTCCGGCGGGACCGTGCCGCCGGCCGCGGAGGAGCAGGACCTGCTCTTCCTGGGCGCCGCGCTCGGCCACCGTTTCGAGCGCTCGCGGCGGCGCGAGGACCTGGAGCGGGCCGTCCAGGTGCTGCGCCGGGCGGCACAGGTGCCGCCGGACCGCGCCCGCAACCGCGGCGCCGCCCTCGATCTGCTCGGCCAACTGCTCCTGCTGCGCCACGATGCGGTGACCGACGACCCGCGCGACCTGGCGGCGGCCGAGGACGCCTTCCGTGCCGCGCTGCCCCATGTGCCGCCCGGTGAGCCGGACCGCCCGGAGGTGCTGCGCGGCCTCGCGCTGGCGCGGGAGCACGTCTTCCACCGCACGGGCGACGCCGAGGCGCTGCGGGAGGCGCTCGCACTGCTGCGCGAGGCGCTGGCCGGCTGCCCGCCCGGCGCGCCGCAGCGTGCGGCCGTGCTGCAGCTGCTCGTGTCGTCCCTGTGGACGTGGGCGGACGTCACGCCCGGGCGGTCCCCGGTGGACGAACTGCTCCGGCTCACCGGGGCCGCCCTGGCACAGGCCCCGCAGCGGGCGGACGATCCCGAGCGGCTGGCGGCGCTGACCGGGCTCGGCGTGGGGCTGCGGCTGGCCGCCGAGGACAGCGGCGACACCGAGGCGCTGCGCCGGGCGGCGGGGCTGCTGCGGGAGGCGGTCCGGCACACGCCCGAGGACAGCACCGACCTGCCGCACCGGCTCAACAGCCTGGGCAACGTCCTGCACCGCCTGGGCGCGCACACGGGCGACGCGGCCCTGCTGGACGAGTCCGTCCAGGCGCTGCGCGGGGCCGTGGCCGACTCGCCCGGCGACTCCTCCTTCCTCGCCAACCTCGCCGTCGCGCTGCGCGAGCGCTACCACCAGACCGGCGACCTGGACGCCCTGCGCGAGGCGGCCGGACTGGCCCGGCGGGCCGCCGACGCGGCCCGCGCGCCGCTGAAGGCCGCCGGCCACCTCGCCAACCTCGGGGTCGTTCTGCAGACTTGGTACGACCGCACCGGCGACCCCGAGGTGGCGGACGAGGCCGTGGCGGTGGCCCGTGAGGTGCTGGACCGCACCCCCGCCGACAGCCCCGAGCGGCCCGGCCGGGCCAATCACCTCGCCAACGCGCTGCGCGCCCGGTACGAGGCGGCGGGCGAGGCGGCGGACCTGGACGAGGCGATCGGGCTGCTGACGCGGACCGCCGACACCGTCCCCTACGGCGATCCCCAGCTCGCCCTGCTGCTGCACAACCTGGGCTCGGCGCTGCTGCGCGGGGCGCGGGCGGGCGACGACCCGGCGGTGCTGGGCCGGGCGGTCGCCACGCTCGGCCGGGCGGTGTGGGCGCCCTCGGGCGGGGAGACGGCGCACGCGGACCATCTGCGGACGTACGCCGACGCCCTGCGCACCCTGTACGAGAGGGACGGCGATCCGGGGGTGCTGCTCGCGGCCGAGGACGCCTACCGGCAGGTCGCCGCGCTCGGTTCCGTACCGGCGGCCCGCCGGATCGAGGCGGCCCGCGAGTGGGGCGCCGCGGCGGCGGACGGGGGCCGCTGGGAGGAGGCGGTGCGCGGCTACCGGCAGGCGGTGGAGCTGCTGCCGTTCAGCGTGACCCGGCGGCTGGCGCGCGGCGACCAGGAGCACCGGCTGGCCACCGTGCACGGGCTGGCCGCGGAGGCCGCGGCGTGCGCGGTCAACGCCGGGGACCCTCGACTGGCCGTGCTGCTGCTGGAGCAGGGCCGGGGCGTGCTGCTGTGGCAGGCCGTCGCGGCGCGCGGCGAGTGGCAGCGGCTGCACGACGCGCACCCGGAACTGGCCGCGCGGTTCCTGGAGTTGCGGGACCGCATCGAGGAGCTGGACGCACGGGAGGGCGACCGTCCGGCCGCCGCGCGGCACCGGATCGCGCCCGAGGGGCCGGCCGACGAACGGCACCGGCTGGCGGCCGAGTGGGAGCGGCTGGTCGCCGTCGTCCGCGCCCGGCCCGGCTTCGCCGGCTTCCTCGCCGCGCCCGCCCTGCCCGACCTGCTGGCCTGCGCCGACCGGGGGCCGGTGGTGTACGCGTACTGCGGCGTCCATCGCAGCGACGCGCTGGTGCTGCGCCCGGACGGCGTGCTGGTGGTGCCGCTGCCGCAGGTCACCCCGGAGGCGGTGGAGGAGCAGGTGGCGCGGCTGGACGGCGCGCTGACGGCGGCCACCGACCCGGCCGGGGAGCAGGGGGCGCAGCGGGTGCTCAGCGAGGTGCTGGCGTGGGCGTGGGACCGGATCGCCGAGCCGGTGCTCGAACGGCTCGGGCTGCTGGACGCGCCGGCCGGCGAGGAGTGGCCGCGGCTGTGGTGGTCGCCGGGCGGGGCGCTGGCCGCGCTGCCGCTGCACGCGGCCGGTCACCACGACGGGCGGCGCTCGGTCCTGGACCGGGTGGTCTCCTCGTACACGCCGACCGTGCGCGCGCTGGCGTACGCCCGCGCCCGGGCGGCCGGTCCGGTGCCGCCGGGGCGGCTGCTGGCGGTGGCGCAGGCCGAGACGCCGGGCGCCCGGCCGCTGGGCGGCGCCCGGCGGGAGGTGGCGGAGCTGGCGAAGCTGCTGCCGTTCGACCTGCTCACCGGGGCCGAGGCGACGCTGGCCCGGGTGCTGGCGGCGCTGCCCGCGCATCCGTACGCGCATTTCGCGTGCCACGGGGTGAGCGACCCGGACGACCCGTCCCGGGCGCGGCTGCTCGTCCACGACCACCAGGAGGCGCCGTTGACGGTGCGTCAGGTGGCGCGGCTGGATCTGCCGCGGGCGCGGCTCGCGGTGCTGTCGGCCTGCGAGACGGCGCGCGGCGCCGAACGGCTGGCGGACGAGTCGATCCACATCACCTCGGCGTTCCAGATCGCCGGCTACCCGCACGCGATCGGCACCCTGTGGCCGGTGCACGACGCGGTGGCGGTGCGGGTGACCCGGAGCCTGTACCGGTTCCTGCGCGCGGGGCGGCCCGTCGGGGCGCCGGGCCTGGACGCCGCGCGGAGCGCCGAGGCGCTGCACCACGCCGTCCGGGAGTGCCGCGCGGCCTTCCCGCGCACCCCCAGCCTGTGGGCGGCGCACGTGCACTCCGGAGCCTGACCGAGCACGCGAGTGGGACGCGGAAGGAGCTGATCCGAGATGGCCCGATGGTGGCGCGGCAGGTCCCGGGACGACGAGGGACCGACCGGCCCGGAGCCCGCGCCCGGGTCCGGGCGGGCGGCCGAGTCCGCGCCGGGAGGCGGTCCCGCGTGGGTCGTCACGCTGGGCGACGGGGAGGGGAACGAGCAGGAGATCGCCCGCGTCGGCATCCCTCCCGAGCAGTACTACGGCATGCGGTCCGACGCCGCCCTGGACCGGCTGGGACCCGACCACCCCGAGACGCTGACCGCCTTCCGCGACTACGCCCGGGTGCTCGCCCGGACGCCCGAGCACCGGGCGGAGGCCTGTGAGCGGATGGCGGAGGTGGCGCGGGCGCAGTGGCGGGTGCTGGGGCCCGACCACCCGGAGACCCTCGTCACCTCGGCCGACCTCGCCGATCTGCTCCAGGCGACCGGGGAGCTGAACCGGGCCGAGGGGGCGTGGCGGAGCGTGTGGAACGCCCGGGCCGAGCGGCTCGGCCGCGACCACGGCGACACCCTGGCCGCCGCGGTCCGCCTCGCCGAGGTGCTGGAGGCCCTGCACCGCGTGCCGGAGGGCACGGCGGTGCGCCGGGACGTCCTGGAACGCCGCCGGCTCGCCCTGGGCCCCGGCCACCCCGACACCCTCAGCGCCGCCAACGGCCACGCCATGTCCCTGATCAAGGGGGACCGCTGGGAGGAGGCGGAGCGGGAACTGCGCGAGCTGATCGGGCTGCTGGAGCGGCAGCCGGGGCGCGACGAGGAGATCCTGATGAGCGCGCGCGGCAACCTCGGCGCCGCCCTGTGCCGGCTCGGCCGGCTGCGCGAGGCGCGGTCGGTGCTGCGCTCGGTGCTGGCCGACCGGGAGCGGACCAAGGGGCCCGATCACCGGGACACCCTCTCGGTGCGCAACAACCTCGCCGCCGTGCTGCACGCCGAGGGCCGGTACCGGGAGGCCGCGGCGGAGCTGCGCGCGGTGGCGGCCGCCGACGTGCGCGTGCACGGCGAGGGCGCCCTGGAGACGCTGCGCGTCCTCGACAACCTGGCCAACGTCCTGATCGACGCCGGGGACCGCCAGGAGGCGGCGCGGCTGCTGCGCGGCTGCCTGGACGGCTACCGGCGGATCCTCGGCCCGTCCCATCCGCTGGCCCGCGCGGCCGCCGAACGCCTGGACTGGCTGCGCGACAACCCGTCATGAGCCTCGGGCCGGGCGTCCCCGGCCGGCGGCTTCCTGGGGAACAGCAGATACGTCAGGGCGGTCACCCCGTGGACCGCGGTGACCCACAGCGCGCTCCCCTGCCAGGACTTCAGCGGGGCGCTGCCCGGCCGGGCCGACGTACCAGACCGCCGCTTGGAGCAGGGCGAGGGTGACGGCGACGGGGATCGTGGCTAGTGAGGGCCTGGCCGACGTTCTGGTGCTGACCACGTTCGACCTGGACGAGTACGTGTTCGGCGCGCTGCGGGCGGGGGCCGCCGGGTTCCTGCTGAAGAACACGGAGGCGAGCGACCTGATCGAGGCGGTGCGGACGGTGGCGCGGGGCGAGGGACTGATCGCCCCGGCGGTGACCCGGCGGCTGATCGCCGAGTTCGCCGCGCGGTCCGCGCCGGAGCCGAGGCCCGTGCCCGAGGGGCCGGCGGCGCTCACCCCGCGCGAGCGGGAAGTGCTCGCTTGCCTCGGGCGGGGACTGTCGAACGCGGAGATCGCCGACCGGCTCCGGCTGGCGGAGGGCACGGTGAAGACGCACGTCAGCCGCCTGCTGGGGAAGCTGGAGCTGCGCAGCCGGCTGCAAGCGGCGGTGCCGGCGCAGGAGTTGGGCATCTAGCCGATCCGCCGCCCAACCTCCGCCAGAGTGGTCCAGACCTATTGACCCGTGGTCCAGACCTTTCTATTCTCGCGGCACTTGGGCATGGAGGCTCAGTCATGCCCCTGACACTCACACCCCCGACAAGGGAGGCGCAGCATGCGCTTCAGACACAGAGTGGCGGCAGGGCTCGCGACCCTGGTGCTCCCCATGGCCGGACTGGTCGCCCTCACCGGACCGGCCAGCGCGGCGGCCGACGCGGCGGCCACCGCCACCGCCACCTTCACCAAGACCAGTGACTGGGGCACCGGCTTCGGCGGTTCCTGGACCGTGAAGAACACCGGCGCCTCGGCGATCAGCTCGTGGACCGTGGAGTGGGACTTCCCCTCCGACACCAAGGTCACCTCCGCCTGGGACGCCACGGTCACCAACTCCGGCAACCACTGGACCGCCAAGAACGTCGGCTGGAACGGCTCCATCGCCCCCGGCGCCTCGGTCTCCTTCGGCTTCAACGGCTCCGGCCCCGGCTCCCCCTCCGGCTGCAAGCTCAACGGCGGCAGCTGCGACGGCGGCCCCAGCGTCCCCGGCGACAACCCGCCGAGCGCGCCGGGCACCCCGACCGCCTCCGGCGTCACCGACACCTCGGTGAAGCTCTCCTGGAGCGCGGCCACCGACGACAACGGCGTCAAGAACTACGACGTCCTGCGCGACGGCACGAAGGTCGCCACCGTGACGACGACCTCGTACACGGACAGCTCCCTGACCGCCGGCACCGACTACTCCTACAGCGTGCAGGCCCGCGACACCGCCGACCAGACCGGCCCGGTCAGCGGCTCCGTCGCCGTGCACACCACCGGCGGCGGTGGCACCACTCCCCCGCCCACCGGCGACAAGGTCAAGCTCGGCTACTTCACCGAGTGGGGCATCTACGGCCGCAACTACAACGTCAAGAACCTGGTGACGTCCGGCTCCGCGGCCAAGATCACGCACATCAACTACGCCTTCGGCAACGTCACCGGCGGCAAGTGCGCGATCGGCGACTCCTACGCCGACTACGACAAGGCGTTCACCGCCGACCAGTCCGTCAGCGGCACCGCCGACACCTGGGACCAGCCGCTGCGCGGCAACTTCAACCAGCTGCGCCAGCTGAAGGCCAAGTACCCGAACATCAAGGTGCTGTGGTCCTTCGGCGGCTGGACCTGGTCCGGCGGCTTCGGCGACGCGGCCAAGAACCCGGCCGCCTTCGCCCAGTCCTGCTACGACCTGGTGCACGACCCGCGGTGGGCCGACGTCTTCGACGGCATCGACATCGACTGGGAGTACCCGAACGACTGCGGTCTGACCTGTGACACCAGCGGCCCCGACGCCTTCAAGAACCTGATGGCCGCGCTGCGCGCCAAGTTCGGCAAGGAGCTCGTCACCGCCGCCACCACCGCGGACGGCTCGGACGGCGGCAAGATCGACCACACCGACTACGCCGGCGCCTCGCAGTACGTCGACTGGTACAACGTGATGACGTACGACTTCTTCGGCGCCTGGGACGCGAAGGGCCCGACCGCCCCGCACTCCCCGCTCACCTCCTACAGCGGCATCCCGAAGGCCGGCTTCACCACCGCCGACGCGCTGGCGAAGTTCAAGGCCAAGGGCGTGCCCGCCAAGAAGCTGCTGATCGGCATCGGCTTCTACGGCCGCGGCTGGACCGGCGTCACCCAGGACGCCCCCGGCGGCACCGCGACCGGCGCCGCGCCCGGCACCTACGAGGCCGGCATCGAGGACTACAAGGTCCTCAAGACCAGCTGCCCGGTCACCGGGACCGTCGCCGGCACCGCCTACGCCCACTGCGGCAGCAACTGGTGGTCCTACGACACCCCGTCGACCATCAAGTCGAAGATGGCCTGGGCCAACAGCCAGGGCCTCGGCGGCGCCTTCTTCTGGGAGTTCAGCGGCGACACCAGCGACGGTGAACTCGTGAACGCCCTCAGCAGCGGCCTGTCGTGAGCACAGCCCGCCCCGAGTGACACGGAAGCTCCCCCGGACCCGGTCCGGGGGAGCTTCTTCATGTCTGGGGTCCGTCCCTACGCCACGTTCACCCTCCCCCAACAGCTTCGCTGCCGGGGGGACCCCCACCCAGCGGGGCCCCGAACGTCGCTCTACGCGACGTTCACCCGCTGGCCGGGCGGGGCCGCCTCCAGCCAGGCGAGGAAGCCGGTCAGCGCGTCGTCGCTCATGGCCAGCTCCAGGCGGATGCCGCGGTGCACACAGGTGAGGATCACCGCGTCGGACAGCAGCGCCAGCTCCTCCTCACCCTCGGGCAGCCGGCGGCCGGCCACCTCGATCGACGCCCGCTCCAGGGTGCGGCGCGGGCGGGGGGCGTAGGAGAAGACGCGGAACCACTCGACGCGGTCGCCGTTGTAGCGGGCGACGCCGTAGCTCCAGCCCTTGCCGCTGGTGTCGGGCGTCTCGGGCACGTCCCAGCGCAGGCTGCAGTCGAAGGTGCCGCCGGAGCGCTGGATCAGCCGGCGCCGCAGCCCGAAGACGAACAGTCCCACCACCACGAGCGCGACCACGACCCCGCACACAGTCAGAGCGAGGACCATCGGCACCGACCTCCTCGTCTCCTAGGTAATGGAACGGAAAAAACACCCACATCCGCCTCAGCCGCGGCCGGTTCCGGATTGCTCCGGTACCGGCCGCGGCTGAGTGACGTCATCGCATCGGCGCTGGGTTCAGCGCGCCGCCGTCGCCGCCCGCAGGCGGACGTCGGCGCGGCGCTCGGCGGAGGCGTCGCCCTCCGCCTTGGCGCGCTCGAGCTCCCGCTCCACGCGCTGGACGTCGATCTCGTCCGACAGCTCGGCGACCTCCGCCAGCAGCGACAGCTTGTCGTCCGCGAAGGAGATGAAACCGCCGTGCACCGCGGCGACGACCGTCGCCCCGTCACTCGTACGGATGGTCACCGGGCCCGACTCCAGCACACCGAGCAGCGGCTGGTGACCGGGCATGACGCCGATGTCGCCGGACGTGGTGCGCGCCACGACCAGGGTGGCCTCGCCGGACCAGACCTGCCGGTCGGCGGCGACCAGCTCGACGTGCAGCTCAGCAGCCAAGGGAGGCTCCTCGGGTCACCACCCGGTGGGGTCACCGGGTGTTGGAAACAAGTCTAGTGGGCCGTGCGGCACCAAGTGCCCTGGCCCGCCCCCGGCAGGCCGGGGGCTTCGGGGGAAGTCCCCCGTGAGGCACAGCGTTGGGCGTGGGTGAGGGGGCGGGACGCCCCGCCCCCTCGGGTGTGGACCGTGCGGCCCACGGTGAGCCGACGGCTCAGGAGACGCCCAGCTCCTTGGCGTTCTTCTTCAGGTCCTCGAGACCACCGCACATGAAGAACGCCTGCTCCGGGAAGTGGTCGTACTCGCCGTCGCAGATCGCGTTGAACGCGGCGATCGACTCCTCCAGCGGCACGTCCGAACCGTCCACGCCGGTGAACTGCTTGGCGACGTGGGTGTTCTGGGACAGGAAGCGCTCCACGCGACGGGCCCGGTGGACGACGAGCTTGTCCTCCTCGCCCAGCTCGTCGATACCGAGGATCGCGATGATGTCCTGCAGGTCCTTGTACTTCTGCAGGATGTTCTTCACGCGCATGGCCGCGTTGTAGTGGTCCTGCGCGATGTAGCGCGGGTCCAGGATCCGGGACGTCGAGTCCAGCGGGTCCACGGCCGGGTAGATGCCCTTCTCGGAGATCGGACGGGACAGAACCGTCGTCGCGTCGAGGTGGGCGAAGGTGGTCGCCGGGGCCGGGTCGGTCAGGTCGTCGGCGGGGACGTAGATCGCCTGCATCGAGGTGATCGAGTGACCGCGGGTCGAGGTGATGCGCTCCTGGAGGAGACCCATCTCGTCGGCCAGGTTCGGCTGGTAACCCACCGCGGACGGCATGCGGCCGAGCAGCGTGGAGACCTCGGAGCCGGCCTGCGTGAAGCGGAAGATGTTGTCGATGAAGAACAGCACGTCCTGCTTCTGGACGTCGCGGAAGTACTCGGCCATGGTGAGGCCGGCCAGCGCGACGCGCAGACGGGTGCCCGGGGGCTCGTCCATCTGGCCGAAGACCAGCGCGGTCTTGTCGATGACGCCCGAGTCGGACATCTCCTCGATGAGGTCGTTGCCCTCACGGGTGCGCTCGCCGACACCGGCGAACACGGAGACACCGTCGTGGTTGTTGGCGACGCGGTAGATCATCTCCTGGATGAGCACCGTCTTGCCGACGCCGGCGCCGCCGAACAGACCGATCTTGCCGCCCTTGACGTACGGGGTCAGCAGGTCGATGACCTTGACGCCGGTCTCGAACATCTCGGTCTTCGACTCGAGCTCGTCGAAGTTCGGGGCCTTGCGGTGGATGGACCAGCGCTCGCCCGTGTACTGCTCGTCGACGTTCAGCACCTCACCGAGGGTGTTGAACACCTTGCCCTTGGTGAAGTCGCCGACCGGGACGGTGATGCCGTCGCCGGTGTCGGTGACCGGGGCCTGGCGGACCAGGCCGTCGGTGGGCTGCATGGAGATGGTGCGGACCAGGCCGTCACCCAGGTGCTGGGCGACCTCCAGGGTCAGCGTCTTGCGCTCGCCCTCGTTCGCCGGGTCGGCGACCTCGACGTGCAGGGCGTTGTAGATGTCCGGCATCGCGTCGACGGGGAACTCCACGTCGACGACCGGGCCGATGACCCGCGCGACGCGGCCGGTGGCCACGCCCGACGCAGCGGTCGGCTCAACAGTGGTGGTCATTAGTTGTCACTCCCCGCGGTCGCGTCGGCCAGGGCGCTCGCGCCACCGACGATCTCGCTGATTTCCTGGGTGATTTCGGCCTGGCGGGCCGCGTTGGCAAGACGGGAGAGCGTGTTGATCAGCTCGCCCGCGTTGTCGGTCGCCGACTTCATCGCGCGCCGCGTGGCGGCGTGCTTCGAAGCGGCCGACTGGAGCAGCGCGTTGTAGATGCGGCTCTCGACGTAGCGCGGCAACAGGGCGTCGAGGACGTCCTCCGCCGACGGCTCGAAGTCGTAGAGGGGAAGGATCTCGTCCTTCTTCCGCGTCTCGGCCGCGACCTCGTCCAGACGCAGCGGAAGCAGTCGGGGGCCGACCGCGGTCTGCGTCATCATCGAGACGAACTCGGTGTAGACGATGTGGAGTTCGTCCACGCCGCCGTCAGCCGTGTCCTTCTCGATGGCCTCGATCAGCGGCGCCGCGACCTTCTTGGCGTCCGCGTACGACGGCTCGTCGGTGAAGCCCGTGAACGACTCCGCGATCTTGCGCTCGCGGAAGTTGTAGTGGGCGACGCCGCGCCGGCCGACAATGTACGTGTCGACCTGCTTGCCCTCGCGCTCCAGGCGCTCGGTCAGCTGCTCCGCCGCCTTGATGGCGTTGGAGTTGAAGGCGCCGGCCAGACCGCGGTCGCTCGTGAGGAGCAGCACCGCGGCGCGGGTCGGGTTCTCCGCCTCCGTGGTCAGCGGGTGCTTGGTGTTCGAACCGGTGCCGACCGCCGTGACCGCGCGGGTCAGTTCCTGCGCGTACGGCGTGGAGGCCGCCACCTTGCGCTGCGCCTTGACGACGCGCGAGGCAGCGATCATCTCCATCGCCTTGGTGATCTTCTTGGTCGCGGTGACGGATCGGATGCGACGCTTGTAGACCCGGAGCTGGGCTCCCATGAGTCAGGTCCCTTCCTTACGTCACTTGGCGGCAGCGGCCGGAGTGTCCTCGCCGAGCAGCTTGCCGTCCGAGGTCTCGAACTGCTTCTTGAACTCCGCGATCGCGTCGGCGATGGCCGTGAGGGTGTCGTCGGACATCTTGCCGCCCTCGCGGATGGAGGTCATGAGGCCCTGCTCCTTGCGGTGCAGGTACTCCAGCAGCTCCTTCTCGAAGCGGCGGATGTCGGCGACCGGGACGTCGTCCATCTTGCCGGTGGTGCCGGCCCACACGGAGACGACCTGGTCCTCCGTGGACATCGGCTGGTACTGGTCCTGCTTGAGCAGCTCGACCATGCGCTGGCCGCGCTCCAGCTGGGACTTGGAGGCCGCGTCCAGGTCGGAACCGAAGGCGGCGAACGCCTCCAGCTCACGGAACTGGGCGAGGTCCACGCGCAGTCGGCCGGAGACCTGCTTCATCGCCTTGTGCTGCGCGCTGCCGCCGACTCGGGAGACGGAGATGCCGACGTTCAGCGCGGGGCGCTGACCGGCGTTGAACAGGTCCGACTCCAGGAAGCACTGGCCGTCGGTGATGGAGATGACGTTGGTCGGGATGAACGCCGAGACGTCGTTGGCCTTGGTCTCGACGATCGGCAGACCCGTCATCGAACCGGCGCCCATGTCGTCGGAGAGCTTCGCGCAGCGCTCCAGCAGACGGGAGTGCAGGTAGAAGACGTCGCCCGGGTAGGCCTCGCGGCCCGGCGGACGGCGCAGCAGCAGGGAGACGGCACGGTAGGCGTCGGCCTGCTTCGACAGGTCGTCGAAGATGATCAGGACGTGCTTGCCCTGGTACATCCAGTGCTGGCCGATGGCGGAACCGGTGTAGGGCGCCAGGTACTTGAAGCCGGCCGGGTCGGAGGCCGGGGCGGCGACGATGGTCGTGTACTCCAGCGCGCCGTTCTCCTCCAGCGCGCGGCGGACCGACGCGATGGTGGAGCCCTTCTGGCCGATGGCGACGTAGATGCAGCGGACCTGCTTGTTCGGGTCGCCGGTGCGCCAGTTGTCGCGCTGGTTGATGATCGTGTCGACGGCCAGGGCGGTCTTGCCGGTCTGGCGGTCGCCGATGATCAGCTGGCGCTGGCCGCGGCCGACCGGGGTCATGGCGTCGACGGCCTTGTAGCCGGTCTCCATCGGCTCGTGCACCGACTTGCGCTGCATGACCGTGGGGGCCTGCAGTTCGAGGGCGCGGCGGCCGTCGGTCTCGATCTCGCCGAGGCCGTCGATCGGGTTGCCGAGGGGGTCGACGACGCGGCCGAGGTAGCCCTCGCCCACGGCGACCGACAGGACCTCACCGGTGCGGGTGACCGGCTGGCCCTCCTCGACGCCGCTGAACTCGCCGAGGACGATGGCACCGATCTCGCGCTCCTCGAGGTTGAGGGCGAGGCCGAGGGTGCCGTCCTCGAACTTCAGCAGCTCGTTGGCCATGGCCGAGGGCAGGCCCTCGACCTTCGCGATGCCGTCGCCGGCAAGGGTGACCGTACCGACCTCCTCGCGCGAGGCCGCGTCCGGCTTGTACGACTGGACGAAGTTCTCCAGCGCGTCCCGGATCTCCTCCGGCCGGATCGTGAGCTCCGCCATCTGGGTTCCCTGCTCTCCTTGTTGGGCCCGAAGTTTCACTCGGGGGGGCATTCCACGAGTCTGGGACTCCCCCCGAAAAGAGGTGAATCCTCTGCACGGCCCAACCAGGGCCGTCGTGTACGTCTTGCGTGTTGAGTTGCTGCTAGCTCGCCATGCGGCGGGCGGCGTCGTCGAGCCGGTCCGCGAGCGAGCCGTTGATGATCTCGTCGCCGACCTGCACCCGGACTCCGCCGACCAGCTCGGGGTCCACGTCGAGGTTGAGGTGCATCTGGCGGCCGTAGAGCTTGCCGAGGGCGGCGCCGAGGCGTCGCTTCTGGGTGTCGCTCAGCGGGACCGCCGAGGTGACGACGGCGACCATGCGGCCCCGGCGGTCGGCGGCGAGCTTGGACAGGGACTCCAGTCCCGCTTCCAGGCTACGTCCCCGCGGCGCGGTCACAAGGCGCGTCACCAGACGCTCGGTGATCCGGTTGGCCCGGCCGCCGAGCAGGCGGTGCAGCAGCTCGGCCTTGGCCGTGGCGCCGGCGGCCCGGTCGGTCAGCGCGGCGCGCAGTTCGGTGCTGGAGGAGATGATCCGGCCGAAGCGGAACAGCTCGTCCTCGACCTCGTCGAGCGCGCCCCGCCGCTGGGCGGTGGTGAGGTCGGCGAGGTTCGCCAGCTCCTCCAGCGCGTCCACCAGGTCCCGGGACTGCGACCAGCGCGAGCGCACGGTGCCGGACACCACGTCCACGGTGGCCTCGCCGACCTGGCCGGCGAGCAGGCGCTGGACCAGCGCGGCCTTGGCGTCACCGGACTGCGCCGGGTCGGTCAGGACCCGACGCAGGCCGACCTCGCGGTGGAGCAGCGCCGTGACGGACGCCAGCTCGTCGGCGAGCCGCGCGGCGTCGACGGACGTGGAGTCCGTCAGCGCGTCGAGACGCTCACGTGCGGAGGTCAGGGCCTCGCGGCTCGCTCCGTTCATCGCGCCGCCTCGGCCTTCTCCTCGAGCTCGTCGAGGAAGCGGTCGATGACGCGGCTCTGCCGGGCGTGGTCCTCGAGGGACTCGCCGACGAGCTTGCCGGCCAGCTCGGTGGCGAGCTTGCCGACGTCCTGGCGGAGCGAGGACGCGGCGGCCTTGCGGTCGGCGTCGATCTGGGCGTGGCCGGCGGCGACGATCTCCTCGCGCTGACGCTGGCCCTCGGCCCGCATCTCGGCGATGAGCGCGGCGCCCTGCTCCTGCGCCTCCTGGCGCAGGCGCGCGGCCTCGTGCCGGGCCTCGGCCAGCTGCGCCTTGTACTGCTCAAGGACGCTCTGGGCCTCGACCTTCATGGCGTCGGCCTCTTCGATACCGCCTTCGATCGCCGCTCGGCGCTCCTCCAGAACCTTGTTGATGTTCGGGAGCAGCTTCTTCCAGAAGAAGAAGAACACGATGGCGAAGGCGATGGTGCCGACGAGCAGCTCGGGGCCGGCCGGGAGGAGCGGGTTCTGCTCGGTCTCCTCGGCCGCCAGCTGTGCCAGGTTGGCGATCACATCAGTGCCTTTCGTCGAAACGTGTCGGTGGGTGGCTGATTACCGACCGAACACGAACGGCATAACGATGCCGATGAGGGCGAGCGCCTCACAGAAGGCGAAGCCGAGGATCTGGTTGGCGCGGATCAGACCGGCGGCCTCGGGCTGGCGGGCCAGGGCCTGGGTGCCGTTACCGAAGATGATGCCGACGCCGATGCCGGGGCCGATGGCCGCGAGGCCGTAGCCGATGGAACCGAGGGAACCGGAGACGCCGGCGGCGAGGTCGATGGCAGCGGACATGCCGTTTCTTCCTTCTCTTTTACGGACCGGTGGGGGTTGGCCACCGGACGACTGGGGGGCGGGCAGGTGATGCGACTCAGTGGTGCTCGGCGAGAGCGCCCTGAACATAGGAGCAGGCCAGCAGTACGAAGACGTATGCCTGGACGGCCTGGACGAAAAGCTCGAACAGGATCATGGCGATCGTCATCACGAAGGAGACGCCGGCGCCGACGACCAGCCAGCTGTTGAGCAGGTACCAGGAGGCCACGGTGAACATGACCAGCATCAGGTGACCGGCGAACATGTTGGCGAAGAGTCGCACCGCGTGCGTGAACGGGCGGACCACCAGGTTCGAGAAAAACTCGATGACCATGACCAGCGGCAGCACGGCGCCGAGGGACTTGTCGTAACCCGTGACGTTCTTGAAGAAGCCGACGAAGCCGTGCTTCTTGAACGTGAGCGCGACCCAGGTGATGTAGACGATCGCGGCCAGCACCGCCGGGAATGCGATGACCGAGGCCACCGGGAACTGCGCCAGCGGGATCACGGACCAGATGTTCATGATCCAGATGAAGAAGAACAGCGAGACCATGAGCGGGACGTACTTCTCGCCCTCACGCTTGCCGAGGGTCTCGTAGACGATGCCGCGGCGCACGAAGTCGTAGCCGGCCTCACCGACCATCTGCAGCTTGCCGGGGACGACCTTGGCCTTGCCGAAGGCGGCCCAGAAGAAGCCGATGACGAGCACGGTGGTGATGAGCACCAGCAGCATCACCTTGTTGAACTCGAAGCCCCCGACCGTGGCGAGCGGCTTGAACAGGAAGGACTGCAGGCCCGGGGCCGGGAAGCCGCACCCGTTGTCGGACATGACCCGACAACTCCAGTCAAAGGCGAGCTGGGTCTGGTCAGCACTCACCGCGGACTCCTTCGGCATGACGCATGGGTACGGCAACCTCGTTGTGTCGGCGCGGCGCACGGCCGCGGATCGGCACCGGACTGGTGTGACGAATGTGGGGGCGGCTGGGGGGCATCGAGCTTCGCGATCGAGCAGGCGTCAGCTCAGCTGCCCGCGCCCGCGATGCCGCAGTTGGCACCGGACGATAGCAGGAGATCTCGCAAGCCTTTATCCCGCCCCTACCCCTCACGAGGACGGTCCCGTCTTCTCGCGCTTCTCGTCCTTCGCGTGGTCCGGATCGATGTAGAAGATCTTGGCCTTCATATGCGCACGGGCCTGCGCGCCCATCCATACGACGGTGGTGGCCACGAGCGCCGCGGCGAACGCCTTCGCGTTGAAGGCGGAGGTGTCCTTGAAGACGGCGACGAAGACGAGGAGGAGGAGCAGTTGGGCCATGTACAGCATCAGGCCCATCGCCTGGAACAGCTGCGGAAGCGTTTTCGCCGTCCACTGCAGCACGTAGAGGCCGATTCCCATGAACAGGACGGCCAGCACCGTGCCGATGGCCGCACCGAGCGCGCCCTGGCCCCCCGCGACCGCGGCGCTCACGGCGACGGCGATCACGCCCGCAGCCGCTGCGGGCGCAGCGATCTGCAGTAGGTTCCGGACGTCATTGGACGGCATGGCGGCAACTCCGCTTTCGCAGGGGGGCAGGGGTGTCGTCATGGACGAGCGTAGTCCCCGGTTCGAGAGAGGAACCTCTACGCCGGGGGACCCTTGCACTTGGCCCCTTCGGCTGCATCCCGGGTTCTCGTGAACGGTATCACAAACTATTTGATGCGGTCTTTACCAAGAGCGTGTGCTGGCTGTCACACATGAGAGTGACAGTGCGCGTCTGTGCAAAAACCGGGGCGACTTGTCTGGTATAAGCCGCTTCGCTCCCCCATGAATGGGCAACGCTTTAGTCAGATTCTTACCTTGGCGTCAGCGTGACGTTCCGGCTTTGCGCCCCTCGAGGAGCCGAGGACGGGCGCCGACGGCGGTCGCTCCGTTGACCCCGGCCACCCCCGCCGCCACCGGCGCGGGGTGCTCGCGGGCCACCCGGTTCCCGCTCGCCCCGCCGTCCTCGGGCGCCGCGGCGGCGGCCAGGCCCGCGGGCGAGGCCGCGTCCGGCGCCGTGGCCGCGGCGCGCCGGCGGCGGTAGCGCGGCGGCACGAACCGCTCGGCCCAGCGCGGGGCGCGCGGTGTGAAGCGCGGCAGCAGGAGCAGCACCAGACCGACGAAGCTGAGGAAGACGATGCCCAGCACGATCCACATGGACGCGGAGTTGACGGAGTAGCCGAGGGCGCCGAAGCCGATGACCGCGGCCCAGAAGTACATGATCAGCACGGCCCGGCTGTGCGAGTGGCCGATCTGGAGCAGCCGGTGGTGCAGATGGCCGCGGTCCGCGGCGAACGGCGACTGCCCGCGCCAGGTGCGCCGCACCACCGCGAAGACGAAGTCGCAGGCGGGGATGGCGATGATCGACAGCGGCATCAGCAGCGGGATGTAGACCGGCACCATCTGGTGCACCGCGTTGCGCTCGGACCCGGCGAACAGGCCGATCACGTCCGGGTCCACCTGCCCGGTCACCGAGATCGCGCCGGCCGCCAGCACCAGGCCGATGAGCATCGAGCCGGAGTCGCCCATGAAGATCCGCGCCGGATGCATGTTGTGCGGCAGGAAACCGAGGCACATGCCCATCAGCACGGCCGCGAACAGGGTGGCCGGGGCGGCGGCCTCGATGCCGTACGAGTACCAGATGCGGTAGGCGTACATGAAGAACGCGGCGGCCGCGATGCACACCATGCCCGAGGCCAGACCGTCCAGGCCGTCCACGAAGTTGACCGCGTTGATGGTGATGACGACCAGCGCCACCGTCAGCAGCGTGCCCTGCCACTGGGTCAGCGCCACCGTGCCCACACCCGGCACCGGCAGCCACAGGATCGTCAGACCCTGCATGACCATCACACCGGCGGCGATCATCTGGCCGCCCAGCTTGATCAGGGCGTCGATCTCGAACTTGTCGTCCAGCACGCCGATCAGCCAGATCAGGGCGGCCCCGGAGAGCAGCGCCCGCGGCTCGTTCGACTTCTCGAAGACCTCGTTCAGATTGGTGAGGTGGTCGGCGACCAGCAGCCCCGCGCACATGCCGAAGAACATCGCGATACCGCCGAGCCGCGGAGTGGGTTCCCGGTGCACGTCCCGCGCCCGGACCTCCGGCATCGCCCCCGCCACGATCGCGAACTTGCGCACCGGCCCGGTCAGCAGGTACGTCACCGCGGCCGTGACGCAGAGCGTCAGCAGGTATTCACGCACGGGCATTCCCCACAGGTCTCGCTGGCCATCTCAGCCCCACACACTAGCGACGCGGGCATATGTATGGGGACTTCCGGGTAGCGACGATGGTTGCACGTGTGGCTGTGTACCGTTTCCTCCCGGGTGCGTCTGCCCCGGATCAGCCCGGATACGGCGGGTACGCCCCGGTGAGTTCGCGCACGTCCTCCCGGGCCCGCACCACGTCCACCTCGCCGCGCAGCACCTTGCCGAACAGCACCGCGATCCGCGCCATCTCCTCCTGTCCCATGCCCTGGGTGGTGATCGCCGCGGTGCCCAGGCGCAGTCCGCGGGCGTCGGTGTGCGGCAGCGCACAGCAGTCCAGCACCATCCCGGCCGCCGCCAGCCGGCCGCGCGCGGTGCGCCCCTCGACGCCGAGCGGCGCCGGGTCCGCGGTGATCAGATGGGTGTCGGTGCCGCCGGTGGTCACCGCCAGCCCCTCCGCGGCCAGACACGCGGCCAGCACGCGCGCGTTGGCGACCACCTGGTGGGCGTACGCCGCGAAGGCCGGCGTGGCCGCCTCGCCGAACGCGACGGCCTTCGCCGCGATGGTGTGCATCTGCGCGCCGCCCTGGGTGAACGGGAACACCGCCCGGTCCACCCGCTCGGCCAGCTCGCTCCCGCACAGCAGCATCCCGCCGCGCGGCCCGCGCAGCACCTTGTGCGTGGTGGCGCACACCACGTCCGCGTACGGCACCGGGTCCGGCGCCGCTCCCCCGGCCACCAGGCCCATGGGGTGCGCGGCGTCCGCGATCAGATAGGCGCCCACCTCGTCGGCGACCGCGCGGAAGAAGGCGTAGTCGAGGTGGCGGGGATAGGCGATCGACCCGCACACGATGGCCTTGGGCCGGTGCGTGCGGGCCAGGGTGCGCACCTGGACGTGGTCGATGAGCCCGCTCTCGGCGTCGACGCCGTAGCCGACGAAGTCGAACCAGCGCCCGGAGAAGTTCGCAGGCGAGCCGTGCGTGAGGTGGCCGCCGTAGGGCAGCCCGAGGGCCAGGACGGTGTCGCCGGGGCGCAGCAGCGCCGCGTAGGCGGCCAGCACGGCCGAGGAGCCGGAGTGCGCCTGCACGTTGGCGTGCTCGGCGCCGAACAGCTCGGTCGCGCGCCGCACCGCGAGCCGCTCGGCGGCGTCCACGAACTCGCAGCCGCCGTGGTGGCGGTCGCCGGGGTAGCCCTCGGCGTACTTGTTGGCCAGCGGGGAGCCGAGCGCGGCCAGGACCGCGGGCGAGGTGAAGTTCTCCGCCGCCGTCAGCTGCAATGTGGTCGACTGCCGCTCCAGCTCGCCCAGCACCAGGTCGGCCACTTCGGGGTCCTGCCGTCGCAGGACGTCGCCCTCAAGAGCGGGGATGACCGACATGGTGGTCTCCGGACGGGTCGACGGTGACGTACGTCCAATGTAGGCCCGCACCCGGGGCCCCGCGCGGCCGCTGGGCCTCCCGTGTGGATCAGGCCCCGCGAGCCCGGCATGATCCACACGCGAGGCCCTGTGCCCGACGGGTGCTCCCGACCCCTCAGGCGCGCGCCGCGACCCCCGTCAAGGCCGTCACCACCGGGTCCAGGGCCTGGTGTATCTCGTCGCCGATCGAGCGGAAGAACGGCAGCGGGGCCCCGTAGGGGTCGTAGACCTCGTCCGCCTCCGCGGTCGGGGCCAGGAGCCACCCGCGTAGAGCGGCGGCGGCGCGGACCAGGGCGCGCGCGCGTTCGACCACGCCGTCCTCCAGGGGCGGCAGCGTCGCCGGGTCTATCGCCTTGACCAGGCGGGTGAACTCCTTGAGCGTGAAGGTGCGCAGCCCCGCCGAGTGGCCCATCGACACCACCTGGGCGCGGTGGTCGCGGGTCGCGGTGAGCACCAGGTCGGCCATGATCACGTGCTCGTCGAGGAGTTCGCGGCCGGTGAAGCCGGACGCGTCCGCGCCGAAGTCGGCGAGGACCGTCTCCGCGTTGGTCTCCATGGGCGCGCCCTCGTGGCCCCAGGTGCCGGCGCTCTCCACGATCAGCCCGCCGCCCGCCGGATCGCCGAGCCGGTCCGCGAGGAAATGCCGGGTCAGCCGCTCGGTGATGGGCGAGCGGCACACGTTGCCGGTGCTGACGTGGAGGATGCGGAACGTCTCGCCGGGCGGCCCCGGCTGCGCCGGGATGCTGCCCGGCGCGGTCTTTCCGCCTATGCCACGCCCCGCGTCAGGGGCCGTCAATTCGCCACCTCGAGGTCGGGTACGACCTTGCGCAGCTCCTCGGGCGACAGCGCGCCCTCGCGCAGCAGGACGGGCACCTCGCGGGTGACGTCCACGATGGAGGAGGGCACGTTGCCGGGGGTGGGGCCGCCGTCGAGGTAGACGGAGACGGAGTCGCCGAGCATCTCCTGCGCGGCGTCGCAGGTCTCGGGCGCCGGATGGCCGGTGAGGTTGGCCGAGGAGACGGCCATCGGGCCGACCTCGGTGAGCAGTTCGATGGCGACCGGGTGCAGCGGCATGCGCACGGCGACCGTGCCGCGGGTGTCGCCGAGGTCCCACTGCAACGACGGCTGGTGGCGGGCGACCAGGGTCAGCGCGCCCGGCCAGAACGCGTCGACCAGTTCCCAGGCCTGCTCGGAGAAGTCCGTGACCAGGCCGTGCAGCGTGTTCGGGGAGCCGATGAGGACCGGCGTGGGCATGGCGCGGCCGCGGCCCTTGGCGTCCAGCAGATCGGCCACGGCGTCCCCGGAGAACGCGTCGGCGCCGATGCCGTACACGGTGTCGGTCGGCAGCACCACGAGTTCGCCCCGGCGGACGGCGGACGCTGCCTCGCGCAGACCCGTCGCACGGTCGGTCGCGTCGTTGGTGTCGTATCGCCGTGCCATTGTCAGCGGGCCTCCTCGTACACGTACTGCTGGCTTGAAGTCCTGGCGGGCGCGGTCACGGCAGCGCCTTGCGGGCGGTGGCGAACCGGGGCCGGTTGTTCAGGTCGGGATGGTCGGCCGCGTCGGCCCAGCCCCGCTCCTCGGTGAAGATCCACGGCACCTGTCCGCCCTGGGTGTCGGCGTGCTCGATGACGACGACGCCGCCCGGACGCAGCAGCCGGTGCGCGGTGCGCTCGATGCCGCGGATCAGGTCGAGGCCGTCCTCTCCGGAGAACAACGCCAGCTCGGGGTCGTAGTCGCGGGCCTCCGGGGCGACGTACTCCCATTCGGTGAGCGGGATGTACGGCGGGTTGGAGATCACCAGGTCGACCTGGCCGTCCAGGTCCGGGAAGGCGGTCAGGGCGTCGCCCTGGCGCAGATCGACGCGGGAGCCCTCGACGTTCTTCCGGGTCCAGCGCAGCGCGTCCTCGCTCAGCTCCACGGCGTGCACCCGCGAGCGCGGCACCTCCTGCGCCAGGGCGAGCGCGATGGCGCCCGAGCCGGTGCACAGATCGACGATGCACGGTTCGACCACGTCCATCGCCCGCACCGCGTCTATGGCCCAGCCGACCACGGACTCGGTCTCCGGGCGCGGTACGAACACCCCGGGGCCCACCTGCAGCTCCAGATAGCGGAAGTAGGCCCGCCCGGTGATGTGCTGCAGCGGCTCGCGCTGCTCGCGCCGGGCGATCACCTCCCAGTAGCGGGCGTCGAAGTCGGCGTCCTTGACGGTGTGCAGCTGGCCGCGCTTGACGCCGTGCACGAACGCGGCCAGCTCCTCGGCGTCGTTGCGCGGCGAGGGCACGCCGGCGTCGGCGAGCCGCTGGGTGGCCTGCGCCACCTCCGCGAGCAGCACGCTGCGGGGGCCTGGGGGGCGCCCCCCGAATTCTTGCTGCACGCTCGTCCTCCGGTGCTCGTGCTTCGTACTGCGTGCCGTGCGCGGCCCGCGGGTGCCTTACGCGGCCGCGAGCTTGGCGGCCGAGTCCGCGTCGACGCAGGCCTGGATCACCGCGGCGAGGTCGCCGTCCAGCACCTGGTCGAGGTTGTACGCCTTGAAGCCGACGCGGTGGTCGGAGATGCGGTTCTCCGGGTAGTTGTACGTGCGGATCTTCTCGGAGCGGTCGACGGTGCGGACCTGGCTGCGGCGGGCGTCCGCGGCCTCCCGCTCCGCCTCCTCCTGCGCGGCCGCGAGCAGCCTGGAGCGCAGGATACGCATCGCCTGCTCCTTGTTCTGGAGCTGGCTCTTCTCGTTCTGGCAGGAGGCCACGACGCCGGTGGGCAGGTGCGTGATGCGCACCGCGGAGTCGGTGGTGTTGACGGACTGGCCGCCGGGGCCCGAGGACCGGTAGACGTCGATGCGCAGGTCGTTCGGGTTGATCTCCACGTCGACCTCCTCGGCCTCCGGGGTCACCAGGACACCGGCCGCGGAGGTGTGGATACGGCCCTGCGACTCGGTCGCCGGCACGCGCTGCACGCGGTGCACGCCGCCCTCGTACTTCAGCCGGGCCCACACGCCCTGGCCGGGCTCGATCTGCCCGCGGGCCTTCACCGCGACCTGGACGTCCTTGTAGCCGCCCAGCTCGGACTCGGTGGCGTCGATGATCTCGGTCTTCCAGCCGACGCGCTCGGCGTAGCGCAGGTACATGCGCAGCAGGTCGCCGGCGAACAGCGCCGACTCGTCGCCGCCCGCGCCCGCCTTGATCTCCAGGATGACGTCCTTGTCGTCGCTGGGGTCGCGCGGCACGAGCAGCAGGCGCAGCTTCTCGGTGAGTTCCTCGCGCTGCTTGTCCAGCTCCTTGACCTCGGCGGCGAAGTCCGGGTCGTCGGCGGCCAGTTCGCGCGCGGTCTCGATGTCGTCGCCCGTCTGCTTCCAGGAGCGGTACGTGGCGACGATCGGGGTCAGCTCGGCGTAACGCTTGTTCAGCTTGCGGGCGTTGGCCTGGTCGGCGTGGACCGACGGGTCGGCGAGCTTCTTCTCCAGGTCGGCGTGCTCGGCGACGAGCTCCTCGACGGCCTCGAACATCTTGCGGCTCCTGTACTGCCTGTACTGCTGGTAAGGGGAAGGCGAACGACCAAAAACGCCGGTCCAGGCCCGCCCCGCGAGGGGGTACGGCCGTGGACCGGCGAAAAGGGGCTCGCTACTTCTTGGAGCCGGCGGCAGCCTTGCCGAAGCGGGCCTCGAAGCGGGCCACACGGCCACCGGTGTCGAGGATCTTCTGCTTGCCCGTGTAGAACGGGTGGCACTCGGAGCAGACCTCGGCCCGGATGGTGCCGGACTCGATGGTGCTGCGGGTGGTGAACGACGCGCCACAGGTGCAGCTGACCTGCGTCTCGACGTACTCGGGGTGGATCTCGCGCTTCAAGGTGTCTCCTAGGTTCCGGGAGGGCGCCGGGTCGCCGTCCGCGGGATGCGGAAGCGTGAACCGGAGCCGACGTACCAGTCTGCCAGCACTGGCGCCATCCCCCAAAACCGGGGGGCGGCGCGAGGTATTCCCGGCGGGCGCCGGGAGGGTCACGACGCGCACCGGGGCGGGCGGCTCGCCGCTTCCCGCGACTCCGGAGCGGCGGGAGGCGGCCGCCCGTGGCGCGGGCGGCCGGGCCTCAGGAGGCGCTGACCACGTCCTTGGCCTCGCCCGTGGCGGTGCCCTCGGTGGCGCTCGCCGGGATCGGCCGGTCGGCGCGCAGGGCGTTCCACACCTGCCGCGCCTTGGCCTCGTCGATGACGACCCGGTTGGCGTTCGCGGAGTCGTACTGCACCGGCATCGTGATCATGTGCATCTGACCGGCGCCGATGCCCTTGAGGCCGCCGGCGAAGGAGAGCAGCGAGTTCACCGAGCCGATCTCGGAGTCGGTGGTGACGGCCTTGGTGGCGGTGTCGGCGAGGTCGTAGAGCTTCTTCGGGTTGCCGAACAGGTCGACCTGCTTGATCTGGGTGAGCAGGGCCTTGACGAACGCCTGCTGGAGCTGGATGCGGCCGAGGTCGGAGCCGTCGCCGACGCCGTGCCGGGTGCGCACCAGGCCGAGGGCCTGCTGCCCGTCGAGGGTGTGGGTGCCGGCGGCGAGGTTCAGATGGCTGTTGGGGTCGTGTATGGCCTTGGTCGTGGTGACCTCGACCCCGCCGAGGTCGTCTATCAGCTTCTGGAAGCCGCTGAAGTCGACCTCCAGGTAGTGGTCCATCCGCAGCCCGGTGAGCGACTCCACGGTCTTCACGGCGCAGGCCGCGCCGCCGGTGCCGTACGACTCGTTGAACATCACGTTGTGCGCGGCCCGGTGCTCGCCGCCCTGCGCGTCGGTGCACTCGGGGCGGTCGACGAGGGTGTCGCGGGGTATGGAGACCACGCCGGCCGTCTTGTGACCCTGGTAGACGTGCACGATCATCGCCGTGTCGGAGCGGGCGCTGCCGTCGTCGGTGCCGCCGCCGAGCTTCTTGTTGCCGCCGGCGCGGGTGTCGGAGCCGAGGACCAGGATGTTCTCGGAGCCGTTGTCGGCCGCGGTGGGCCGGTCGGTGCCGAGGGCCTGGTTGATGTCGACGGTCTTGAGGTTGTCGTTGAGCTTGAGGAACAGGTAGCCGGCGCCGGCGCCGCCCAGCACCACGATCCCGGCCGCGGTCCACGCGGTGGCCGTCAGCGCCCTGCGCCGTCCCGTGGGGGGCTTGCGGCGGCGGCCCTTGGCCGCGGCCCGTCGTCTGCTGCTCGTGGAACCGGTCTCCCCCGGTATGCCGGGGTCCGGTGTGCTCTCGGCGGACATGCGCTCCTCAGCTCTCGTATCCGGTCGGTTACCCCCTGTTTTCAGGGTCGGGCTCCGGTGTCTCCGTCCTCGTCGGCGAGTACCCCCGGGCCCCCGACTTCGCTCGCGGGGGCGCGCCCCTGCGCACCGCTTCGTCGCTCGCACACTCAGACGGCACGACGGGCCAAAGGGTTGCACAGGGTTTCGCCCGCCCGGCACACGGCCGGCTGTGTCAAACCTCTCGCCGGGCCGGGAACGCGAGGAGGGCCGCCCCCGTCACAAGGACGGAAGCGGCCCTCCTCAGAGGCGCGGGGAAGTGCGCGACCAGCGAGAACGCACGCTGCCTGTCAGGGGCGCGGGGATGTGCGCGATCAGCCGCACCTCACCCGCACCCGACAAGCCACGGGCACCTGCGCACCCGCCGAAGAGCGACTAGTCGCCGTTGCCCGGCGCGGGCGTCGTCTTCTGGATCTGCATCAGGAACTCGATGTTCGACTTCGTCTGCTTCATCTTGTCCAGCAGCAGCTCGATCGCCTGCTGCTGGTCCAGCGCGTGCAGCACCCGCCGCAGCTTCCAGACGATCGCCAGCTCCTCGGCGCCGAGCAGGATCTCCTCCTTGCGGGTGCCGGACGCGTCCACGTCCACCGCCGGGAAGATCCGCTTGTCCGCGAGCTTGCGGTCGAGCTTCAGCTCCATGTTGCCGGTGCCCTTGAACTCCTCGAAGATCACCTCGTCCATGCGGGACCCGGTGTCCACCAGCGCGGTGGCGAGGATGGTCAGCGAACCGCCGTCCTCGATGTTGCGCGCCGCGCCGAAGAACCGCTTCGGCGGGTACAGGGCGGTCGAGTCGACACCACCGGACAGGATGCGGCCGGAGGCCGGCGCCGCCAGGTTGTAGGCGCGGCCCAGACGCGTGATGGAGTCGAGCAGCACGACCACGTCGTGCCCCAGCTCCACCAGGCGCTTGGCGCGCTCGATGGCCAGCTCGGCGACCGTGGTGTGGTCCTCGGCCGGGCGGTCGAAGGTCGAGGAGATGACCTCGCCCTTGACCGACCGCTGCATGTCGGTGACCTCTTCCGGACGCTCGTCGACGAGGACGACCATCAGGTGGCACTCGGGGTTGTTGTGCGTGATCGCGTTGGCGACCGCCTGCATGATCATGGTCTTGCCGGTCTTCGGCGGGGCCACGATCAGACCGCGCTGGCCCTTGCCGATGGGCGAGACGAGGTCGATGATGCGGGTCGTCAGCACGCCCGGGTCGGTCTCCAGACGGAGCCGGTCCTGCGGGTAGAGCGGGGTGAGCTTGTTGAACTCCGGGCGGCCGCGGCCGTGTTCGGGCGCCATGCCGTTGACGGAGTCGAGGCGGACCAGCGCGTTGAACTTCTCGCGGCGCTCGCCCTCCTTGGGCTGGCGCACGGCGCCGGTGATGTGGTCGCCCTTGCGCAGGCCGTTCTTGCGGACCTGGGCGAGGGAGACGTACACGTCGTTCGGGCCGGGCAGGTAGCCGGAGGTCCGGATGAACGCGTAGTTGTCGAGGATGTCGAGGATGCCCGCGACCGGGATCAGGACGTCGTCCTCAGCGATCTGCGGCTCCTGCACGTCGTCGCGGCCACGGCGGCCACGGCGGTCGCGGTAGCGGCCGCGCCGGCCCCGGCGCCCGCCGTCGAAGTCGTCGTCGTCCTGCGGGCCGTTGTTGCGGTCCTGGCGGCCGCCGCCCTGCTGCTGGCTCTGCTGCTGACGCCGGCCGTCCTGGCCGCCGCCCTGCTGGTCGTCGCCCTTGCGGCGGTCCCCGCCGCGGTCACGGTCCCCGCCGCGGTCACGGTCGCGGTCACGGTCACGGCCGCGCTCACGACGGTCGCGGCGGCGGCCCTCGGCGCCGTCGGCGTCGCCGCCCTTGGCGTCGGCCTGCGGCTGGGCCTGCTGCGCGGGGGCGGTCTCGGCCTTCGCCTCGCTCTTCGCCTCGGCGGCGACGGTCTCGGCGCTGCCGGCCGGGCTGCCCGCGTCGGCGGTGGCACGACGCCGGCGGCGCTCCACGGGAGCATCCTCGCTGGCGGGCTGGCCGGGGATCTCGATCTGCTGCTGGGCCGTGGCCTTCTCGGCCGGGGCCTCGGCCGCCTTCTTCGCGGCCTCGTCACCCGTGCGGGCGCGGGAGGTGGTGCGGCGCTTCGGCTTGGTCTCAGCCTCGCCGGCGGGCGCGGCGGCCTTCGCGGGGGCGGCGCCCCCTCCGGCCTGCGCCTCCTTGATGACCTCGATCAGCTGGCTCTTGCGCATCCGCGCGGTGCCCCTGATGCCGAGGCCGGAGGCGACCTGCTGCAGCTCGGCCAGCACCATGCCCTCGAGGCCGGTACCACGGCGCCGCCGGGAGCCGGCACCGGTGGCAGGCGCGGAGGCGTCCGTGGCGGGCGCGGCAGCGGTCTCCTCGACACGTGCGCCCATCAGATCGGTGGTGTCGCTCACGAAGGGTCCTTCCCTGGAGCGGACGTCGGCCTGTCTGGCTCGGCGACCGGTTGTGCTGTCCGGCTTCGGTCCTTGCTGTGTGGACCGTGCCGGGGCGGTGGTCCGCCAAAGCGGCGGAAGAGATATCTGGTGACTGGCGCTTCCCCGACGATCCGCGACACCGAGTGTCACGTGGCCTGGTAGCACCGATTCCGAAGCTCCCCCAGAGGGGGGACCCCCACCTGTGGACCGCTCAGTGTCCGCGTACGACGTACTGCCCGGATACGGCGTACGGAACACAGAGTGACTTGGGGAGCTCCCGGAAGAATGTTGGTCCCGGACGGGGACACGAAGCACCTCGCCATGGTGAGGTCGGGTGCAGACTTGAGATTAACACTACCGGATCCAACAAACATTCCCCCTCTCGAAATCCGGCAATCGCGTGTCAGCCCGCCAACGGGAGCACGCACGCGCCCTGCTGGTCCAGGTGCAGCCGGTTGGCGGCCCATTCGGGTCCGGCCAGCCGCTCCACCTTGTCGGCGGTGTCCGCGTCGGCCAGCGCCATGACCGTCGGTCCGGCGCCGGAGATGACCGCCGGGATCCCGTCGGCGCGCAGCCGCTCCACCAGCGCGGCGCTCTCCGGCATCGCCGGGGCGCGGTACTCCTGGTGGAGGCGGTCCTCGGTGGCCGGCAGCAGCAGCTCGGGGCGCCGGGTCAGGGCCTCGACGAGCAGCGCGGCACGGCCCGCGTTGACGGCCGCGTCGACGTGCGGCACGGTGCGCGGCAGCAGGCCGCGCGCGGTCTCGGTCAGTACCGGCTTCCCGGGCACGAAAACCACCGGAACGATGGAATCGCAGGGGTCCATCCTGATCGCGCGGGCGGCGCCGCTCTCCATCCAGGACAGGGTGAACCCGCCGAGCAGACACGCCGCGACGTTGTCCGGGTGGCCCTCGATCTCGGTGGCCAGCTCCAGCAGCCCGATCTCGTCGAGGCGGGCCTCGCCGCCTATGGTCACGGCGCGGGCGGCGACGATGCCGGCGCAGATAGCGGCGGAGGAGGAGCCGAGGCCGCGGCCGTGCGGGATGCGGTTGGCGCAGACGATCTCCAGGCCGCGCGGCTGCCCGCCGAGCACGTCGAAGGCGGTGCGCAGCGACCGTACGAGCAGGTGCTTCTCGTCGCGCGGCAGGGTCTCGCTGCCCTCGCCCGCGATGTCGATGTGCAGCCCGGAGTCGGCCACCCGGACGACCACGTCGTCGTAGAGCCCCAGCGCGAGGCCGAAGGCGTCGAAGCCCGGCCCGAGGTTGGCGCTGGTGGCGGGGACGCGCACCCGGACGGCGGCGGCGCGGAACGCTGGACCGGCCATCGCTCGTTGACTCTCCTTGAGCTGCGTGGTGGCCGAATGGCGTTCGACGGGCATCCGACGGACATTCGACCGACATTCGGCTGACGTTCGACAGGGACGAAAGGACCCGGGGGCCGCGACCGCGGGAACGGCGCGGCGCCGCACGCTATGCGGGGCATATGCGGCGGGCGGGTTCGGTACAGCCTATCGAAGGAAGGTTCTGTGGCGACATAGGGCGCACAGGAGGCGCACGATGCGTGTCGCATGCCCCCCGTGCACCCTGCGCACGGTGCCCCTGGAGGGGGCGTCATGGAAGGTGGCGGGGGGTGCGGGGTACGGAGTGCGGGGTACGGAGTGCGCGGCGCGGGACGCGGAGTGCGCGCGGAGCGCGGCGGGTGTCCGGCGACGGCGGCACGGAGTGCGTCCGTACCGTCGGGCACGGAGTGCGTCCGTGCCACCGGGCACGGAGTGCGTCTGTACCGCTGCGGGGCCCGTACCGGCGTGCGGCGCGCGGTGGGGCGTACGGCCGCGCGGCGCGCGGTGGCTGGTACGACTTGCGCGGCGCGCAGTGGCTCGTACGACTGCGCGGCGCGCCGCCGGGTACGGCAGGCGTACTCCGCCGGGACGGGGTGCGCTCATCCGGAAGCGGGCGGGACGCCGGGGCCGGGCGGCGAGCCCGAGGACGCGCCGACCGCGCCGACCTGCCGACCTGCCGAAGCGCTCGGCAGCAGGCGCCCGCAGGACTGGCCCGCCGGGCAGGTGCCGGGCGGCGGGCGCCCGCAGGAGCCGCGCCGCCCGGCCCGTCCGGATCAGGCCAGGCCCAGCCGTTCCGCCGCCGTGGCCGCGTCCACCGGGACGGTGACCGGCTGCGGGGCGCCGGCGACGGCCCAGTCGGGGTCCTTGAGGCCGTTGCCGGTGACGGTGCACACGATCCGCTGGCCCGGGTCGACCTTGCCCTGCTCGGCGGCCTTCAGCAGACCGGCGACGGACGCGGCCGACGCGGGTTCGACGAAGACGCCCTCCTGCGCGGCCAACAGCCGGTAGGCGCGCAGGATCTCACGGTCCGTCACCTCGTCGATGGCGCCGCCGGACTCGTCGCGGGCGGCCAGCGCGTACGTCCACGAGGCCGGGTTGCCGATGCGGATGGCGGTGGCGATGGTCGAGGGGTCCTTGACGACCTCGCCGCGCACGATCGGCGCGCTGCCGGCGGCCTGGAAGCCCCACATGCGCGGGGTCTTCGTGGCGACGCCGTCGGCGGCGTACTCCCGGTAGCCCTTCCAGTACGCGGTGATGTTGCCCGCGTTGCCGACCGGGAGGACGTGGATGTCGGGGGCGTCGCCGAGCATGTCGACGATCTCGAAGGCGGCCGTCTTCTGGCCCTCGATCCGCACCGGGTTGACCGAATTGACCAGCGCCACGGGGTAGTTGTCGCTGAGCGAGCGGGCGAGGGTGAGGCAGTCGTCGAAGTTTCCGTCGACCTGGAGGATCTTCGCGCCGTGCACGAGGGCCTGGCCCATCTTGCCGAGCGCGATCTTGCCCTGCGGCACGAGCACCGCGGAGACCATCCCGGCGCGTACGGCGTAGGCGGCGGCGGAGGCGGAGGTGTTGCCGGTGGAGGCGCAGATGACCGCCTTGGCGCCCTCCTCCTTCGCCCTGCTGATCGCCATCGTCATGCCGCGGTCCTTGAAGGACCCGGTCGGGTTCGCGCCTTCGACCTTGAGGTGGACCTCGCAGCCGGTGCGCTCGGAGAGCACCTGCGCGGGGACGAGGGGCGTACCGCCCTCCCGGAGCGTCACGACCGGCGTGCTGTCGGACACCGGCAGCCGGTCCCGGTACTCCTCGATGATGCCGCGCCACTGGTGGGTCATTGCTGGTTACTCTCCTTCAACCCGCATGATGCTGGCGACGCCCCGCACGGTGTCGAGGCTGCGCAGCGCCTCGACGGTGCCGGTGAGGGCGGCGTCGGACGCTCGGTGGGTGACGACGACGAGGGAGGCCTCGCCGCCCTCCCGTCGCCCACCACCGCCCTGAACGACGGCGACTGCGTCGCCGCTGCTTTGATTTCTGCCCTGCTGACGGACGGTGTCGATGGACACCCCGTGCTCGGCGAACACGGTGGCGACCTGCGCGAGGACGCCGGGTTTGTCGGCGACGTCCAGGCTGATGTGGTAGCGCGTGACGACCTCGCCCATGGGCGAGACGGGCAGCGCGGCGTACGCCGACTCGCCGGGCCCGGTGGTCCCGCTGAGCCGGTTGCGGCAGACCGCGACGAGGTCGCCGAGGACGGCGGAGGCGGTGGGCGAACCGCCGGCGCCGGGACCGTAGAACATCAGCTGGCCGGCGGCCTCCGACTCCACGAAGACGGCGTTGTACGCGCCGCGCACCGAGGCCAGCGGATGGCTGAGCGGGATCATCGCGGGGTGCACGCGCGCGGTGACGGAGGCGCCGTCGGCGGCCCGCTCGCAGATGGCGAGCAGCTTGATGGTGCAGCCCATCTCCTTGGCGGAGGCGAAGTCGGCGGCGGTGACCTCGGTCATGCCCTCGCGGTACACGTCGTCCAGGCGTACCCGGGTGTGGAAGGCGATCCCGGCGAGGATGGCGGCCTTGGCGGCGGCGTCGAAGCCCTCGACGTCGGCGGTCGGGTCGGCCTCGGCGTACCCGAGCGCGGTGGCCTCGTCCAGGGCCTCCTGGTAGCCGGCGCCGGTGGAGTCCATCTTGTCGAGGATGAAGTTGGTGGTGCCGTTGACGATGCCGAGCACCCGGTTGACCTTGTCGCCGGCGAGGGACTCGCGCAGCGGGCGGATCAGCGGGATGGCGCCGGCGACGGCGGCCTCGTAGTACAGGTCGCGGCCGTGCTCGTCGGCGGCGGCGTGCAGGGCGGCCCCGTCCTGGGCGAGGAGGGCCTTGTTGGCGGAGACGACGGAGGCGCCGTGCTCGAAGGCGGTGGTGATGAGCGTCCGGGCGGGCTCGATACCGCCGATCACCTCGACCACGACGTCGATGTCGCCGCGTTTGACGAGGGCGGTGGCGTCGGTGGTGACGAGGGCCGGGTCGATGCCCTCGCGCACTTTGGCGGGGCGGCGGACGGCGACCCCGGCCAGTTCGACCGGGGCGCCGATGCGGGCGGCGAGGTCGGCGGCGTGCGTCGTCATGATGCGCGCCACCTCTGAGCCGACGACCCCACAGCCCAGCAGCGCCACCTTCAGCGGACGCGTACGCATCATCCGACCTCGTTTCCTCATACCGTCTACGGTTCGACCAGTCTCACTCACCGGACCGCAGTTTCTGTCATTTGTCCGGATCGTGAGACGTTTATTTCATTTTCGTCGGCCCGGGCGACGAAGATCTTCCGGCCCCGGGACGTGTCGTGTCTGGCTCATGCGTCACCCGCCGCCGAGCCCGCGTCACCCGACGTCGAGACGGAGGAGGTCGTCCTCCGTCTCGCGCCGGACGATCACCCGGGCCTCGCCGTCGGCGACGGCGAGCACCGGCGGGCGCAGCGCGTGGTTGTAGTTGCTCGCCATGGAACGGCAGTACGCGCCGGTCGCGGGCACGGCGACGAGGTCGCCGGGGGCGAGGTCGGCGGGCAGGAACGCGTCCTTCACGACGATGTCGCCGCTCTCGCAGTGCTTGCCGACGACGCGGACGAGCATCGGCTCGGCGTCGGAGGTGCGGGAGACCAGGGCGACGCTGTACTCGGCGTCGTAGAGCGCGGTGCGGATGTTGTCCGACATGCCGCCGTCGACGGAGACGTAGGTGCGCAGCCCGTCCAGCGGCTTGACGGTGCCGACCTCGTAGAGCGTGAAGGCGGTCGGCCCGACGATCGCGCGCCCGGGCTCGACGGAGATACGGGGCGTGCGCAGCTTCGCGGCCTCGCACTCGCGGCTGACGATCTCGGTGAGCGCCTTGGCGATCTCGTGCGGCTCGCGCGGGTCGTCGTCGCTGGTGTACGCGATGCCGAGGCCGCCGCCGAGGTCGATCTCGGGCAGCTCGACGCCGTGCTCGTCGCGGATGTCCTTGAGCAGGCCGACGACGCGGTGCGCGGCGACCTCGAAGCCCGACATGTCGAAGATCTGCGACCCGATGTGGCTGTGGATGCCGATGAGTTCGAGCCCGTCCAGCTTCAGCGCCCGCCGCACCGCCTCGGCGGCCTGGCCGCCGGCCAGCGGGATGCCGAACTTCTGGTCCTCGTGGGCGGTGGCGATGAACTCGTGCGTGTGCGCCTCGACGCCGACGGTGACCCGGATCTGCACCCGCTGGCGCTGCCCGAGCGACTGGGCGATGTGCGCGACGCGGACGATCTCCTGGAAGGAGTCGAGCACGATCCGCCCGACCCCGGCGCGCACGGCGCGCTCGATCTCCGCGGCGGACTTGTTGTTGCCGTGGAAGGCGATCCGGTCCGCGGGCATCCCGGCGGACAGCGCGGTGGCCAGCTCGGTGCCGGAGCAGACGTCGAGGTTGAGCCCCTCCTCGTCCAGCCAGCGCACGACGGCCCGGGACAGGAACGCCTTGCCGGCGTAGAACACGTCGGCGCCCGGCCCGAAGGCGTCGCGCCAGGCGCGGGCGCGGGAACGGAAGTCGGCCTCGTCCAGCACGTACGCCGGCGTGCCGAACTCCTCGGCGATCCGGGTGACGGGCAGGCCGCCAACGGTCACGACACCGTCCGCGCCCCGCTCGACGGTCTGCGCCCACACCTTGGCGTCGAGGGTGTTGAGGTCGGCGGGCGGGGCCGAGTAGTGCCCCTCGGGCAGGACATCGGCGTGACGGGGCCCGGCGGGATGTGCGGAACGGCTCATGTCGGTGTGTCTCTCTGCACTCTCTCAGAGGTGGTCAGGGGCGTCGATGCCGAGCAGGGACAGGCCGCCGGCCAGCACCGTCCCGGCGGCTTCGGCGAGGGCGAGCCGGGCGCGGTGGGCGGCCGAGGGTTTCTCCTCGCCGAGCGGCAGCACGGTGACGAGGTACGGCAGGGCGGCATCGGCGACATTGACGAGGTGCCGGGCGAGACGGTCGGGCGCGCGGTGCGTGGCGGCCCCGTCGAGGACACGGGGGTGATCGGCGAGGACGGCGAGCAGCGCACGGGCGGCCGCCCCGTCGACGGGCCCCGGCTCGGGCCCGAACCCGAGATCGGCGGCGTTGCGCAGCAGCGCGCGGGCGCGGGCGTGGGCGTACCGGACGCGGAAGAGGGGGTTGCTCTCCCGCTGGACGAGATACGCCCGGCCGGGACGGGGCCGGTCGTGGGGCGCGGGGTGGAGCAGGGCCCAGCGGGCGGCGTCGGGGCCGAGGGAGAGGAGGTCGCTCTCGGGGGTTCCGGCGGGGGCACGGCCTTCGGCGAGGTCGCCTTCCGGGGGCGCGGGGGCGGGGACGGCCGGGGTGGGGCGGATGTCGAGGGTGACGGGGGTGGCGGGGGTGACGGGGGTGTCGTTGCCGTCGAGCGGGGCGGTGGTGGCGGGGCCGAGGTCTGCGGGGGCGGCGGCGGAGGGGCTGGCGTCTGCGCGAGGGCCGGCGGAGGGGCTGGTGTCTGCCGGAGCGCCGGCGGAGAAGTGGACGTCTGCCGGAGCGTCGGCGGCGGTGAGGCTGATGTCTGCCGGGAGGGCGAGGAGGTCGGCCCAGGCGGAGGCGGAGGCGGGCGGCGGGGGCGGGCCCGCGTGACTGACGCCGGCACCGGCGCCGGAACCGGCACCGGCACCGGCACTGACGCCGACGCAACGGATACGGACGGTGTCGCCGTGGACCGCCCGGAGGAGCCGCGCGACGACGTCGGCGTGGACGAGGGCGCGGGGTTCGCGGCGGCAGCGCAGCTCGACGGCCCGCGAGGGGGCGCCGGGGTCGGCGTGCCCGTACCGCTCCCCGCGGCGGAGGATCTCCTCGACGAGGCGCTGCGCCCCGGCGTCGGCGTCGGCCGCGCGGAGGCTGATGTTGAGGAACCCGGGCCCGGTGACGGAGACGTCGCGGATGCCGTCGAGGTCCAGGAGGTGGCCGCGCAGCACGTCGGCGACGCGGAGGGCGGGCTGTCCGGCGGGCCGGGCGAGCTGAAGGGCGACGTTGGTGGCGTAGTCACCGCACCCGCCGGCCCCGGGCGGAGTCACGACGACCCGCTCCGGCGGATCCACGCTCAGCTCCCCCGCGTCGACAGCGCGACGCACCGCGCGCAGCACGGTACGGGAGAGCTCGACGGGGGTCACGGGTCAAGCGTAGGGGAGGAGGGGGGTGGGTAGGCGAGTCCATTTGGCCGGGGTATCGGTATGTGGACGGTGGGATACCGATGCGCGGGACGGAGGAACGGCGCAGTGGAGGCCGTGGAGGATCAGCCGCCGGGCCGCCCGGCCCACCGCCCGGCGCCTCCGGGCCCGGAGGGCCCGTCCCCCGCGGCGCCGGCCTGCCGCCCCCGCCCCTCGACGAGCCCCAGCACGACTCTCACCAACTCGGCGGGCTCGAAGGGCTTGGCGAGGAAGGCGTCGACCCCGACGCCGACCCCGGCCTCGACCTCGTGCTCGCTGCACGCGCTGACGATGGCGAGAGGAAGATCACGCGTACGGGGGTCGGCACGAAGCTGGGCGGCGGTGGAGAGGCCGTCGAGCCGGGGCATGACGACGTCAAGGGTGACGACGTCGGGCCGCACCTGATGGATCACTTCCAGACACTCGGCACCATCGGCCGCGGTCACGACCTCGAGCCCCTCAAGCTCGAGATTGACCCTGATCAGCTGCCGGATGACCTTGTTGTCGTCCACAACAAGCACCCGTCCCGAAGCGCCTGACACAACTCGAGCGTAGGTCCAGCCCGGCCGGCGCGTCCGGGTTTTCCCCACTTCCACCCCGTCCGGGGGACGCGGCATACGGAGGTGGACGCCGGCACCACGCCCCCGGAACGATGCCGCCCCACGCCGTCGAACACCCACCCCACCACCCGACGAAAAGCCGCCACCGGGACCACGAACCCCAGGCCGGCCCCGAAGGCGGACACCGGCGGCCTCCCCCGCGTCCGGGCCACCCGCAGACACAGCCCCCGGACCAGCCCCCGGGCGCCCCTCCCCCCGAAAACGTTCATGACCACCCCACCAGAGCTGGTAGTGTTCTACTCGTCGCCGGGCGCGAGGAACGCACCCGACACGCCCCCGTAGCTCAGGGGATAGAGCAACGGCCTCCGGAGCCGTGTGCGCAGGTTCGAATCCTGCCGGGGGCACCCTTTGTGAGGTGCCTAAAGACCCCGTGACCAGCGGAAACGCTGAGCGCGGGGTCTTTATGTTTGTGCAGGTGTGTGCCGCCCGGAGCGGCCGTATGTCGGGGTCTGTGGACGAGGCGTGGACGGGATCTTGGGGCATCGCCGCAGGTGATGTGCCTGATCCGAGTCGAGCAGGCCTGCTCCTCGCTATCGTCGCTCTGGCCCTGAGGTCCGCCGTGGCGAGACATCAAGCTCGCGTCGCGAACCGTCGCAGCTACCCTCAGCCGTCGGCTCCAGACAGACGAACAGACGAGTTGGGGGACTCATGGATCTATCCGCTGTAGCCGTTGGGCTGATCACTGCTGGAGGAACTCTGGGTGGGGCGATGTTCAACGAGTTCGCCAGCCAGAAGCGCGAAAAGCGTGCTGATCGACAACGCATGCAGGAACGCGACGACAGAGCACAGCAAGCAAGACGTGACCTCTATGCCCGGCTGAACACCACCGCTCGCGCATATCGGGTCGCTGCCCGAGATGTAGTCCGAGCAGCCGAGCGGGGTGAAGACGTCGAGTCAGCAGTCCTCGATGCTGCCCAAGAGGCCTGGGCGGAGGAATATTCGCAGGCGCAGATGGCACTGTCGAAGGACGTCCTGGAAGTGACCTCGGCCCTGAACAGGGCTCTTGGTGTCGGATATGCCGTTGCGAAGCACCTGCCGAGCAGTCTCAGCCCAAGTGCGGCATACAGCCGGGCGCATACTTGGTTCAGCGGCCCGCTGTCCGACGGCGTGTACCTACTGCGGGTCACTTTGCGACATGACCTCGGCGTCGAGGTGCAGCCTGACTTCGAACGCTCTCGCATGCGAGCTCTCGCTGCCCTCGACAGTGAACGAAGAGCCCTTGAACGCCAACTCGCTTCAGAGCAGATCGAGACCAGCCGATCCGCATAACGCACAAACCAGATGCCGAGGTCCCTGCGCATGGCGCTCAGGGGCCTCACAAATGATCAGGCCTTGTCACTCGTATTCGCGCAGCAGGTCTTCAATGCGGCGATTGGCGACGCCGCGCCGTCCGTCGAGGCACTTCACGTAGCGGGTCAGTAGAACCTCGACGCTGTTGCCGGCGCGCTCGGCAACCTCCATTCGGTCGACTCCTGCATTGAGCCACGTCGATAGTGCCGAAGGTCGTACGGTCTGCTCGCAAGCGGCGAGGCCAGTACGGCCAGCGGGAGCGCCAAAAGCCGAGCCTCCTGCCACACGTGGTAGTAGGTCGAGGACGAGACGACCGATCCCTTCTCGTTGAAGAAGAGTCGCCCGTCTTTCGCCGTGCCGAACGTGGCCAGGTGCTCGCACAGCACAGCGACGAGCTGTGGAGGAATGGGCACGCACCGAACATCCTCGGTCGGCCGATCCTTGAGTCCCCGATCGTCGCGGGTCTCCCCCGAGTCGGCGTAAGGCCGAATTGAGGGGCGGCAGTCAGGCAGCTCAGTTCAAACGGTAGGCGTCTTCCAGTTCCTGCCCATCCGCAGGAAGAAGCACGTCAGAGACCTGCAGTGCCTGGCCGGAGGCATCGCAGGCGATGACAAGAACGCTCAGGACAGGGATGCCATCCGGAAGCCCCAGCAACTCAACTTCGGCAGCGTCGGGCAGCCTGGCGGACACCCGCTTCGTGACATCGACCAGGCGCCCATGGGTCTGCGACTCGTCGCGTGTCAAGGCCTCGAGACCGCGCCGATCCTTGCTCTCGACGACCGCGGGGCGTCCGCGCACCATGGTCCCGTACCCTGCCGGGACTCCAGCCAGCCGTCCCGCTCCAGCGCTCGCACGACCGTGGGGCGTGACATCCCGAACGCCTGCACCAACTCGTTCTCACTGGGAACCCGTGTGCCAGGCGCGTACGTGCCGTCCTCGATACGACGTTGGATCGTCTGCGCGAGGCGCACGTACTTGGGTGCCTCCACTTCATACGCCATGAACGCCGCCGCCTGTCGAGATTGGCCAGGCCAACCAGTCAACCAGACTAGCGACTATGCTCGGGCGGCAGTAGAAGCGGGGCAGGTCTGGCTCATGAAGGCCAGGCATCGGCCATCACGAAGGAGACGACCGTTCCCCCGAAGCGGCTCGGCCTGGAGTCCCAGGACTCGGCGATGGAGTCGACCAGGAGCAGTCCGCGCCCGTGCGCGTCGTCCGCGTCCGGCGGGCGGAGACGTACATTCGCCGGGTATCCCGGGTTGTGCACCTCCACCCGCAGTGAAGTTCCCTCCCGGAACCACTCCACCCGTACGAGCCACTCCTCGTCCGACCGTCCGTAGCAGATCGCGTTGGTCACCAGCTCCGAGATCATCAGCGTGCAGTCGTCGACCGAGCAGAGCGGGTTGTAGGGGCGATGAACTTGCGGAACCAGCGCCGGGCCCTGGGTACGGACTCCGGAGTTGGTAGCAAGGTCATCGCCCCGAGCCGCGGCGAGTCCTCGCAGGGGTAGCGATCCATCGTGTAGGTCATCCGCGCTCACTCCTTGCCGCTGCCGTCGCAGTCGAGGCAGCGCCGCTTCGACGTGGCACGAGTCCGGGTCATCGGCCATGGCCAGAGCCACCGCCGTGCGCGAACCGACGCGTTTCCAGCCGCGCCCCCGGCATCCCCGGCAAGCTAAGCGCGTACCCTGATCCGGCCGCTGACTCGTCACGCCGTGCCCCCTTCTCGTAAGTGGCCTTAGCCACTTACTGGATGGTGGCATTAGCCACATTGGCCGCGCAAGCCGTTCGCGCGAAGTGGCCCGCAATCAGGTGAGGGGGTAACCCTGCTCGAACGCCCAGCGGCGCGGCGGGTAGGTGGCCTCGGCGAACTCCAGCGGCCGGTCCTGAAGGTCGTAGACCACGTGGTGGACGACCAACACGGCCGATCCAGACCCCAGTTGCAAGTCCGAGGCCTCTTCGTCGGTGGCACTCCGGGCGCACATACGGTCCTCGGCGTAACTGCCCTTGCGCCCTGTCATCGTCTCGACGTACATCAGCGTCCCCTCCTGGATGCGCTCAGGCTCCATGAGCTTGGGCGCACGCTGACCGACGTCAGGCGCGAACCACGAAGTGGACAGGGTGATCGGACCGTCCTGGTTGTTGGTCACCCGTCGGCGGTGCACTGCCCGACGGTCCTTCGTCAGCCCCAGGGCCTCGGCGACGTGATCGGGCGCGTCCAGCCAGCCGGCAGACGTGATGACGGCGTACTCGCCGGGGGTGTAGATCTTCCCGGTTTGGCGAGCGCGGCCGTACAACTCCCGCGCCCGCCGGTTCACTTCGAGACTGCGCACGTAGGTACCCGAACCCTGGCGCTTCTCGACGAGCCCCTGATGGCTCAGCGCCTCCAATGACCGGGCCGCCGTGGGCCGGGACACCTTCCAGTCGGCAGCCAGCTGCCGTTCCGAGGGAACCTCGTCCCCTGCCCGTAGGTCGCCTCGAAGGATCTGATCGCGGATGTAGTGGGCGATCTGGAGATACTTCGGTTGAGCCTCCTCGATCTGCGGCATGTGACCTCCTCGTCCAAGTGGCTATGGCCTCTGGCCACTATAGGGTGAGTGGCTAGGCCCTCAGCCCGTAATGTTGAGCACATGACGCGGTTGATCGTCGCAGCAGGAGGAGGTGGCGACGCAGTCGCCGCCGCGATGCTTCACGCCGCCCTGTACGGCGACGAGGACCAGGCGGTGATCCTCACGTACGCCTGGGACCGTCTCCTGATCGACCCGATCCCGGGCCCACGAGGAGCGGACAGCTTCACGGGGCTTGAGCCGATCACTCGCTCCGTCCAGTCAGTGCCGGCCACGGCCGAGCCGATCGCGCCGGCAGGGTCCACACTCCCCCGCCTCGCGGCGGAGCTCCCACACACCTTCGCCCTGCTCGACCCGCACCACGGCGCCGAGGGCGTCACATGCCAGCTCGAAGAGCTGATCGACCATCTGGCCCCCGCGTCGATCGATCTGCTGGACGTGGGTGGCGACATCCTCGCCCAGGGCGACGAGCCCACTCTCAAGAGCCCGCTCGCCGACGCCCTCACCCTCGCCGCGTGCTGTCAGGTCAACGCCCCTCTCCGCTTGCTGGTGGCAGGCCCGGGACTGGACGGTGAAGTCTCACCCGACGACTTGCGCCCCCTCTTCGGCCCTCTCGTCCACAGCTTCACAGGCCGGGACGTGGAGTCGGTCGACAGCGTCCTGGAGTGGCACCCCTCAGAGGCCACAGCGATGCTCGCGGCGACGGCCCGAGGAGCCCGCGGCATCTGCGAAATCCGGGACGCTGGCTTCGCCGTACCCCTCACCGACGAGGGGCCCACGGTCCACGAAGTCGACTTGGATGAAGCCGTGAGCCGCAACAACCTGGCCCGCGCCATCATGACGACGGCCGCCCTGGACGAGGCCGAGGCGTACAGCCGCGAGATCTGCGGCTTCTCTGAGATCGACTACGAACGCAACAAGGCGGCATGGCTCACCGAGCAGCCACCGACGAAGCTCGACCCCGGCGACGTACTGTCCCGGCTCGACCGGTTCCAACATGACGCCCGAGCTCGCGGAGTCACCCACACGACCTTCCGCCACATCACCGAAGCCCTGAACCTCAGCGGCTCTCACCGCGGTGAACTGCGCCAACTCCTCATCAGCAGCCGCCCAGAGCAGTACGCGGCGCCCTTGTGGCGCATCCCTGCCGACGACTGAGTTACAACCTTCTTTACGGGTTCAAGGCGGCTCGCTCCGCTCACCGCGCGCGGCCCGGTCCCCGGCCGGGCCTGCGCTCCTGTCTTCGCCCCGCTCCAGCCCGGCCGGCGCCCGTGCCGCGCACACAGCAATCAGCCGCTTACCGCCAGAGAAGGAGTACGTCGTGGCTGGGGCGGTCGGCTCCGCGATTTTAGCCAGCCACTTTGGCGCGAGCCTCGAAGATCATGGCCCCAACGTCGTGCTTTAGCGGGCAGGTCCACAGACTGCCCGACGCGCCGGAAGCTTACGGGGCCATGATCACTCGCGCCAAAGCAGCTCCCGGCCAAAATCGCTACGCCGACCGCGTGAGTACGTGACCGCTGGCATCAAACAGACGCAGACCCTTGGATCCTGTTCTGCGCAGCAACCGGAACATCTACCATCCCTGATATGCGAGCCTTTATCGCCTGCATCAAGGCGACATACCGATCAAATTGGGACATCTGCAAGAATAACGGCATTTGGGGTGTACCGGGGGCGAGCAATAACGCAAAGAAGGCGGCCGAGATGGTTCAGGCGGGTGACCTGGTATTTGTCTGGTTCGCAAATGGATCGTCGAGAGACGGCGGGCTCAGAGCAAAGATCCAGGCAAGTGCGGCAGCGAGCATTGCCCGCGAGGCGCCATGGCCTGATGCAGATAGATACACGCATACCTTCCCGATGAAAGTCGTGCACGATCTGGGGATTTGCATACCTGATCGCTTCCCAGGAAATAAGGCGAGTGAAGTCTTTGGGGTTGAAAATATCTGGCTGAATTGGGGGTTTTGGCACATCCAGGATGAAGGCGTAGTGAAAAACCTGGAGCAGTGCTTCCAGAAGCCTTAAGTAGACCTCAGCAGTCGTGCCCCCGGCCCGTGTTTCGGGCCGAGCGATAGACCAGCAACCGAGCAGCCACCGCGGACAGCATAAGGCGGCTCCACACATCATCCGCCGGGGAACGACGGCGTACGGGGCCGGGTCGTCCATCTAGCGAACTTAGAGGAGACCGCAATCGCCGGCCTGGCCTCCACTGTGCCGTGCAAGGTGGAATACTTCACGGGAACAATCGACGACGGCCCACAGACAACGGCTTCTCAGCTTGACCTAATACAGCAACCGAGAAGGCCCAACCGCGTCGAACGTGGTTGGGCCTTCTCCCTTGAGCACGAAGATGATGCGGGTGACAACAGTAGTCGCAACGCCCGCGGGTGCTACATATCCTACGGGCATTCCTGCGCTTGTGTCGGCGCGCACGTGGAGCCGTCAGCTATTTGATGAGGTCCAGCCAGCGCCCGTTGGCTGCCTTTATGGCGGTCTCCGTGGCGAAGAGGTAGCGCCACTGGCCGTATACGCCCGCGTCGTTGACCTGCTCCACCCACGCTTCGGCAGCCTTACGCTTAGCTACCACGCTCTCGTCGTTAGCGTCATCATCGGCCTTGCCTTCAATGAGCCAGTAAACCCCGTTAGTATCAATGGCGATGAAGTCGGCAAAGTAGCGCCCTCCCTCCCACTCGATCCATGTAGGACCGTTGGTGTAGATGCGCAGCCACCACTTGATCTGTGAGGAGGAGTCGAGCATCTGCGCCAGCGAGAACTCCGTAGTGCGGGCATCGAAACTTGAGACGTTCTCGACGCTCTTCTGCCACTCCCCATACCAGACGCCTTTTGCGAATTCCGCCCACTTGCTCAGTATGGGAGAAGGCATGGGCCGCGAGGGCGGCAGGACCGGCACCTCGATGACGTTGAAGTCCCACGTGGGCGTGGTGGCGCGCAGCTCGTATGCCTTGATAATCATTGTCTCAATGGCGCGGGTTGCGAGGGCTGTGCGCTTCACGCTCCACTGTGCGTGTTCATTTCCGGTCACTCCTGCGCCGTCGAGGAACCAGCCGATGACATTACTTGCGGCTTGAAACTCAGTGAGCGTGGACGCAACTACGCTAAGTCCAAGCACCTTGGTCTCAAGCTGCTTCTTCACCGTGGACCACGGCAGCGTCTCAATGTAGGCTTTCTCTTCTTCTAGGAAGCGCTCACCGACCACTACCTCGCCACCGATGCCACGTTCGGCGTCGAGCGCCACACGCTTCATGTAGACCGACTCGTCGGAGAGGTACTTGCTTCCAAGGTCTCGAGCCTGCTGTTCCGTGATCAAGCTCAGCGAGAACTTTGTGGGGATGGGTTGGCGCTCAAGTCGCGGGAACTTGATGCGAGGAGCACTGTTGACCGGGGATACAAACTGAACGGTGGCGGCAGCGCCCTTCTCCTGCTGCTCCACCGTGGTGTCGTACTGTTGCACCTTGAGGAGCACGGAGGGATCGATCACCTCGCCGCCGTGGGTATTGTCGAAGACGAAGGTCAGACTCGGCTGAGTCATCGCGAGACCACCCGGTACGGAGGGTCCTTCGCCTTCCTTGCCCGACTTCTGGACTGCCGGCGTGGTGCTCAACTCCTTGGCACCGGCGGCACGTTCCTCAAGCACCTGCTCAAGGAGTGCTTGCTTACTCGCGAGCAACTGTCGGTAGGACTCGTGGGCAACGATGTCCACAGTATCGATGGCCTCAATGCTGGTGCGCTCGCCGAAGGGCAGACGCAGGCCGCGGCCAAGCACCTGCTCCGTGAGAGTGGCAGAGAGCAGTGGGCGGAAGCTCACGATGACACCGATGTTTCGAACGTCCCACCCTTCCTTGAGCTTGTCCACGCTGACCACGGCGCGGACACGGGAGTTGGGATCTTCGACCGCCTTGAGCGCTCGTAGTGCCTTGTCACTCGATCCACCAGTAATGAGCAAGACCTGATCGGGTTCGGTCAGAAACTCGGCGCGGAGCGTTTCAGCTACCTGCTCGGCCTTCTTGACCTCCTCGCATACCACGAAGAGAACAGGCACAACTGTCGTCTTGCCGATGGCGTGTGCGTAGGCCCGCCATGCGGACTCCTTCACGCCCCGTAGGTGGCAGGCGTCGGCAAGCTGCGAGCGAGTGTCCTTGGTGCCGTCCTCGCGGTACACCACCACGGGGATCTTCACGAGGCCGTCTGCGATGGCTTCCGCGAGCGTGTAGCGGAAGATGACCTTGCCCGCCCTCGCATCGGCCTTGTTGGGAGTCGCTGTCAGTCCGACGATGGCACGAGCACCCAACTCACGAATGGTGGCCCCGTACTTCTCCGCGTCACCGGAGTAGACGTGATGCTCATCAGCCAGCACTACAAGGTCATCGAGCCCCTGTAGGTGCGCATAGAGCGCTTCTCCCATGCTCTCGTTCTCATCGTGAATCTTTCGGCGCATTTCCTCGCTCGGCTTGAGGAGGGTCTGCACCTTGAAGATGAATAGTTTGAGCTTCGTGGAGTCATTCATGTCGTCCACGTGCTGCTTGAAGTTCTCAGCCGTGACGACCACGGGCTCCCATGCCGCGCCTTCAATGTACTTCTGACTACCGGGAGTGAAGTTCTGGATGGTCTTCTCGTAGATGACGTCCAGCGGCACGATCATGACGACGTTACGCACGCCCGCTTCGGCAAGGTACTCAAGGATGCCTGCTGCGAGATACGTCTTGCCGACGCCGGTAGCAAGATCGCAGATGAACTCACGCCCATCACCTTCCGCGAGGTGTTCCGCAACCTTGTGTAGCGCTCGCTGGTTGGCGTCACGAAGGTCCAGTCGCGCTGCGATAGCTTCGACCCTCTGCGGCTCGTACTCAACCCAACTCATCGGATCACCCTTGACTGCTTAAAGAGACCGTTCGGCACCTTGATTACTCGCGAGCCAACCCGCATATCCGCGAGCAGAGAGGTGGCATCAGGGTGTACGGCGACACCAGCGAGGGTCAGTGTCTCGTCATCGTTGAGCAGAGAAACGGCATGCTTGATCTGCGCTTCATCCACCACGCCGTCTACGACTACGAGGGCATCACGGTTCTTCAACCCGACAATCCCGCGTCTGTCGGGCGTGAGCGTGTAACCAAGCTGCGCAGCGACCCACGGCCCTAGATCGGCCGCACCATCTGCAAGGAACACTCGGTCGCCGACAACCACAGTCTTCGGCTCCTCTACCCTCAACATGCGGAAGCCACCGCCTCCGTGCCACAGACGTTCCTTTGAGGGCTTCGTCTTCATCTGCTTAACGAGTGAAGCGAGCGTGTCAGCGTCGGCCTCCAGCACTTCCGCTTTCACAAGTTTCTCGAACACCTTGCGCGCCTCATCGAGCGCGGCCACTGTTACATCATCCGGAAGGGAAATGCTGGCAACACGTTCCTTGGGCTTCGTAACGCCACCCATGTCAGAACCGTCCACCACCTTCGCCAAACGTGGTGCCGTAAAGTTATCCACCGTAGTCTTTACGGTCTCAACTGTGATCCATCGCCGCCCGAGCTTGTGCGCAACTGCGGCGGTAGTTCCAGATCCCGCAAAGCAGTCGACCACGACATCTCCCGGCCGAGTGGTCACTTCGATGATCTTGCGCAGCAACCTCTCCGGCTTAGGTGTGGAGAAGGGGTTCATGCCCGGAAAGAGAGCCTTGATCTCTGCCTTGGCCTCACGGTTATGACCTACTTCTGAGTTGAACCACATGGTTCGCGCGTTAGAACCCTTGTCCGGCTGGATTCTTTTACGACCAATTGAACCTTTCGGGCGGATGATGTACTCCGGCCACACGCCCGCAGCCTTCCGCTTCTCGGTCAGCTCGCGCGCTTCCTCAAGAGGCACATCTAGCAGCAATGCTGGAATACCCTTGCGTAGCTCCTCAACAGAGACGCCACATACTTCGGCGCGCTTCTCGTCATCGTCGAGGACCACCTGCTTATAGGGCGCATACTCAGACAGGGCGGCAAGTACCGTCTCTTGCTTTGTGCCCCAACACCGCCCATTGGCCGGGTACATGAGCTCACCAGTGATAGGTGACTGAATAGCGTACACCCACGTCTGATTACGATGTGCGGACGGTGCTGTCGGGTTATCGTCGTACCACGGACGGGGATCCCCATCTACGGACTTGTAAATCGAGTTCAGGGACTCATCGCGTGCGGACCGGATGAGTTGTGCCTCCGACGTCTTGCCATAAACAAGCAGCGTGTCATGGTCTGGTGAGAAGTTCGGAAGGTCATTCCGCGGCCCATCAGCCTTTTGCCAAACAACCGTTCCCAGGTGGTTACTTATTCCAAACTCTTCATCTAGAACCATTCGCGCGCGGTGAACTTCGGCATCGTCGAGATGCACCCAGATCACGCCGTCATTGCTCATCAGTTCACTCAACTGCTTGATGCGGTCTCGGAACATAGTGAGCCAGACCGAATGATCAAAATTATCGTCGTAGAATTCACCAAAAGTCTGCTCGGTATTGAACGGCGGGTCGATGTAGACCAGCTTGACCTTGCCCTTATATTCCCGCGCGTATTCAGGAATCGAGTTCAGAGCGTGTAGGGCCTGGTATGAGTCTCCGACGATGAGCAGGTTGTCAGCAGTAGTGCCGGTCACCTCACCCACGCGGCCGGTCTCACTCAGCAGCCGGACTTCCGTCACGCGGGGGTCGTCTCGCTCGATCCACTCATAACCGCCCGCTGGCAACGGCAGCAGGGCCTTGTCTTGATTGAACCAAGTCAACGCCAACCGCTTGCTCGACACCTTCACCGTCTCCGTCAACCACCGCGCTGGCCGATCCAGCGACGGACCAACACTAGCCGCTGCCTCCGACAGTTCGTGGTGGGATGCCCAACGTAATGGGAGCGCTCGCAGCCCTCACAGGGCGCGTAGCGCCATCCTGAGTGGCAGGGGGGCACGAGAGGTCGCGCCCATCACGCCTCACGGCTGCCGTCGTAGGGAGTGCTCGGTCGTGGACTATCCGTGGACGACAAGCAGTCGGCGTGACACGGTTGGGACTGTGACCAGCACGTTTGCTGTGAGACGAAAGGGCCTCCGGAGCCGTGTGCGCAGGCTCGAATCCTGCCGGGGGCACACTGTGTAAGTGTGCCAAAGACCCCGCACTCAGCGAGTTCGCTGAGTGCGGGGTCTTGTCGTATGCCCAGGTGGATGTCGCCGGGAGTAGCCGTTTCTCGCCGGGCCGCGAGCCGGAAGTGTCGTTCCGGCTGCGGCGCAGCCGACTTGGTCAGGCTTCCTCGAGCCGGTTCCGGCAGCTTCGTCGAATGACGGACCGGGCGGGACAGCGGACGCCGCTCGGCCGACCTGCCGAAGGCCCTGTTCCTCAGCGATACCGCCGAGAGGAGCAGGGCCTCGCGTGCGGGTACAGCTGGGCGCGTCCCCGAGCGAGCCCGGGGAGGGGTGCGTGGGTTCGGGCGCTCTCCGATGTCTGGCCCTGAGTTTCGAGTCGTTCGAGTCAGGGGACCCCGAGCGTTTCCGGGGGTGGGCAATACGTCGGCGGCGTAGGCGTTGTCAGAGGTCGCCCTGGCGGTAGGAGCGGGCCGCGGCCATGACTTCCTTGAAGTGGTCGTCGGCGATGGCCTGCAGGGGGGAGCTGTCTTCGAGCTGGGGGTTCATCCCCATCATCCAGGCGCGTGCGACGTGCCGGTTCTCGCACTCCTCGATGTACCGGAAGACCTGGAACGCGGTGCGCAGGCGGAACTCGGAGTCGAAGCGGGGGTTGTTCTGCCCCCGGCACCACCGGCCTACCTGCTTGGCGTCCTCAATGCCGGCGACGTAGGCGACGGTGCGCTGACTGAACTGTTCCTGAAGGAAGCGGGCGATCTCGGGGATGCCCAGCTCTGCCGTGTCGCGGTGGGCTCGGTCCTCTGCGGTGGTCTCTCGCTGAGTGGACATGGTCTCCTCGTTTCCTCACCGCTCGCTGGTGCTGCCTGTGGAGCGGGAGATGTCACGCCGTGCGCGGCGTGAAGGCTGTGTGTGGTGGTGACCGCGGGGATTCAGCTGGGGCGGGGAGCGCCACGCGTGCTTGCGTCCGGGTCGCTGCGATGGGCAGCACACTGTGTCGGCCTGGAGGAGGCGCAGATGCGCGGGAACGTACTCGGTGCGACGTGCTCCGATCGCGGTCCAAGCCCGGCTAACCGGCCTATCGATCTTTCCAACATCGGTCCCCCTCTTGGCTGTTGGGTCGATGGTACCCGTTTTACAGCTCTAAAATCCATGGCTTTCCCCGGTGAAAACACCCCCGAATCCCCCCTCCAGCGCCACTCGAACATCGCTGACCTGGCACTATGCGGGTCACACCGGTTACTGAAGTGTGACGTGCGGAACGCCGGGTAGACCGGAACGAGTGATGATGGATACGGCCAGTTGACGCAAGATGCTCACCTGACGGTCAGTCCGTACTCCCGCGCCACTTCCTGCAACTCGGCCGTCTCGGCCCGGATGGCCCGGCGTTCCTCCTCCCTGAGCGGCGTGTCGCGCAGGATCGCCCAGCACTGGCATCCGCCGTACAGGGAGCGGTAGGTGATGCCCTGGTACTTCTGGCCGCCCTCGCTGTCGCGCTGGGCCACCGCCCAGGCGGCGATCTGGCGCGCGATACGGCGGTCCCTGCCGTAGATGTCGCGGTCGGTGAGGGGGCCGGTGACGCCCCACTTGGCGAGTTCCGCCTCCAGTTCGCCGGCCAGCGCCTTCCTGGTGTCCTCGGAGTCGACGTCGAGGAAGGCCGCCTCCGCCGTCGGGACCAGCCGGACGAGGATGCGCTCGTCCCGCCAGCTGGAAGGGACCTGGCCGATCCCCATGAGGTCGGAGTTGGGCTCGGCGTCGCTCATGAGGGCGCGGATCACCGGATCGACCCGGAAATGAGCCAGTGCCTCGGCGAAGCAGCCGGCGAGATCGCTGGCGCAGTAGAGCATGCCGTAGGAGAAGAGGCTGAAGCGGCCGGCCGACGAACCGCTGAACGTATCGGGCTCCACCTGGTTGTACCGGACGGGGGCGTGCGCCCAGCCCAGGCGCCACACACCGTCCGGGGGCGCGGGGACACTGGTGACGGAAGGCGTCGTCATCGGCGGTGTCCTCCGTCCCGGCCGGCCGCCGTGGTGGACGGCCGGGCGTCGCCGTCGGCCGTCGCGGGAATCGGACCACCAGGGCGGCCGGCGGATCGGGTTAAGGCAGCGGTCATGGCTCCTCACCGGTTTCGCGTGTTGCGGGTGACTCATCGAACAGTCGTGGCCCCAGGCACTGGGCGGAACATTCTCCCCAACCGCTGCCGTTTCTCAGGGCTGTTGGGGGGAGCGCACGGGGCGCATTCGCAGTGCGTGGGCGCATAGGGCAGGCGCACGGTCCTCAGATACGGTCGTGATCCAACCGGAAGACGGAGGTCTCCCGCTCACCGGCGGCCAGCAGGAGCAGTGCCCCTTCGCGGGTGTGGTCACGGGCGGTCTTCAGGGTGCCGACGGGCTCCGCGGTGACGATCTGGAGCAGCCGCCGGTCCGCGTCCGGGTCCCACAGGTGGATGCTGGTCCTGCCCGCCGCGGCGAAGAGCCGGCGGCCGGAGGGCAGGGTCAGGGACGTCACCGCCGTCAGTTCACCGTCACCGGGGCTGAGCTGTGCGGTCTGCTCGCCGGTGTCGGCCCGCCAGAGTTTGAGGGTCCCGTTCTGGCCCGCGCTGGCCACAAGCGACTCGTCGTCGGGTCCCAGGGCGAAGGCGAGGTCGTTCACGAAGTGCTGTCCGCACCTGATGGTCGGACCGCACTGCCGGAGGGTCCGTACGTCCCACACCCGTACGTTGCCGTCGCTGCCGCCGGAGGCGACCCGGAAGCCGTGCCGGCGGCGGTACTGGGTGGCCAGGCAGCGCACGCTGAACTGGTGGTCGGGGAAGTGCGCCAGGCGCCGGCCGGACGGCAGGTCCCACACGCACACCCGGCCGTCGGTGCTGCCGCTGGCGAGGAGTTCGACACCGTTCAGCGGCACCATCGTCAGCGCGGGCAGATGGTGCCCGGGCAGCTCCAGCACGGGTTCGCCGTGCGGCTTCGCCGGGTCCAGCAGGATGATCCGGCTGTCCTCCAGCGCGACCGCCAGATGCAGCCGGCCCTTCAGCCGGGGCCAGGCCAGAGCGGTCACCGCCTGCCCCTCGTGAACGGTCCGGAGATCGGTGGAGCGGTGGATGTCCCCGACCGCGATCCGGCCGCCCCGGGCCGTGGCCAGGAGATGCGGCTGCGTGGGGGAAAGGGCGCTGGCCGTGATGCGGTCCCGGCGTTCGGGGGCGTCGTGGAAGGTCCGGGCGGTCAGGGGCCAGCTCCGTACAGTGGCATCGGCTCCGGCGGTGATCAGGCGGGGTCCGGCCGCGCCGCTCGGGCAGGTGAGGGCGTTCAGGGCGGCGGTGTGGGCGGGCAGCGGCCTGCCGACGGGTTCGAGACCGGGCAGGCTCCACAGGCGGGCACTGCCGTCGCCGCCCGCCGTGAGCAGGGCCCAGCCCTCGTCGACCCGGGTGAGCAGCAGCGAGGTGATGGCCGAACCGCTGCCGGGCGCCCGGTCGATCGTCTCCCCGGTGCGGGTCGCGTCGTGCACGGAGAGGTTCCCGTCCTCGTCGGCCACGGCGTACCGGCCCGGCCGGGGCAGTGCGGCGACGGCGCGCACGCGCGCCCGGTGCTCCGAGAGCAGCCGGGTGCGGCGGCCGTCGTAGAGGTGGACGCTGTCGCGCTGGGCGCACAGCAGCCCCTGGCCGCCGCCGGGCATCGGCAGGGGACTCAGCAGGGGGCTGTCCGTGAGGCGGGGCAGCGGGATGTCCACGGGGCGGAGCACGACCGGATGGAGGGCGGCGACGTACCCGTCGCTGAACGCCGCCAGCAGGGCCGGCGTGTGGTGTGCGGGCCGGTGCAGGGTCAGGGAGCTGACCCAGGTCCCCGGCCGGCGCGGCACGGCACGGAGTTTCAGCCGACCGCGCAGGGCGTCCACGACGGTGACGGAGCCGTCGCTGCTGCCGGTCGCCACCAGGCCGCCGGGCAGGGCCAGCAACTGGGTGATCTGACCGCGGTGGACGCGCAGCGGTGCGTAGGCGTTGCTGCCGTCGTGGCGCAGGGCGTGCAGGAAGCCGCGGTCGTCGCCGGCCATGACGAGGGCGCGGTCGTGCGGGGCGTCGACGGCGGCCAGCGCGGTCACGGCGACCTCGTTGACGAGCCACACGTTGTCCGGGGCGGCCCCCTCGCTCCAGACGGGGGTCACCGGCGACCGGTCGAACGCCTGGGGCTCGGGCGCTCCGGCGGGGGTCGTCCGGGTGGTGTGCCGCGCCAGGCGGAGGCTCGTCGCGCGGGACAGCGGGTCGACGTCGCGCACGAACGGCTCGAGCCGGGCCCAGGCCTGGAGCCACTGGCTTCCGGTGGCGTCGGTGGGGTGCGCCGCAAGCAGCCGGCGCACCCCGAGGCTCGATTCCCACGGCAGCAGTGCGGGCGGGACATGGGCGTCGTCGAGGACGCGGCCCCGCGCGGCGTGCTCGGCCAGGTGCCGGCGCAGATACGGGTGGGGCGGCATGGTGGAGTCGTCCGGTACGAGTTCGGCCAGCGCCTCGGCGATCCGGCGGTGGATCTCGCTGTGGCCGCTGCGCTCGAGTGGGTCGATGGGGTCGATGGGGTCGCTCACTGCTCGCTCCCGGCGTCGGACGCGACGTCGTCGGCCGGGAGGTCGTCGTCGGCCAGGTCGTCGTCGGTGTTCATCAGCAGGTCCACGAGGGCTTCGTGGGCGGGGCGGTAGACGAGCCGGTTGTCCTCGTGATCGTGGGCGAGATAGCCGCTGAGCCGGCCGGCGAGGAGTCTGGCGATCATGGTGTCCCATTCGTCGGCGGGCAGCCGGCGCCGCAGGAAGACCCCCGCGACCTGGGGCCAGATGTCCGACCAGGGGACGCCGGCTCCCTGGGCGAAGGCGGCGGCCCGCAGCAACGCCAGGGCGACGTCGCGGGGCAGCCCGTCCCGGTCCTCCTCGACGAGCCGCAGGTCCTGGACGAGCAGGCCGCGGATGCCCTGCCTGAGTCTCTTCTGCCACCTGGGGTGCGCGGCCAGCTGTGCCGGATCACGGGCCTTGCGCAGGTGTTCCCCCGCCACCCTGGCGTCGATGAAGGACGGGGCGAGGACGGGGGCGACCAGTCGCGCGGCGGCCCGGGCCGTGCCGCGGTGGCCGCCGGCGCTGATCAGGGCGTGCAGGTACTCCTCGATGTCCCGCCGGGCGTCCTCGCCGTCGGTGCGCTGCACCTCGGCGGTGCGGAAGACCTGCCTGAGCACCTGCAGCAGTTCGTGTTCGTCGCCGGCGGCCGACGGGTCGGGGCGGGAGGAGGGGCGGGTGGAGCGGATGCCGATCAGCAGCCGCGCCGCGGGCCGCGCCGCCGGTGGGCCGTCGTCCGTCCGCTGGCCGGGCACGCCCGGGGACGGCGCGCAGAACCCGCTCAGCGGCGCCAGCACGTCGTGGACGATGCGGTGACGTTCGAAGGCTTCGTCCAGCCCGTCGATCACCAGCGTGACCGGCTGCCCGGCATCGCGCACGTAGTCGTGGAGCTGGCCCGACCAGCGCTGCACCGGGTCGTCGGCCGGCCCCACCGGGGCGGGACGGACCCGCAGGGCGCGCAGCAGGTCGGAGGCGACCTGGGCGGCGTCGCGGCGGTGCGCGAGGACGGCGGCGGTCACCGATCCCTCCGGGGGGATCGTGTCGGCGGCCGCCAGGTCCGCGGCCGCCTTGTACAGGGGGTCCTCGCGGAAGAGCGGGTCGCTGAGCACGACGGCGCGGGCGATCACGGCGGACTTGCCGCTGCCCGTGCTGCCGGTGATGAGCAGGACGCCTCGCCCGCGCCGGGGCCCGAGGAACGTCGCGATGTGCCGGTTGAGGTCGTCCCGCCCCCGGAAGTACCACCCGGCGTCGCTCTCCTGGGTGCGGCCGGTGGCGCGGTCCAGCCAGTAGCCGTCGGCCGCGGTCGCCTGCCGCGGGCTCACCCCGATCAGGTCCCGGGCGCGCACGTACCCCGGGTTGGGCAGGCAGGGGCTGGGGTCTTCGAGTCCGCTGCCGTCCACCAGGCGCCGCAGGCGGTAGCGCTCGCGGTCGGCGTGGCGTAACTCGCGCTCGTACTCGGCCATGAACTCCACCACCGTGAGGTACGGGGTGGTGATGCCGGACTTGGTGCGGAGCCGTTCGTACACGCCGCGCAGAGTGGCCGGGAAGCGGCGGACCTCGATGGTGCGGTTGTGGGCGCAGGTGACGAGCACGTCCAGGCGGCTCTTCTCCCGCCGGTCCTGGCCGAGGTCCTTGACCAGGAGGGAGAGTTCGGTGTCGAGTCTGGCCGCGTAGCAGGCGTTGACGATCACCAGGACGTTCTCGACGTGGGAGTCGAGCGCGGCGGCGATGATGTCGCTGGTGCGCACGGCCGTGGCCAGGTAGCGCCCCTGCTCGGTCTTCGGCAGTTTGAGGAAGTGGGTGCCGGAGGCGGCGGCGATGCCGTGTCCGGTGATGAACAGGACCAGGGCGTGGCCCCGCATCCCGCGTACCCCCTCGGTGCGCAGCAGGTCCTCGACGTCGTCGCGGCTCTTGAGGGCGCGCGGCGGCACGGCGTGGAACGGCGGCAACGAGCCGCCGGGGCCCCACCACTGGCCGACGACCTCGAGTTGCTCGTCGATGCCGGCCGCGAACTCCTCCGCCTCGTCCTCGTCGTCGTCCTCGTAGTCACGGACGGCGACGGTCAGCAGTTTCCGCGGGCCGACGGGCCGGTCGTCCTCCATCGCGGCCACTGCGAGTTGTTCCTGAACCTCGCCCCCCGTGTGCCCCATCTCACTAGTGTGACAGGCATGATTCAGCGGGCACAGGGCCATCTCCCCACTCACTCCTACGGAGTCGAGCCACCGGTACTCCCCGAGGTCACCCATGACGCCGTCGTCGTCGTTCCGGGCATCATGGGGAGCGAGTTGCTGGACACGAGCACCGGCGACGTGGTGTGGGGGCTGGCGAACAGCCGTTGGCTCACCCGTGCCTGGCTGACCCGCTCCGGGCTGGCGCCCCTCCGGCTCACCCCCGACGAACTGGCGGGCCACTACGGTCGCGTCGTCGCCCCGAGGCTGCTCAGGACCCCGGTCTGGAGCCCGTTCCTCAACGGCTTCGAGCCCTACCACAAGCTGCTGCGGACCATCGGGAACACCGTCGCGCACCCCGAGGCGGTCCTCACCTTCCCCTACGACTGGCGTCTGCCCGTCGCCGCCCATGCCCGCGCCCTGGCCACCGCGGCCCGCGAGCACCTCACCCGCTGGCGCGCGCACCCGGCCCAGGCGGCAGCCCGGGCGCACGCGGTCGACCAGCGCGAGGCGCGCCTCGTCTTCATCGCCCACTCCATGGGCGGGCTGGTCACCCGTGCGGCCCTCTCCCTCGGCGGTGACGGCGACCTCGCCGACGACACCCGGGGCGTCATGACCCTGGGCACCCCCTATCAGGGGTCCGTGGTCGCGGCCAACATCCTCAACGCGGTCCAGGGCGCGCCCATCCCGCTGCCGCACGGCCGGCTCGCCGCCGCGGCCGCCACCATGCCGGGCGTGCACGACCTGCTGCCCCGCTTCCTGTGCCTGGAGGAGGACGACACCGTCCGTCGCCTCACGCCCGCGGACGTCGCCGATCTCGGGGGCGACAAGGATCTCTTCCAGGCGTCACAGGACTTCTTCGAGACCCTCGCCCGCGATCCCCTGCCCGGGCTCCGGCCCGTCGCCGGCGTCGGCCAGGCGACCGTCCAGTCGATGCGGCTGGTCTCCGGCGTCGTCCACGCCTCCGAGTACTGCTTCCGCGCGGACGGCGACGGGGAACTCAAGCGCGACGCCCACGGGCGCCCCCTGCGGTTCCCCGGCAAGGGGGACGGGACGGTCCACCGCCCCTCCGCCTCCCCCGCCCGCAACACCCAGAACATCTCCGCCCAGCACGGGGCACTGGCGAGCGGCTCCCAGGCCCAGGTCGCGGTCTCCTCCTTCCTCCTGGAGGACGACCACCTCGGCCAGGAGCAGGCCGACCGGGTGTTGGGGCTTCAGGTGCCCGACTACGTCCGGGCCGCCGCCAAGTGGGACCTGTCCGTCACCGGGACCGACGACCCGGCGGGCGTCACCTGCTCCGTGTCGGCCGTCGACTCCGAGTACAGCAGGACGGCCCGCGTGCAGACGGACGGCGACGACCGGCTGCGCGCGACGGTCTCCGTCCCCGACACGGGCCTCTACCGGGTCACCGTCGCCGCGGACCACAGCCCCCCGCTCACCCAGCTGGTCTTCGCCGGACCGGACGGGACCAGGTTCCTCGACGAGTAGGGACCTCGCGGGGGGCGGGAGGCGGTGGCCGGGGTGGTCGCCGCCCCGGGGTCAGGCCGCCGGCGTGCCCTCCTTCGACGGCCCCCGGCGGGGTCCCGGGCGGTCCAGGTGGAGGACCACGGTGGTGTAGAAGCGGTGCACCGCGTCGTCCACGCTGCGGATGAAGCCCGTCTCCGCGTTGCCCCGGCTGCTTCCCATGCTCTTGAGGAGGGAGAGGCGGAAGCCGGTGATGCGGGTGGCGCCGTCCTTGGGGAGGAGGTCGGCCGGCTCGGGGCGGAGGCGTTCCAGGGTGCCCCGGGGGCCGGGGGTCTCGCCCTCCACGAGGGTTTCGACGTGCAGGTCCGCCGGTGCGTCCGCCAGGTGGCGGACGAGCCGCTTCGCCCAGGACAGCGGGTAGCCCTGCTCGGGCGCCGGGACCTCGATGGAGGTACGCAGCTTTCCGGTGCGCAGGTCGGCGGTGACCGCCAGGACGCCGGGCGTCCCCTCGATGCGCAGTTCCGCCTGCAGCCTGCCGTCGGTGCACAGCCGGTCCGCGAGGGCGGTGCGGCGGGCGTCCGGGTCCGTGCCCCGCTTGGCGCGCTGGACCGGGAGCACCTTCTGACCGAGTTCGCCGCCCAGTCCGAGGCACACCTGGCGGATGAGCCGCTCCCAGCTCTCCACGACCTCCAGTGCGCGCGCGTCGCCCTGGCACAGGGTCTCGTCGTCGATGCCGTTGCGCACCGGCACCCAGGCCGGGCCCATGTTCTGGAAGCCGTGGCAGCCGGAGTTGTCGTGCTGGAGGTAGTGGAGCAGTTCCTGGAGCAGCCAGGCGTGGGCCGCGTTGCCGACGCCCTCGTGGCGGATCAGCATCTGCGCCTGGTGCGCGACCTCCGCCCACGACAGGTGCCAGAGGCCCACCTTGTGCTTGCGCCGCCGGTCGATCTTCACGTCGACCAGGGGGCTGCCCTCCAGGGCGACGTCGTTCGAGAGGGTGATCACGGCCTCGTAGCCGCGGCGGGCGGCGATGTCCATGTACGCCTGGACCTGCTCGGACTTGAGGGCGTTGCCGTTGGTCTTCGTCTCGACCAGCGCCGTCCAGAGCTTCCCGGCGCGCTCGACGCGGATCACCCCGTCGGGGCGGCGCGGGGTGTCGCCGTGCGGCAGGGTGACCTCGGTGAAGGTCTCCATCCGGCCGGCCGGCGCTCCGAACGCCGCGGTGAGCCGTCGGCCGAACTCCGGCACCTGCGCCATCACCGACAGCAGGACCGAGGTGGCCCGCATCTCACGGTCCCGGTCGCTCTTGAGCGAGGAGACCGGGAAGAGCCGGGCGGCCCGCCAGGAGTCGTTCTCCGCGAGGGTCTTCTTGACCACCTTGGGCAGCGTGACCTTCTTCTTCGCCGTGCGCGGGCGCGCGGGCGGCTTCTTCTGCCCGGCGTCGTCCTCGGGGCGGCGGGGAGCCGGGACGGCCGCCGGGGGCACGGCGACCGACTCCGGCGGCCGCGGCGGGGCCGGCCGGGCGTCGGTCTCGGGCTCGGCCGGGGGCGGCGGGGTCGTGGTCGAAGCCGGGGTCGGGGCCGGGGCCGTGGTCGAAGCCGGGGTCGGGGCCGGGGCCGTGGTTGAAGTCGGGGCCGGGGCCTGCTGGTCCGTCCCGTCCGGCGCGTCCTGCTGGTCGTCGGCCTCGGCGCTCTCGCGCGCCTGCGCCTCCACCTCGGCCGCGTCGTCGTCGATGTCGACTCCGAAGTCCGTCGCCAGTCCGGCGAGGCCGGTGTCGTAACCCTGGCCCACGGCGCGGAACTTCCACTCCTGCGCACGCCGGTACAGCTCACCGAAGATGACCGCGCTCACCGAGCCGGCGTCGTCGATGGCGAAGTGCAAAAGCTCCTCACCGGCCGCGTCCGCCAACGTCAGCCGTACGTCCTCCAGTTCGCCGAAGCGTGCCTCGCCGTACCGGCTCGCGGCCACGACGATGCGCTCCACGTCGGCCGGGACGGCGGTCAGGTCGAAGCTGATCCGGTCCTCGTTGCCGTCCGCCGTCGGCGTCTTGCCCAGCAGCTGCACGCTTCCGTCGGCCGCGACCGGGTTGTTGTAGAAGTAGAAGTCGGCGTCGCTGCGTACCTTGCCGTTCTCGTCCAGCAGCAGGACCGACACGTCCGCGTCGCCCTCGCCGGTCGGGCTCCCCCAGCCCAGACTGACGAGCACCGAACCGACGTTCTCGCTCAGGGCTCCCAGAGAGACGTTCGAGCCCTTGATCATTTCATGCACAGATGCCCCCACCGATACGCAGACCGGGCACGGGAGATCTCCCGTCCCGGCCACCTCACGGCACGACGCAGAGTGACGCGCCGTGCACAAGTGACTGTAGTGCTCACGGAGCGGGGCGGAAGGGGTCGTTCGGTACTCGGCTGCAGACCGGGTCTGTCCGGTGCCCGCGGGCGGCGGTCGGCCGGGGGGTGTCGTAACAGGGCTGTGACGGGAGGGGTGAGCTGGGTCACAGACCGTTCGGCCTCGGTCCTGGTGGGGTTGGCCGATCAGGCCCGCGCCGGTCGGGTCCGTGTCGATCGGCGCTGTGCCGGTCGGGTCCGTGTCGTTGCGGGTCCATGTCCGTTCGGGATCGGTGCCATGCCGGTCGGGTCCGTGTCCGGTCGGGGCCGTGGCGATGCGGGGCCGTGCTCGTCCCCCTGCACCGTGAGGACGTGAGGTTCGTGTTCGTCGGATTCGCCGTGTGCGCGCTGTGTGCCGTCGGGGCGGTGATCTCGTTGTTCGGGGTTCTCGCGATGCTGTTGCCGGGGCGGCCCCAGCCGTGGGCGTCGCATCTGCTGCGGCGGGGGGCGCTGTTCGCGGGCTGCGGGGCGGCGGCCGTCTACTCGCTCGGTCTCTTCGGGGTCCTGGCCTCCGAGTCCCAGTTCGACGACGGCGCCGACTCGGTGCCGGCCCCGGCCTGCCGGGACGGCTTCGATCCGGAGACCGTCCGGGGCCTGAGCCACCACCGGTCCTCCTATCTCCCCCTGCGCTTCGACTGCGTGCGCGTCGACGGCAGCGTCTACTCCAGCGACCCCTCCTACACCTGGATCAACTGGACGAGCCTCTCCCTCGCACTGGCCGCCGCGCTGCTCGTCGTCGGCGCCGGGTACGCCGCCGAGGTGCGGGCCCGGAGGGCCGCCGCCGCGGTGTGACGCCGCCCCCAGCCCCGCCGGGTGCAGGCACGGGCTCGGGCTCGGGCTCGGGCGCGGGCTCGGACCCCGTGCAGTGACCTGGCTCTCAGTCATCTCGGTCGGGGCGGGGCGTCAGTGACCCGCGTCTCGTCTCGCGCGCGGTGTCAGTGACCTGGCTCTCGTCTCGGGGCGGGGCGCGCATGGGGCGGATCTCGAACTGGTGGGCCGAGTGCGCGTGACCCGGCGCACATCCCGGTGCGGTCCGTGGGCCAACTCGTGGGCTGTTCGGGCGGATTGCGGGTATTCGTACAGGCGTCCTGTTTGGGACCCATCTCTATTTCCGTAGTTTTCCGGGCCTTTGCCCGTTTCACTCGTTCTGGTCCGCCTTACGGCAGTTGGGTCACAGGAAGCAGCCAGGAAGAAGTACGGGTATGTCCTATTCGTCCGAGATGCCAGAAGTCCCCATGAATCCCCACACGGTGACCGCCGCCGAGGTCGTCCCCGGCGATCTCGTCGCGCTGACGCGGGAGGCCGCCGAGGCGCGGCAGTGGTGTGTCGTGATGCACACCCTGCCCGAGTCGCCCGAGACGATCCGCGTGACGCTGCGGCCGCCGCTCGGCGGAGTGGACCGCGACGAGGTGCTGCGACGCGGCCAGGAGGTGGTCGTCGCCGGACGGCGGATGGACACGGCGGCCGTGCCGGCCGTGACCTCGCCCCGGCTGGACGCCGTGGAGTTCCGCGACGGGGACACCGTGACCCGGCTGCGGGCCGTCGACCCGGAGGGCGTCGAGGTGACGTACCGGCGGCGGTGGGGCGTGTGGCACCGGGACCTCGATTCCCGGACCGCCGAGACCGTCACCGACGACGTGGTGCGCGGCTGGGCCTCCGACGCCGACCGCGCGGGCCATGTCGTACGCCATCACGCGCGGCCGAGGCGCGAACCCGCCGCGGTCGTCCCCCGGCGGGTCGTCGTGACCGGCCTCGGGGCCGTCACCCCGCTCGGCGTCGGCGTGGACCAGCTCTGGCAGGGGCTGCTCGAAGGACGCCACGGCATAAGGGAGTTGACGGGCGAGGAGTTCGCCGAACTGCCCGTGCGCACCGCGGGCGTCGTGCCGGTGGACCCGGCCGAACTGCTGCCCCGGGCCGCGGCCCGCCGGATGAACCGCTCCGCGCAGTTCGCCGTGCTCGCCGCCCGCGAGGCCTGGAACGACGCCGGGTTCGCCGAGGGCGGCACCCGGGAGAGCGGGCTCGACCCGGAGCGGGTCGGGGTCAGCCTCGGCGCCATCCTCGGGGACGCCTCCGTGCTCGTCGGCGGCGACCGGAAGCTGCGCGAGAAGGGCCCGCGCGCGGTGTCCCCGCTCACCACGCCGATGACCGTGCCCTCGCAGGCCGCCTCCCAGGTCTCCCTGGATCTGCACATCACCGGCGAGGCCCGCACCGTCACCAGCGCGTGCGCCTCCGGCACCGAGGCCATCGGGCAGGCGATCGACCGCATACGGTACGGGCGCGTCGACATCGCCCTCGCCGGCGGCGCGGAGGCGGTCGTCACGCCCGCGATCATGGCGTCGTTCGCCGCGATGCGCGCCCTGTCCGGTCTCGGGCTGGAGGACGGCGTCTCGCCGTCACGGCCCTTCGCCAAGGACCGCGCCGGGTTCGTCAACGGCGAGGGGGCCGGGCTGCTCGTCCTGGAGGCCGAGGAGCACGCGCGGGCCCGGGGCGCCCGGATCTACTGCGAGGCCGCCGGGTGGGGGCTGTCCGCCGACGCCCATCACATGGCCGCGCCCGACCCCAGCGGCGGCGGGGTCGCGCTCGCGCTGCGGCGCGCGGTGCGGGACGCGGGCGGGTACGTCGTCGACGTCGTGCACGTCAACGCGCACGCCACCGCCACGAAGGAGGGCGACCTCGCCGAGGCGGGCGCGCTGCGGGCGGTGCTCGGCGAGGGCGCGCGGACGGGTGCGGGAGTGCCCGTGACCGCGCTCAAGGGGCACCTCGGGCACATGCAGGGGGCCGCCGGGGGCGTCGAGGCCGTCGCCGCCGTACTCACCCTGCACAACGGGGTCGTCCCGCCCACCGTGGGGTGCGCGGAGGTGGACGAGGACATCGCCCTCGACGTGGTGACCGGCGCCCCGCGCCCGCTGCCCGCCGCGGGCGACCTGGTCCTCAGCAACTCGTTCGGCTTCGGCGGCCACAACGCGGTGCTGGCGCTGCGGCGGGTGTAGCCGGGCGCGGGGGGCGCGGGGGGGGGTGCTGCCTCGGGTACAGGGGGATCGCGGGGGTCGGTGCTGCCGCCGGTGCAGCGGTGATCGCAGAGGATCGGTGCTGCCGCCGGTGCAGGGGGGCCGCAGGGGGTCGGTGCTGCCTCGGGTACAGGGCCGCAGGGCGCTGCGCTTGCACCCCGGGCCGCCCGGCCCGTCCGACCCGCCGGGTCCTCCGAGTCCGTCAGATCCGTCAGATCCGCCAGGTCCACCCGGCCCGCCGGGTCCGCCGGGCCCGCCGGGCCCGCGAACCCGGAAGGTCGCGTCACGCCGTGCGTTTGCGGGCCGCCGTCTTCTTGGCGGGCGTCTTCTTCGCCGTGGACTTCTTCGCCGTGGACTTGGCGGTGGACGCCGTCTTCTTCGGCTCGGACTTCGCCGTGGTCTTCTTGGCGGTCGTCTTCTTCGCGGTCGACTTCTTGGGCGCGGACCGGGCCGGCTTCTCCTCGGCGGCGCGGGAGGTCTTGCGGCGCGGGAGGTGTCTGACCTCGGCCCCGGACTCGGGCTCGGACGCCGACCCGGAGGCCGCCGCCTCCTCCCCTTCCTCCTCGGCGGTCCCCGCCGCCTCCCCCTCCTCGCCCCTGGACTGCTTGGCCGCCCGTACGCTCTTCTCCAGGGCCGCCATCAGGTCGAGGACCTTGCCGCCGGGGGCCGGTTCCGGGGTCTCGGGCGGCGTCTCGCCGGCCGCCTTCGCGGCGATGACCTCCTCCAGGGCTTCGCGGTACTCGTCGTGCAGATCCGACAGGTCCACCTCGCCGAGGGTGTCCATCAGGGCGTCCGCGAGGTCCAGCTCCTGGTCGCGTACCGTCACGTCCACGTCCGGGGCGACCCCCTGCGGGGCGCGGATCTCGTCCGGCCACAGCAGGCCGTGCATCGCGATCACGTCGTCCACCACCCGGAGCATCCCCAGCCGCTCCCGGCCGCGCAGCGCGAACTTCGCGATCGCCACCCGCTTGCTGCGCTTGAGCGCCTCGCGCAGCAGCGTGTACGGCTTGGCGGCGGGGGCGCCGCTGGCGGCCAGGTAGTAGGCGCTCTCCATCTGGAGCGGGTCGATCCGGTCGGCCGGGACGAACGCCACGATGTCGATCGTCCGCGCGGTCGGCAGCGGCAGATGGGCCAGGTCCTCGTCCGTGATCGGGACGATGCTGCCGTCCGACTCCTCGTAGCCCTTGCCGATCTCCCCCTGGCTGACCTCGCGGTCCTCCAGCTCGCACACCTTGCGGTAGCGGATGCGGCCGCCGTCCTCCGTGTGGATCTGGCGGAAGGAGATGGTGTGGTGCTCGGTGGCGTTCATCAACTTGATCGGGATGCTGACCAGGCCGAACGAGATGGCGCCGTTCCAGATGGATCGCACGTGCAGCACCTTCCGGATCGAGGCGGTACGGGAGGCAGGTAGGTGGAGGTAGGCAGATAGATGTAGGCAGGTAGGTCCGTGGCATTTTGGGCTGTTCGCCAGGGAATGTCAGGGCTTGTCCTCAGTTGTCGTGGTTTTCTTATCGTATGGCACCGATCACGGAGGTGGAGGGGCGACGGGTCGCGCTCAGCAACCTGGACAAGGTGCTGTATCCGGCGACCGGATTCACCAAGGGCGAGGTGCTGCACTACTACGCGTCCGTCGCCGACGTGCTGCTCCCCCATCTGCGGGACCGGCCGCTGTCCTTCCTGCGGTATCCGGACGGGGCGGACGGGGAGCGCTTCTTCGTCAAGAACGTGCCGCCGGGTACGCCCGAGTGGGTTACGACGGCGGAGGTGCCGCGGTCGGCGGGGGCGGCGCGGATGGTGGTGGTGCAGGACCTGGCGAGCCTGATGTGGGCGGCGAACCTGGTGACCGAGTTCCACACCCCGCAGTGGGTGGTCCAGGCGCCCGGGGAGGCGGACCGGCTGGTGTTCGACCTCGATCCGGGGGCGCCGGCGACGGTGGTGGAGTGCTGCCGGGTGGCCCTCTGGCTGCGGGAGCGGCTGGCCGCGGACGGGATCTCGGCGTGGGCGAAGACGTCCGGGTCCAAGGGGCTGCATCTGGTGGCGGCGGTGCGGGGGGCGTCCAGCGAGCGGGCCTCGGAGTACGCGAAGGGGCTGGCGGTGGAGGCGGAGAAGGCGATGCCGGAGCTGGTGCTGCACCGGATGACGCGAAGTCTGCGGCCGGGGAAGGTGTTCGTGGACTGGAGTCAGAACGCCGCGCGGAAGACGACCGCGGCGCCTTACACGTTGCGGGCTCGGGGGGTGCCGACCGTGTCGGCGCCGGTGACGTGGGAGGAGGTCGCGGGGTGTGAGGACGGGGGCGGGCTGGAGTTCCGTGCGGAGGATGTCGTGGGGCGGGTGCGGGAGTTCGGGGATCTGATGGGGGCGGTGCTGGATGTCTCGGGGGCGGTGGAGCTGCCGTGAGCTGGGGGCGGAGTCGGTGGGGCCGTTCGGTTCAGGGCCACGGAGTCGCGGTGGCCCTGTGGGGGCTCACACCCTCTCCCACGTCCTCCGGTCCCTCGCCATCGCGTGAAGGGCTTCCACGTCCGTGGGTTTCAGGGTGCCGCCGAGTCTCGCCAGGGTGGGGAGGGCCTCGGTGGTGAGGATGCGCAGGGCCCTGGGCGGAGTGGTGATGCTGAGGTCCGCGGGGTCGGTGAGGGCCAGCAGGGGGAGGACCTCGGCGGTGAGGGCGTAGGACGCGCGGTCGGCGAGCGCGCGCAGCCGCCGCAGCAGGGGTTCCGGGGCGCGCCGCCCCAGCGTGACCACCGGGTCGGCGATCCGCACCCGCTGCTTGCGGGCGTACACGCTGTGCACGGCGAACAGGCCGCCCGGCCCGATCGCCAGGTGGTGGACGCGGTCCCCGCCGGGCAGCGGGATGGAGTGCAGGGTGTGCCAGCCGGCGCCGTCGAGCCGGTCGAGGGCCTCGCCGACGGCCTGCTCGGCGGTGAGCGCCCGACGGCGCGGGTCGGGGCGCAGCCGGCGCACGGGGGCCGGGTCGCGGTCGAGGGCGATCAGCAGCGCCTCGCCGGGGCGGTTCGGCGCGAGGTCGTCGTCCGGGTGCAGGCTCAGCCGGGCGAGGTCGGCGGCGGTGGGGACGGGCGGCGGGCCGACCGCGACCGGGCCGGTGAGGAAGGGGCCGAGGGCCTGCAGGACGTCCTCGCGGTCGGCCTCGCTCAGGACGTAGACGCGAGCCGCCTCGCGGTCGTACCAGGCGGCGCTCCGGCCGTCCGCGCGGCAGACGTAGAGCCGCTCCTGGCCGTGGTGCCGGCCCGGCAGGACGCGCAGGCCGCCCGGGCCGGTCGTTCCGGGTCGTCGACGTGATCCGCTCATGCACCATCACCCCTACGACCATGGGAACAGGCGGGGTGCTCCCAGGGCAAGAAGGCGGCTACCGTTGAGGAGCGGTGGGGAGCGGAGTGGGGGAGGCGCCGTTGCGGATCCGCGGGAAGCAGCCCGACGTACCGGCCCCGGACAGCCCGTGGAGCGAGATCGTGCCCGGGCTGTGGATGGGCGGGCACGAGGTGCGCAGCCGTGCCGGGCAGCGGGAGACCGTCGTCGTGCACGACGAGTTCGATCTCGTGCAGACCCTGCTCAGGCTGCCGGGGCACGGCCCCGACCCGGGCGTCGAGCACCAGGTGTGGCCGATTCCCGACGGTCCGCTGGACGGGACGCAGCTGGCCGGGGTGATCCGGCTGGCCGAGGCCGCGGGCGACGCGCTGGACGCGGGGCGGCGGGTCCTGGTCCGCTGCTGGTCCGGCTACAACCGCTCCGGGCTGGTCGTGGCGCACGCCCTGGTGCGCCGGGGGTGCTCCGCCGACGAGGCGATCGGGCTGATCCGCGCCCGCCGCTCCCCCTGGGCGCTGCACAACGAGCTGTTCGTGGACTATCTGCGGGCGGGTCTCGTCACGGTCCGGTTGCTGGAGGAACTGGCCGAATAATCGTTTCGTCTTCCTGCGTACGCTGCATGGGGCGGCGAAGACGGCGCCTCCCACACAAAAAGGACTTCCGTACGAATAAGGTGTACGCGCCCCGCCCCCCGGCGTACGCGTCCCGACCCCCCGGACGTGCGCGCCGCACCCCTCGCGGTGTACGCGCCCGCCCGCCCCGCCGCCCGTCACCCCCGTCTCACCCCCCGTCGCCCCTCGGAGAGCAGTCATCCGCAGTCGCCGTCCCGCCCTGGTCACCGCCCTCGTCGCCCTGCTGCTGGGCACGGCGGCGGCGTGCGGCGACGCGGGCGGCCTGGAGTCGGCCGGCGGCACGCCGACCGCGATCAGCCCCGCCCGGCTCTGGCCCACGCTGCGGCCCGCCGCCAGCCCGGCCTGGCCCTACGACGAGGTCCAGATCGAGACGGTGAAGGGGATCACGGCCCCCGGGAACGACATCCACAAGGTCGATCCGGTGGCCGTCGTACGGGCCGAGGTCGCCGCGCACCCGGCCGACTACACCGCCGCCAAGGCCCCCTACCGCGAGGCCGCGACCCGGCTGGCGGACTGCGGCAAGGCCGGGGACGCGGGGCGGCGGTGCCCGGTCATGAAGCCGTACTTCCGCGATCTGACCGGGGACGGGCGCGACGACATGACGCTCGGCTTCCGGCTGTACCCCACCAACCAGACCGCCGTCCGCGTCTACACCTTCGAGGGCTCCAAGCTCGTCCAGGTGTTCGCCAACGACGACGCGGTCATCGGCGTGGAGCTGGCCGGACGGGCGGTGATCATCCGCTCGCCGGCCGGGATCGCCGGATACGAGTACCGCACCACCTGGTCCTGGGACGCGGACCAGCGGGCGATGGTGTTCTCCCGCGACGAGTTCCTGCGCACCGGGCGGCGCAAGCCCACCCGGGCGCACACCCCGGCGGCCACCGCCACGCCCTCGCCGGTCCCCCGCCCGACGCCGACCCCGACCCCCGACCTCACGCCCTCCGGTCCGACGCCTCCGGGCGCGCCGGGCGCGTCGGCGGGCGCCTCGGGCGCGTCGGGCGCGTCGGGTGCCTCGGGCGCGTCGGGCGCGTCGGGTGTCTTCGCCGAGAGCGCCGAATGAGGGTCCCGCTGCCCGGGTGGACCGGGACCCTCGCCATGAAGGCCGCGGCCTTCATCACGGTGATGTGCTGCGCGCTCGCCGCGCTGCTCGGCATCCTCGTGCACGTCTCGGTGACCGACCAGACCGTCGGCCAGGCCCGTACGCTCGCGCTGTCCCGGCTGAAGGACGCGACGAACGCGTTCGAGAACGGCGACACCCTGCTGCCGGGTGCGGGCGTGGACCCGCCGGGGCTGCCCGAACCGCTGCGCCGGCTGGCCGCGCGGGGGCAGCGCGGCACGATGGTCGGCCGGCACCACGGGCGGCCCACCATGTGGGCGGCCGGGCCCGCCGACCACGGCCGGACGCTCGCCGTCGAGGTCGACTACTCGCAGCAGGCCCGCACCATCGCCGGCCTCGACGGGGCCATCCTGTGGTCCTCGCTGCTGGCGATCGGGGCGACGCTGCTGGTCGGCGCGTTCGCGGTGACCCGGGTGACGCGGCGGCTGCACGCCACGGCGCGGGTGGCCCGGCGGATCACCGCGGGCGACCTGGACGCCCGCGTCGACGATCCCCTGACCCGGGACCGGTCCCGTCCGCAGGACGAGGTGGCCGCGGTCGCCGCCGCGCTGGACTCGATGGCGTCCTCGTTGCAGAGCAAGCTGCTGGCCGAGCAGCGGTTCACCGCGGACGTGGCGCACGAGCTGCGCACTCCGTTGACCGGGCTGCACGCGGCGGCCGAGCTGCTGCCGCCGGGCCGCCCGACCGAGCTGGTGCGCGACCGGGTGGCCGCGCTGCGCACCCTCACCGAGGACCTGCTGGAGATCTCCCGCCTGGACACCGGGCGGGAACGGCTCGACCTGGACGCCGAGCACCTGAGCACGGTGGCGGAACGGGTGGTGCGCGCGGCGGGCAGCGGCGGTGCGGGGGACGGCGCGCGGGTCGAGGTGGTGCGGGACGTGTATGTGGAGACCGACCGGCGGCGGCTGGAGCGGGTGCTCGGCAACCTCGTGGCCAACGCGCTGCGGCACGGGCGGGCGCCGGTGGTGCTGACCGTGGACGGGCCGGTGGTCAGCGTGCGCGACCACGGCGACGGCTATCCGGAGTACCTGCTCGCGCACGGACCGCAGCGGTTCCGCACCGAGGGCGGCGCGACCGGGCACGGGCTGGGGCTGACCATCGCACTGGGCCAGGCCGAGGTGCTGGGCGCCCGCCTGGACTTCGCCAACGCGCCGGACGGCGGGGCGATCGCGACCCTGACGCTGCCGCAGCGCCCGCCGAGCGGCGGGACGCCGGAGGACGCGGGTCCTCGCTGATCCGTCCCACGGGGGTGACGGATGGGGGCGCGGGTCCTCGCTGACCCGTCCTGCGGGGGTGACGGATGAGGGCGCGGGGCCTCGCTGACCCGCCTGCGGGGGTGACGGGCGAGGGTCGGGGTCCTCGCTGACCCGTCCTGCGGGGGTGACGGATGAGGGCGCGGGGCCTCGCTGGTCCATCCTGCGGGGGTGACGGACGGGGGCGGGGGCCTCGCTGGTCCGCCGCTCGGACAGGTGGCGGCCGGGGGCGCGGGGCCCCGCTGGTCCGTCCCACGGGGGTGACGGACGGGGGCGCGGGGCCTCGCTGACCCGCCTGCCGGGGGGGTGGCGGCCGGGGATGCTGGTTCTCGCTGATTCCGCCTGCGGCGGTGGCGGCCGGGGCTGCGGGGCCTCGCCGGCCCGCCCCACGGGGGACGACCGGGGACGCCGACTCTCGCTGACCCGCCCTACGGCAGCGGCGGCCAAGGGCGCAGGTCCTCGCCGGCCCGCCCCGCGAGGGTGACGGCTGAGGCGCGGGGCCTCTCCGGCCCGCCCCACGGGGGACGGCCGGGGAAGCCGACTCCCGCTGATCCGCCCTGCGGCGGTGGCGGCCGAGGGCGCGGGGCCCCGGCGGCTTTTCCTTTCTCCGTCACTCTCCTGACGGGCCCCTGACGCCTCCTCACGTGGGGACGCGCGGCCCCGTCGGCGCTGTGCGGCGGGTATCGCGGGGGTGACGCTCCTAATGTGGCGGTTAGTCAGATTCGTCCGCCTACGGCGGGCTTCGCCACCTCAGGTGGAGGTTCTTCATGTACCTGCGTTCCCCCCTCACCCGGCTGGCCGTGGCGGCGGCGGCCGGCGCCCTGGCGGCCGCGGCGGCCGTCGTGCCCGCCGTCGCCGACGACGGCCGGGGCGGCGCCCCGGGTCCCGCCCCGGCCAGCGGCCCGGTCGGCGGCAAGGCCACGCCGAGCGCGAGCAGCACCCCCGCCGCACCGGCGGCCTCAGCCGCACCGGCCGACGCCGACAAGGGCTCCGCCACTCCCGGCAAGACCGACGCGAACACGGGTTCGCAGAGCGCGGCGGCGAGCCCGCAGGCCGCCGCCCCCGCCACTCCCTCCGCCTCCGCGAGCCCCGCCGCTCCCGCGGCCCCCGCCGCCTCCGCCGATCCCGCCTCGACCGGCACCCGCTTCTACCGGGGTCGCGTCACCGCCCGCGGCGGCCTCGCCCTGCACTCCCGCCCGGACCGGGGCAGCCAGGTGCTGCGGGTCGCACGGCAGGGCGAGGACGTCTGGATCTACTGCAAGACGCCCGGCCAGAACGTGCAGGGCAACAACCTCTGGTACCTGCTCGCGGACGGCACCTGGGCGTGGGGCGCGGCCCGCTACATCGACAACATCGGGCCCGCGCCGCGCTGGTGCTGACCCACGCGACGGGCGGGGCGGCCGCTTCCGGCAGGTCCCGGCCATGACCGGGGCCGGACCCACCGGAGCCGCCGGCCCGGCCGGGCTGCCTGGGGCCGCCGGAGCCCCCGGCCCCACCGAACCGGCCGACCCGGCCCGCCCGACCGACCCGGCCCGCTCAACCGCCTCGACCGACCCGGCCCGCTCAACCGCCTCGACCGACCCGGCCCGCTCGACCGGCTCGGCCCGCTCGACCGGCTCGGCCCGCTCGACCGGCTCGACCGGCGCGACCCGCTCGACCGGTTCGACCGGTTCGACCGGTTCGGCCGAGGCGCCCGGGGCTGCCGGACACGCAGGCCCCACCGGCCCGAGCGGCAGGTCCGGCCCCGCCGGCACGCCCGGAACCCCAGGAACCCCCGGGCCCACCAGCCCCACCGGCCCGACCGGCCCGACCCGGACGCCAGGCGCCCCCAGGACAACCGGACCCACGGGCCTGGCTCAGACGCCAGGGACCCCCAGGACAACCGGCCCCGCCGGCACTTCCACGCCGTCCCGCACCTCCACGCCGTCCAACACCCCCGCCCCCTCCAACACCCCCACGCCGTCCGGCGCCCCCCGGGCCGCCACGCCCGTGCCGGCCGCCGCGGTCATCGCGGTCACTGCGGCCGTCCCCGCGGACGCCGCTCGCCCCGCCCCGGCGGTCGCCGCCCTGCTCCCCCGGCGGCGCGGGGTCGAACTCGCCCTGATCGTCGTCGCCGTCCTGCTGTCCGTGTACGGCTACTGCGCCGTCGGCCTGGCGAAGTACGGCGCCCTCCCGCCCGGCGCCGCCGGCTACGGCGCCGGGCTCGGCGTGCTCGCGCTGCTCGCGCACGGCGCGGTGCGGCTGCGGGCGCCGTACGCCGACCCGCTCCTGCTGCCGATCGGCGTGCTGCTCAACGGCCTCGGCCTGGTGCTGATCTACCGGCTCGACCTGGAGACGCCGGGCGAGCGGGCCGCGCCGGCGCAGCTGGTGTGGTCCACGCTGGGGGTCGCCCTGTTCATCCTGGTGGTGCTGGTCCTGCGCGACCACCGCTGGCTGCAGCGCTACTCCTACGTCTGCGTCGTCGCCGCGCTCGCCCTGCTCACGCTGCCCATCCTCTTCCCGCCCGTCAACGGCGCCCGGATCTGGGTGCGCTTCGGGGCGTTCTCCATCCAGCCGGGCGAGTTCGCCAAGGTGCTGCTCGCGGTGTTCTTCGCCGCGTACCTGGCCGCGAACCGCAGCGCGCTGGCGTACACCGGGCGCCGGGTGTGGCGGCTCCAGCTGCCCACCGGGCGGGTGCTCGGGCCGGTCGCCGCGATCTGGCTGCTGAGCGTCGGGGTGCTGGTGCTGGAACGGGACCTCGGGACCTCGCTGCTGTTCTTCGGGCTGTTCGTCGTCCTGCTGTACGTGGCCACCGGGCGCACCGGCTGGATCGCGGTCGGGCTGCTGCTCGCGGTGGCCGGCGCGGTCGGCGTGGGGCGGCTGGAGCCGCATGTGCACGGCCGGGTGCAGGAGTGGCTGCACCCGTTCGCGACGATCGAGGCGGGGCAGGGGCCCGGCCAGGTCGCGCAGTCGCTGTTCTCGTTCGCGGCCGGCGGGCTGCTCGGCGCGGGGCTGGGGGCGGGGCACTCGATCCTGGTCGGCTTCGCCGCCAAGTCCGACTTCATCCTGGCCACCGCCGGTGAGGAACTGGGGCTGGCCGGGCTGTCGGCGGTGTTCCTGCTGTACGCGCTGCTGGTCGAGCGCGGCTACCGGGCGGGCCTCGCGCTGCGCGACCCGTTCGGGCGGCTGCTGGCGGTCGGGCTCGCCTCGCTGCTGGCGCTCCAGGTGTTCGTGATCGCGGGCGGGGTGACCGGGCTGATCCCGCTGACCGGCATGGCGATGCCGTTCCTCGCGCAGGGCGGTTCCTCGGTCGTCACCAACTGGGCGATCGTCGCCCTGCTGATCCGGGTCAGCCATGTGGCCCGCCGCCAGTACGACGGGACGGCGCCGCCGTGAGCCGCCGTACGGAGGCGGGGCGGGGGCGGGGCGGCGCGGGCGTGGACCGGACGGGTGGGGGGTGGTCACGGTGACCCGGTGCATTCGGCATGCCGCCGGTTTCTGTGTGCTGCTGCTGGTCGCGCTGCTGGTCCACACCGCCTGGCTCCAGCTCGTCCTGAGCCCGTCCTACGGCGGCAACCCGGCCAACCGCCGCCCCGCCATCGCCCGTTACGAGCAGCCGCGCGGCCAGATCCTCGTCGGCGGCCGGCCGGTGACCGGCTCCCGGGACACCGGCGAGCAACTGCGCTACGAACGCACCTACGCCGACGGCCCGTTGTACGCGCCCGTCACCGGCTTCGCCTCGCAGCGCTACGGCACGACGTTCCTGGAGCACGCCGAGGACCAGGTGCTGTCGGGCACCGATCCGATGCTGGCGGGGTTCCGGCCGTGGAACGACTTCACCCGCGCGCAGGCGCCCGGCGGCAACGTCGTGACGACCCTGAACGCGGCGGCGCAGCGGGCCGCGTTCGACGGGCTGGGCGCGCGCAAGGGCGCGGTCGCGGCGATCGAGCCGGCCACCGGCCGCATCCTCGCCCTGGTGTCCACGCCCTCGTACGACCCGGCGGAGCTGTCCGGCAACGGCCCTGCGGTCGCGGCGGCCTGGGCGCGGCTGAACGACGATCCCGAGCAGCCGATGCTCAACCGGGCGGTACGCCAGACGTATCCGCCGGGCTCGACCTTCAAGGTCGTCACCGCGGCGGCGGCGCTGGACGCGGGGCTGGTGAGCGACCTCGACGCGCCGACCGACTCGCCGGACCCGTACCCGCTGCCCGGCAGCACCGCGCGCCTGGTCAACGAAGGCGAGGGCTGCGAGAACGCGCCCCTGCGCTACGCCTTCGAGTTCTCCTGCAACACGGTGTTCGCGAAGCTCGGCGTGGACGTGGGCGCCGACGCCATGCGGACGGCGGCGCGGGGCTTCGGCTTCGACGACGAGGAACTGCGCATCCCGTTCTCGGTGACGCCGAGCACGTTCGACGCGCCGGCCGACCGGGCGCAGCGGGCGCTGTCCTCGATCGGGCAGTTCAACACGCGGGCCACGCCGTTGCAGATGGCCATGGTCGCGGCGGCGGTCGCCGACGGCGGGCAGCTACGGGCGCCGTATCTGGTGGAGCGGACCACGCGCAGCGGCGGCGCCACGGTGTCGGCGGCCGGTTCGCGGCCGGTACGGCAGGTGATGCGGCCGACGACGGCCGAGCGGCTGCGGGAGCTGATGTGCGGTGTGGTGGAGGAGGGCACCGGCCGCAACGCCGCGATCCCGGGGGCCGTGGTCGGCGGCAAGACGGGGACCGCGCAGCACGGCGTGGGCAACCGGGGCACGCCGTACGCCTGGTTCGTCTCCTGGGCGCAGGGCGACCAGGACCTCGCTCCCCGGGTGGCGGTCGCGGTGGTGGTGGAGGACGCGTCGGCGCGGCGCGGGGACATCAGCGGGGGCGGGACGGCGGCGCCGATCGCCAAGGCGGTGATGGAGGCGGTGCTGCATTCGCCTCCGGCGGCGTGAGGGCGGGGCTGTGGACACGGCGCGCTGTCACGCGGGGGGAGGTCAGGCGTCCGGTGTCCGGCCTGTTTCGATCGTCTGTTCCACCTCGGCCGCCCGCTCCCGTTCCTCCGTTGCGAATCGCTCCGCGTCCAGGCGTTCGGCCACTTCCTCGTGCCGGGCCTCGTCCTGCATGACGTAGGCGAGGATCTGCCGGGGCAGCGGCTTGTGCGTGGTGTCGCGGATCATGCCGAAGGCGGCCAGCGCCAGGCCCTCGATGAGCACCTGCATGCCCAGGTACGGCATGTCCCAGCGGCTGTCGCGCAGGGTGTCCCCGAGCAGCGACCGGAGGTTGTCGTCGATCGGGTAGACCAGCCCGATCTTCTCGTGCAGGAAGCGGGCGTAGATCTCGGCGTGCCGGGCCTCGTCCATCGTCTGGGTCGCCGAGTAGAACTTGGCGTCCAGGTCGGGGGCGCACTCCACGATGCGCGCCGCGCAGATCATCGCGCCCTGCTCGCCGTGCAGGAACTGGCTGAACTGCCAGGAGGCGAAGTGCCGGCGCAGCTCGCCCTTGTCGCGGTCGGTCATCCTGGACCAGTACGGCGTGCCGTGGAGGATCATCGCCTCCTCGGGGGTGCCGAGGGGGTCGTACGGGTCGACCTCCAGGTCCCAGTCGATACGTTTCCGCCCGTCCCACTGCTTGTCCTTGCCCTTCTGGTAGAGGGCCAGCAGCCGGTCGCGGCCGTCGTCGTACTCCCAGGCGAAGCGGGCCGCGCCGGTCGCGGGGACCTGCCAGTGCGGCTCGCCCGGGCCTTTGGCGTACAGGTCGTGGGTCGCCATACTCCGCAGGCTCACACGGGACCGCCCGGTCAACAAGTCGTGCCGGAGGGATTGACGGTCTTGCTGACGGGCAGTCTCATAAGAGGCGTGAACCTGACCGCCGGGTAACGAGCCGATCCGGCCACACTCCCGTACGACGAGGTGGGACGCCCATGACGACCGTGACGGATGCCGACGCGCTCGCCGGACTGCGCGACGCGCTCGGTCTGCTCAAGGACCGGGAGCAGGTGGCCGAGCGGCTGCTGGACTCGTCCGCCAAGCACTCCTTCGACCCGGACAAGGAACTGGACTGGGAGGCTCCGTTCGAGGAGGGCAAGTGGTTCTGGCCTCCCGAGCTGGTGTCGCTGTACGGCACGCCGATGTGGAAGAAAATGAGCGAGGAGCAGCGGCTTCTGCTCTCGCAGCACGAGGCCGCCGCGCTCGCCTCGCTCGGCATCTGGTTCGAGCTGATCCTGATGCAGCTGCTGGTGCGGCACGTCTACGACAAGGCGGCGACCAGCGCGCACGTCCGGTACGCGCTGACCGAGATCGAGGACGAGTGCCGGCACTCGAAGATGTTCGCCCGGATGATCATCCGCGGCGGCACTCCCTGGTACCAGGTGTCCCCGATCCATCAGCAGCTCGGCCGGCTGTTCAAGACGATCTCCACCACGCCCGGGTCCTTCACCGCGACCCTGCTCGGCGAGGAGGTCCTCGACTGGATGCAGCGGCTGACCTTCCCGGACGAGCGGGTCCAGCCGCTGATCCGCGGGGTCACGCGCATCCACGTCGTGGAGGAGGCGCGGCATGTGCGGTACGCCCGTGAGGAGCTGCGCCGGCAGATGCTGACCGCTCCGCGGTGGTCGCGGGAGTTCACCCGGGTGACCTCCGGCGAGTTCGCCCGGGTGTTCTCGGTGGCCTTCATCAACCCCGAGGTGTACACGAACGTCGGCCTCGACAAGCGGGAGGCCATGGCGCAGGTGAAGGCCAGCGGGCATCGGCGCGAGGTCATGCAGACGGGCGCGAAGCGGCTGACCGACTTCCTGGACGACATCGGGGTGCTGCGGGGGGTCGGGCGGCGGATGTGGCGGTCGTCGGGGTTGCTGGCGTAGGGGCGCGGCTGGTCGTGGGCGGGGCGCCTGGGGTGCGTGGTGGGTCGGGGCCGTGGTGGTACGTCCAGCCCGCCGCCCACGGACATACGGCCCGGAGGTTGATTGGTCGACGGAGGAGGGACCGCAGTACGCGGCGGGCATATGGACGTACCACCACGGCCCCTTCCGTCGTACGGCGTCTGCGGCCCGGTGGGGGCCGAGGCGCAGGGATGGGCGGCCTGCTTCCGTCGTACGGCGTCTGCGGGTCGGTGCGCGGGGGCGGGTGAGCGGTTTCCCTGTCCGTGTACGGCGGGTGCGGGGCGGTGGCGGGGACGGGTGGGGTGGGCAGCGATTACGCTGCCCAGCATGAGCCCTGCCGCATCCACCCCCGCCTATCGACGGCTCAGCGTCGAGGAGCGGCGCGCTCAGCTGCTCGAATCCGCGCTGTCCCTCTTCGCGCACCGGGCGCCCGAGGAGGTCTCGCTGGACGACGTGGCGGAGGCGGCCGGGGTGTCGCGGCCGCTGGTGTACCGGTACTTCCCCGGCGGCAAGCAGCAGTTGTACGAGGCCGCGCTGCGCTCGGCGGCGGAGGAGCTGCGCACCTGCTTCGACGAGCCGCACGAGGGGCCGCTGCTCCCCCGGCTCTCCCGCGCCCTGGACCGTTACCTGGCCTTCGTGGACGGCCACGACGCCGGGTTCACCGCGCTGCTCCAGGGCGGCAGCGTGGTGGAGACGTCCCGTACCAGCGCCATCGTGGACGGGGTGCGCCGGGCCGCCGCCGAGCACATCCTCAGCCACCTGGAGGTCACCGAGCCGGGTCCGCGGCTGCGGATGACCGTGCGGATGTGGATCACGGCGGTGGAGGCGGCCTCGCTGATCTGGCTCGACGAGGACAAGCAGCCGCCGCTGGCGGAGCTGCGGGACTGGCTGGTGGAGCAGTTCGTGGCGGTGCTGTCGGTGACCGCGAACCGCGATGCGCAGACCGCCGCGCTGGTGGGACGGCTGCTGTCGCCGGCCGATGGCTGACACTGGGACCGTGAAGAGCGAAGACACCCCCTTCGAGGGCGGCCCCATGGACGGGCGGGTGCTGCCCGTGCTGGTGGGACCCACCGGGCACCCCCCGAAGACGTACCGCATCCCGGTCCCGGACCCGGCGGGCGGCCCGCCCACGGTGCTCGTCTACCACCGGGTCCCGCGCGCACAGAGCAAGAGGCTCGGGCTGCACCGGGGGTGGAAGTACGAGTACGCCCCCGAGGGCGAGGGGGACGGCGGCTTGAAGTGGCCATGGTCCCGGAAACGGCCCCGCGGGCAAGCCGGGTGACACGGGCGGGTGAGCATGATGCGCCGTACGGAGTACAGCGGGCACACATCGTCGGTTCATACGTCGAATCTCACGGTGTGAGGCGGAGAAGCCGCCCCGCACCGGAGGTGATGACGTGTCAGGAAGGTTGCCGCGCCTGGTGTGCACGGCGGCGATGGCGGCCCAGGCGGCACTGACCACGGCGTCGGCCGCGGTGCACCCTCCCGTGGCCCAGGCGGCCCCGGCCACCGCCCCCGGCCACCCGACTGCGGCGAAGGCGCAGCCGACCGGCCCCGGGGCCACGACCGATCCCCGGCCTGCGGCCGAGCAGCGACCGCCCTCGGGGACTCGGGCCGGTGCGGGCACTCGGCCGACCGCAGCGGTTCGGTCGGCCGCGGCGGCTCCAGCCGGTGCCACGCCTCCGACCACCATCGGCACTCAAGCCGCCACCGGGGCTCAAGCCTCCGCCGGGGCTCAAGCCTCCGCTGGTACTCCGGCCGATGCCGGGACTCCGGCCGATGCCGGGACTCGGGCCGGTGCCGGGACTCGGGCCGGTGCAGGGACTCGGGCCGGTGCCGGGGCGCGGCCCGCCGCCGGTACTTCGGACCGTGCCGCGCCGCAGGCGGGCGGGCGGCAGGCCGTCGATGGGAAGCGTCCCGCGATCGGGGCGCGGATCGCGCCCGCGGGGACGCCCGTCCTCGGGCCGGGAAGCGGCCGCGGGACGCAGGACGGCACCTGGCATCCCCCCATGACCGCACCGACGCCCACCGCCGGTACTCCGAACCGGGCCGCGTCGCAGGCGGGCGGGCGGCAGGCCGCCGACGGTAAGCACCCCGCGCCGGAAGCACAGCACGCGCCCGGGAGACCGCCCGTCCTCGGGCCCACGGCTGGGCTCGGGGCCTACGGCGGTGTCTGGCATCCCCCGATGGCGGCGCCGACGGCCCCCGCCGGGCAGCCCACCGCGTCGCGAACGCAGCCCGCGCCCCGCGCACGGCAGGTCTCCGCCCCGCCCCAAGCCCCCGCCGGGCAGCCACCGACGTCAGGGCCGGCAGCCGGCGCCGGGCAGGCCGCCGCCTCGGGGACGCGTCCCGCACCCAGGGGAGCGGCCGCCGGGCAACCGCCCACCGCACGGCCGACGGCCACCACCGAGCAGGCCCCCGCCCCGGAAACTCACCCCACCCCCACCCTCGCGCAACCACCCACGAAACGACCCACGCCCGCCTTCGGACAGCACCCCGCACCGCAGCCGCCGCAGCCCTCCCCCGCAGGTTCGCCCGCCGCCGGGCGAACCCCCGTGCCGGGAGCGCAGCCCCCGGCACGGGCGGCGGCGCCCGGCGGGCAGTCGCCCCTGGCCGGGAACCAGCCCGTGGCCCCGGCGGCGGGCGCCTCCGGAGCGCAGCCCACGACCCAGCCACAGCCCACGACCGGCGTGCAGCCCGTTGTCGGAGCTGCCGGCGGTGGTGGTGCTCAGTCGGCCACCGTGGCCGGACTGCTCGGGCGGCTCGGGCAGTTGTACCGGGAGGCCGAGCAGGCCTCCGAGCGGTATGACGCCGCCGGAGTGGCGCTGGAGCGGCAGCGGGCCGAGGTCGCGCGGCTGGACGGGGCGCTCGCGCGGGCGCGCGCCGCGCTGGACGGGAGCCGGGCGGCGGCCGGGCGGCTGGCCCGGCAGCAGTACCAGGACGGCGGCAGCGGCGAGCTGTCGCCGTACCTGCGGCTGCTGCTGGCCCGCGATCCGCAGCACGCCCTGCAGCAGGGCCACGTCGTCGGGGAGATCGCGCGCGAGCGGGCCGGGACGGTGGAGCGGCTGACCGGGGACGAGAAGCGTGCCGCCGTCCTCGCCCGGCAGGCGCACGCCGCGCTCGACGCCCAGCTCGACATCGCCCGGCGGCAGCAGCGGGCCCGGGACGACGTGCGGGCGAGGCTGGCCGCCGTCGAGAAGCTGCTCGCCTCGCTCAGCAGTCGACAACTCGCCGCGCTCGCCGAGTTCGAGCGGACCGGGATCGTCGAGGCGCAGCGCAGGTTCCTCGCCTCCGGGGTGCTCGGCGCCGGGCAGCCGCCCACCGCGCAGGGCGAGGAGGCCGTGCGCTACGCGGTGCGGCAGCTCGGCAAGCCGTACCGGTGGGGCGCCGCGGGTCCGCTCGCGTACGACTGCTCGGGGCTGACCTCGCAGGCGTGGGCCCGGGCCGGGACGCCGATCCCGCGCACCAGCCAGGAGCAGTGGGCCCGGCTGAAGCGGGTGCCGCTGAGCGAGCTGCGCCCGGGCGACCTGGTCGTCTACTTCCCCGAGGCCACGCACGTGGCGCTCTACCTCGGCGACGGCATGGTCGTCCAGGCGCCCCGCCCCGGTGCGGCGGTGAAGGTGTCGCCGCTGGCGGCCAACCCGGTGCTGGGCGCCGTACGGCCCGACCCGGGCGGCACGCCCCTGCGGCGGTATGTGCCGCCGGTGCTCCCGCGGGGCGCCCTGGACGGGCCGGACGCCGGGTTCTACGCGGCGGAGCCGGCCGCGGCGACCTCGCCGAGGTAGGCCTCGGCCTTGTCCGGCTCGAAGAAGAAGTTCTCGAAGTCGGCCGGGTCGTTGAAGCCGTTGGCGAACCGGTCGGCGATCGGCTGGAGCTGCCCTGCGGCGCCGAGCAGGTTCAGCACGTGCTCCGGCGGCGGGGCGAGCATGGCGTTCGTCCACTTGGTGACGTGCTGCGCGGTCTTCCAGTAGCGGTCGAACGTCTGCTGCATCCACTCCTCGTCGAACGGCTGGTCGCCGTGCTCCAGGATCGAGGCGAGGTAGGCGGCGGCGCACTTGGACGCCGAGTTGGAACCCTGGCCGGTGATCGGGTCGTTGGCGACGACGACGTCCGCGACGCCGAGGACCAGCCCGCCGCCGGGCAGCCGCCCGATCGGCTTGCGCACGGTCGGGGCGTAGCGGCCGGCGAGGGTGCCGCCGGCGTCCGTCAGCTCCACCTTGGTGGCCCGCGCGTACTCCCACGGCAGGAAGGTCTTCATCAGGTCGAGGGTCAGGGAAAGGTGCTCGGCCGGGTCCTTGACGCCCTTGAAGACGTCGAGCGGGCCGCCGGGTATGCCTTCCCAGAACAGGATGTCGGCCCGGCCGGACAGGGTGTACGTCGGCATGACGAACAGCTCGCCGACGCCGGGCACGAGGTTGCAGCGGACCGCGTCGAACTCCGGGTGCTCGGGGCGCGGGCCGAGGCCGTGCACGTACGCGACCGCCAGCGCGCGCTGCGGCTCGCTGTACGGGGACCGCTCGGCGTCCCGCTCGAACATCGAGACGAGTTCGCCCTTGCCCGCCGAGACGAGGACGAGGTCGTAGGCGCGGGAGAAGTAGTCGAGGTCGCCGACGGCCGCGCCGTGCACGACGAGCTGGCCGCCGCGCTGCGCGAACGCCTCCATCCAGCCGGCCATCTTGACCCGCTGGTCGACCGACTGCGCGTACCCGTCGAGCCGGCCCACCCAGTCGATCGCCCGCTGCGAGGGGCCCGGGTCGAAGGAGCCGGGGGCGGCGACGGAGACGCCGAGCCCCTCGATCTTCGGCGCCTGGGACTCCCAGAAGTTCAGCTGGAGGTCCCGCTCGTGCTGGAGCGCGGTGTGGAACATGCACTGCGTCGACATGACCCGGCCGGAGCGGATCTCGTCCGCGGTCCGGTTGGACATCAGGGTGACCTCGTAGCCGTGCGACTGCAGGCCGAGGGCGAGCTGGAGACCGGACTGGCCGGCCCCCACGACGAGTATCTTGCGCATGCGGTGGTACCTCCTACGGCTTGGGAACGGCGCGCGCGGCGTGCGGACGGGCTCGCGGCCACCCGGGGACGGCTCGCGGGCCCGGGAGTGTCCGGAGCCCCGGGACGTCCCGGAGCCCCGCACTTCCCGGAGCCCCGGGAGTGCCCGAGGCTCCGGGGCCGGGCTGCCCGGTGACTACTCGGGGGTCTCCTCGAGTGCGTGGCCCACCAGGGCCAGCAGCGTCTCGATGGCCGAGATCCGGCGTCGCGCGTCCATGATCATGACAGGTATGTGCGCGGGGATCGTGAGCGCCTCCCGGACGTCCTCCGGCTCGAACAGCTCGCTGCCGTCGAAGTGGTTGACCGCGACGATGTACGGCAGCCCGCAGCTCTCGAAGTAGTCCAGCGCCGGGAAGCAGTCCTTCAGCCGGCGCGTGTCGGCGAGGACCACCGCGCCGATCGCGCCGCGCACCAGGTCGTCCCACATGAACCAGAACCGCTGCTGGCCGGGCGTCCCGAACAGGTACAGCACCAGGTCGTCGTCGAGCGTGATCCGCCCGAAGTCCATGGCGACGGTGGTGGTGACCTTGCCGGGCGTGGCGGTCAGGTCGTCGGTCTCGGCGCTGGCCTCGGTCATCAGCGCCTCCGTCTGCAGGGGCGTGATCTCCGAGACGGTGGTCACCAGCGTGGTCTTGCCCACGCCGAAGCCGCCGGCCACCACTATCTTCGTGGCGATCGGGGCGCGGGTGCGGTCCGTCTGCCAGGGCCGCAGCGTCTCGTCGGTTTCGTCGAGCGGGGAGACGCCGGTCGCGTAGGCGGCGGCGTCAGAGACGGCGGAGTCCACTCAGCACCCTTTCCAGCAGAGCGCGGTCCGGACGGCCGGTGCCGTGACCGGTTCCGGTTCCGTACACACGGATCTTTCCCTGGTCCGCGAGGTCGCTCAGGAGCACGCGGACCACACCGAGCGGCATCTTCAGCAGCGCGGCGATCTCGGCCACCGTCCGCATCCGGCGGCACAGTTCGACGATGGCCCGCATCTCGGGCATCACCCGGGTGGTGAGCGAGCCGTTGCCGAGTTCCCGGCGCTCCTCCCCCGCCTCCAGCGCGGCCGTGCTCGCCACGAACGTCTCCACCAGGAGGACGTGGCCGAAGCGGGTGCGGCCGCCGGTCAGCGAGTAGGGGCGGACGCGGGCGGGCCTGCGGTCGCCGCCGCGCACCGGGAGCTGCTGTTTGGGCGCGTACTGCCGGGGCACGCCGCCCAGCGGACTGCTCATGGCATGGCTCATCGCAGGCTCCCGGCCGACTCGGACTCCAGTGATTTCCGCAGCTCGCTGCGGAGTTCGGGGGTCAGGACGTGGCCGGCGCGGCCGACGAAGAGCGCCATGTGGTACGCCACCACGCTCATGTCGCACTCCGCGGAGCCGTGCACGCCGAGCAGCGAGCCGTCGCTGATCGACATCACGAACAGGCTGCCCTCGTCCATCGCGACCATGGTGTGCTTGACCGCGCCGCCGTCCATCAGCTTGGCGGCGCCGACGGTCAGGCTGCCGATGCCGGAGACGACGGTGGCGAGGTCGGCGGCGGAGCCGCGCGGGCCGGTCCGGGGCGCTCCGGGCGAGCGGCGGGCCGCCTCGTTGCGGTCCTGGTCGGAGGAGAGCAGCAGAAGGCCGTCGGAGGAGACCACGGCGACCGATTCGATGCCGGGCACCTCCTCGACGAGGTTGGTCAGCAGCCAGTGCAGGTTGCGGGCCTCTCGGCTCAGTCCGAAGGTACTGGGAGCGGTCAACTGCTTGCCTCCTCGACGGTGCCCCCCGTGGATTCCTCGGCGTGTGCGCGGGTGGCCGCCGGGTCCGGCCGCTGGTTCTGGCCCGTCCGCTCGGCGATCTCCGCCTGTACGTCCCGCTGGCCCGCCAGGGCGCCCTTGCGGAATCCGCCCAGGCGGCGGCGGAGGGCGTCGGCGTCCACGGATCCGGTGCGCTGGCGCGGGGCCTGGGTGGGGGTGCTGATTCTGGGGGTGCGCTTGGGGAGACCCTTGGCGGTGAGCTGGTCTTCCTCGGCGCGTTCGTGCACGTCGGCGGCGTCGGCTCCGCCGTCGGCCGAAAGCCTGTTCTCCGCGTCCTCGGACCGCGGTCGTACGGGGGCCGCTCCGGCGGGGGCCGTCCCAGCGGGGGCCGTTCCGGCGGCGTACGGCGCGGACGCGTGTCCGTCGCCCGCGGGGTGCGGCGCGGGCTCGGTCCGCTCGCGCGCGGGGTGCGGTGCGGAGTCGCCGGGGGCGGGCGCGGCGTGCGAGTCGGGCCCGCTCGCGTCGTGCGCGGCGCGCGGCCCCGTCCCGGCGTCGTCGGACGCCGGGGACGCCGGACGCGACTGCGCGGGGAACGCCCCCGGCGCGGGGTGCGCCTCGGCGGAGGCGCCGTCCGGGGCCGGGTGCGACTGGGCGGAGCCGGACGCGGTGGTGTGCTCTCCGGTGCCGCTGTGCTCCGTGCTCGCGGTCGGGGACGGGAGCAGCAGCTCCATCGTCGTCTCCGCGGGGGATTCCGGGGGGATGCCCGCCGGAGGCTCCGCCGGGGTGGGCGTACCCGCGTCGGCCGGGGGCTGCGCGGGCGCGGCGGCGGTGGAGTCCGCCGGTGGCGTCGCGCCCTTCGCCGCCTCCGCCCGTCGTACGGCCGCCTCGGCCTGCTGGACGAGGGGGTCGCCGTCCTTGGCGCGGGCGTGCAGGACGTTGGAGTTGGCCTCGGCGTCCGCGCCCGGCAGCGAGACGGTCCCGGTGGTCGTGAGGGACGGTCCGGCGGTCGGCACCGCGGCGGCCGGCGCGGACGCCAGCAGCGGCTGGGGCACGACGACGACCGCCGCGATCCCGCCCTGCTTCTGCTCCCGCAGCCGCACCCGCGCGCCGTGCCGGTGGGCGAGGCGGGCCACCACGTACAGGCCGAGGCCGAGACCGTCCTCGCTCTCGTGGTCGTAGGCGGCCTCGGGGTCGAAGTCGGCGAGGCGGGCGTTGAGCCGGCTCAGCCGCTCGGCGGCCATGCCGATGCCCTCGTCCTGGACGGAGAGCATGATCTCGCCGTTCTCCAGGAGCCAGCCGGAGACCTCGACCGGCTGGTCGGGCGGGGAGAACGAGGTGGCGTTCTCCATCAGCTCGGCCAGCAGGTGGGAGAGGTCGTCCGCGGCGAACCCGGCCACGTGCGCGTGCGGCGGCAGCGCCGCGATCCGCACCCGCTCGTACCGCTCGATCTCGCTGACCGCGGCCCGCACCACGTCCACCAGCGGCACCGGACCGGCGTGCTGCTGGACGTGCTCGGAGCCGGCCAGCACGAGGAGGTTCTCGCTGTGCCGGCGCATGACGGTGGCGAAGTGGTCGAGCTTGAAGAGGGTGGCGAGCCGGTCGGGGTCCTGCTCACGCTCCTCCAGGCCCTCGATGACGGCGAGCTGACGTTCGACCAGGCCGAGGGTGCGCAGGGCGAGGTTGACGAAGGTGGAGCCGATGCCGGTGCGCAGCCGCTCCACCTGGGTGGCGGCGGCGTCGAGTTCGGCGCGCAGTTCCTCGCGGGCGTCGGCCATCTTCTGCCGCTGGCCGATGAGGTGCTTGCGGTCGGTCTCCAGGGTGGCGATCCGCTCGGCGAGCGCGGCGGCCCGGGCGTGCAGGGTGTTGACGGAGCGGACGACCTGGGCGAACTCGTCGTTGCGGCCGGTGAAGCGGATGGCCTCCTCGGCCGTCGCGTCCTCGGCGCCGGCCAGCCGGGCCGACCCCAGCCGCAGCACGGCGAGCGGGCGGGTGAGGGTGCGGGCGAGGGCGGTGGCGACGCCGATGGTGAGCAGCAGCAGCGCGCCGAGCAGGGCGACGCGGATCTCCAGCGCGGTGACGTCGTCGTCGCGCAGGGCCTCCAGGTCCTTGGTGCGGTGGTCGTAGAGGGAGGACTCCGCGCCGCGCATCAGGTCGACGCGGGCGCTGAGCGCGGCGTCCGCCTTCTCGACGTCGGTGTCGAGGTCGTCGTCGCCGAGCGTCGGTTGCGCGGTGAGCTTCTTCAGATAGTCCTCGCCGCTCTTCGCCTCGGCTCCAGTGACCGTGGAGTCGTAGGAGTCGCGGGCCGTCTCGGGCGCGGTGTCGCGGAACTCGGCGAGGGCCGCCTCCGAGCGGACGCGGGCCTGCTGGGCGGCGGCGCTGAGGGCGTCGCGCTGCTTGGCGCCGGCGGCCGAGGAGGTGTCGTCGCGCGTGGTCAGCCCGGTGAGCGGGTCGTAGACGGGGCGCGAGGAGTGCGGCACGTTCAGGGCGGCCAGCAGCAGTCCGCGGGCGGCGGCGGCCTGCTGGACGGCGGTGTCCAGCTCGGCGAGCGCGTGCGCGCCGGAACCGGCCCGCGCGGGCATCTGCTCGGCCAGTTGTTCGGCGAGCTTGTGGAGTTCCGCGATGGTGGCGGAGTACTCCTGGTGGACCTGGAGGGCGTTGCTCTGCCCGGTGAGCGCCGAGCGGCGCACGGCGGCGACGCCGTTCAGGTCGGTGCGCAGCCAGGAGGGGATGTCCGGGTCGGTGCGCAGTTCGTCGACCTGGCGGTCCACGCGGGTGCTGCGCTGCTCGGAGGGCGCCTTGGACTTGGGGCGGCCGGCGGCGACGTAGGAGGTGACCTCGTCGCGTTCGTCGGCGAGCGAGTGGGCCAGGGCGAGGGCGTCCTGGGTCTGCCCGGCGAGGGTGACCAGGTCCTGGGAGTCGCTCAGCTGCCCGGAGGCGGCGATCACGGAGGGCGCGCCGGCCGCGGCGACGGCGGCGGTCACGACGGCGACCGCGGCGATGAGCCGGTTGCGCACATGCGTGGCGCGGCCCTTGCCGACCGGGACGGCGGGGGCGGCAGGGGCGGCGGGAGCCACGGGGGGCGTGCCGGGCGGCTGTGCCGGTCCGCCCGGGGTGGCCGTCTGCTTGCCTGTGCGCCGAGGCCGCTTCTTCTGCACCGGTGCTCGCATTCCTGTACTCGTGTACTCATGGGCCCGGGTGTCGCTCCGTCAGCTGGTACGACGGGTGCGCGCACCCTCCCCGGCCTGCGCGGTCGCGCGTGCGGGGGACCTGCGTCGGTTTCCGACCCTCCCAGTGCCGGTGGGCAGTGGTCCCGCATCGTCCGACCGGCCACCCGAAGGAGTGAACATCGGAGGGGAGTTGGCGAGCAAGTTCCTCCGGCCTGTGCCGGGGCCGGTTCCGGTGGGCCGGTTGGACGTCTGCGGCAGGCTTTGGCAGGATTCGCCGCCACGCCTTCCCGGAGCCTGCCAATACCTACCAAACCAGGCAGTTGACCGGCGTTGCCGCGGTGTTTCGCAGGTGGTTGCCAGGTTTCGGCGGGCCATGTGAAGGGCTGGTGCAGACTGGCCGGATGCGTACTGAGGTTGTTTCCGAGCCGGGCCTTCCCGAGCACCCCAACGAGGACTTCGCCGCCGTCGCACTGCCCGCCTCCGGGCAGGGCGGCTGTCTTGTCGTCCTGGACGGGGTGACGCCGCCGGCGGAGACCGGGTGTCTGCATTCGGTCCCCTGGTTCACCGCGCGGCTCGGCGGCGCGCTGACCGAACTGACCGTTTCCTGCGCAGATCTGACGCTGACGGAGATTCTTTCCCGGGCGATCGCGCGGACCGCCGAGGCCCACGCGATCACCTGTGACCTTTCTCACCCGCGTACGCCGCAGGCAACCGTGGTGCTCGCGCGGTGGTCCGCCCACACCGTCGACCATCTCGTCCTGTCCGACTCGGCGCTGCTGCTGGAGAGCGCCGACGGCTCGGTGCTGCCCGTCCTGGACGACCGGCTGGCCCGGCTGCCCCGCGCCGCGCTGGCCACCGACGAACTGATCGACGCCACCCTGCGCAACAAGGAGGGTGGCTTCTTCACCGCGGCGGCGGACCCCTCGGCGGCGGAGCGCGCGGTGACGGGCAGCGTGCCGCGCGACCGGGTCCGCGCCCTGGCCGCACTGACGGACGGGGCGGCGCGCTGGGTGGAGAAGTTCGGCGAGGGCGACTGGACCCAGTGCCTCGCCCTGATCCGCAAGGAGGGCGCGCGGACGTTGGTGGACCGCGTACGGGACCTGGAGCGGGCCGACCGCGACACCCGCATCCACCTCGGCCGCAGCAAGACGCACGACGACGCGACGGTGGTGTTCGCGGAGCTGTGAGGGGGCGGGGCGCCGGTACGGCGCCTCCGGGCTCGCGCCGGGACGGCGACTTTGGCGGCCGAGCGCTCCTGCGGGGCCATGGGCGAACGCCGGGTCCGCGAGCCTGGGCTCGCGCCGGGTCGGCGGCTCCGGCGAACGCCTGCGCGACGACATCAGGCGGCCGGACGGCACGGGCCCCCGACGACGGCCGCTGCCACGCACCCCCACACGGACGACGGCCCCGAACGGACGCCCCCCTGCAGCGCCCCTGGGCAGGCACCGGGGCAGCGGCTCCGGACGGACGGCGGGACGGCGACCCCGGGCGAACGGACGACGCGGGGCTCCGGGCAGACGGCGGGACGGCAGCACCAGGCGGACGGCGGGAGGACGGGCGGTCTTGCCGCCCGGACAGGTGCCGGACGGCGGCCCCAAGGCAGGTGCCGGCACCCGCCCCGCGGCGGCGGCACGACGGCACGGGGCGGGCGCGGCGGCAGCACGGCCGCGGGTGCGGCCGGCACGGCGACTCCGGGGGGACACCGGGGCGACGGCGACCGTCCTCGGCTCGCTCCCCCTGCCGCTTGCCGCCTGCGGCCTGCGGCTACTTGTCCACGACGCCGTTCAGCTCGTGCAGCAGCCGGGCCAGTTCGGCGACCTCGCGGCGGTCCCAGTGGGCGAGCTTGCGGACGTAGCGGGCGCGGCGCGCCTCCCGTACCTGGCCGACCCGGCGGCGGCCGTCGGGGGTGAGGGCCACCAGCCAGGCCCGTCCGTCGGCGGGGTCCGGCTCGCGGGCGACGAGCCCCAGCTCCTCCAGGGCGCGCAGCTGCCGGGACATGGTGGCCTTGCCGACGCCGATGTACGCGGCGAGCGCCGTGGCGCGCTGGCCGCCGCACTCGTCCAGCCGGGCCAGCAGCCCGTACGCGGAGGGCTCCAGCTCGGGGTGGACCTCACGGGCCATCTCGCCCTGGCTGGCCCGCGCCCGGCGCAGCAGCAGCGTCAGTTCCCGCTCCAGGGCGAGGAACGGCCGGTCTGCACCACTGGGCGACGAGCCCGGTTCATCCGCGTGTACTTCGCTGTTCGCGTCTTCGTGCACGTCAGCCCCTGCCTGAAGTTTCCCGGTCCTGAAAGTTTCCGCCATTGGCCGCCATCGCCGCAGCTCCGTCAGTATTCCGCAGGCGTAGACCAACGGCGGACCCCGGACCCCCTTCCCAGGCCCGGGTCTACGTGCGTAGCGTCTCCCCCAGAACAGTGAATGGCATGCTCACGCCAGCACCGTCACCGGCGGGTCTTCCCTGATCCGCTCTCCCCCCGTGCGACCGTGGGCCGTGCCCGCTTTATCCCCCACCGAGCAACACCGAACTTTCGGAGGCACGTCATGCCCGTGCACAGATCCGGAACGGCCCGCGCCCGGCGGCTGACCGCAGCGGGAGTCCTGCTCGCGGCGTTCTCCTTCCTCCTCACGGCACCCTCCTCGGCCACCACGACGCCCGCCCGCGGCTCCGCCTACATGGGCATGGGCGTCCTGGCCCACGACGGCCAGAGCGGTACGCCCACGACCGACAAGGCCGCCCAGACCGAGGGCGTCGACGTCGCCGGCTACCAGGGCAACGTCGCCTGGTCCACCCTCTGGAGCAGCGGCGTCCGGTGGGCCTACACCAAGGCGACCGAGGGCACGTACTACACGAACCCGTACTTCGCGCAGCAGTACAACGGCTCGTACAACGTCGGCATGATCCGCGGCGCGTACCACTTCGCGACCCCGGACACCACCAGCGGTGCCACCCAGGCCAACTACTTCGTGGACCACGGCGGCGGCTGGTCCAAGGACGGCAAGACCCTGCCGGGCGCCCTCGACATCGAGTGGAACCCCTACGGCGCCGCCTGCTACGGCAAGTCCGCGAGCGCCATGGTCAGCTGGATCGCCGACTTCCTGAACACCTACAAGGCCCGCACCGGCCGCGACGCCGTCATCTACACGGCCACCAGCTGGTGGACCCAGTGCACCGGCAACTACGGCGGCTTCGCCGCGAACAACCCGCTGTGGATCGCCCGCTACGCCTCCACCGTGGGCACCCTGCCGGCCGGCTGGGGCTACTACACGATGTGGCAGTACACCTCGTCCGGCCCGACCGTCGGCGACCACGACAAGTTCAACGGGGCGCTCGACCGGGTGCAGGCTCTCGCCAACGGCTAGGGCTCGACGGCCGGGGGTCCGGGGGTCGCCCCCGGGCAAGCACGGCAACGGGGCGCTCGACCGGGTGCAGGCCCTCGCCAACGGGTAGCCGCGGCCCCTCGGCTCCGTCGCCGATCAGCTCGCAGCCGATCGGCTCCACAGCTCCGCGCAGCCGCCGCGCGCGGGTGAAGGCCCGGGTCCCCGGATAGGGGGCCCGGGCCTTCGTTCAACCGACGGCGTCCGTCACGCCGCCGCCGGAACCACGGTCTCCGCACCGTTCGTCGCCGGTGCGAGGGCCAGTTCCAGGACCTGGCGGACGTCGGTGACGGCGTGGACGTCGAGCTTGTCCAGCACCTCCGCCGGGACGTCGTCCAGGTCCGGCTCGTTGCGCTTGGGGATGATCACGGTGGTCACCCCGGCGCGATGGGCGGCGAGCAGCTTCTGCTTGACGCCGCCGATGGGCAGCACCCGCCCGGTGAGCGACACCTCGCCGGTCATCGCCACGTCCGTGCGCACCAGCCGCCCGGACAGCAGCGAGGCCAGCGCGGTCGTCATCGTGATGCCCGCGCTCGGGCCGTCCTTGGGGACCGCGCCCGCCGGGAAGTGGATGTGCACGCCCCGGTCCTTCAGATCGCCCACCGGCAGCTCCAGCTCGGCGCCGTGGCTGCGCAGGAAGCTCAGCGCGATCTGCGCGGACTCCTTCATCACGTCGCCCAGCTGACCGGTCAGCGTCAGCCCCGCGGCGCCCGTCTCCGGGTCGGCCAGCGACGCCTCGACGTACAGCACGTCGCCGCCGGCCCCGGTCACCGCGAGACCGGTCGCCACGCCCGGCACGGCCGTCCGCCGCTCGGCCGGGTCCTGCGCGGACTCCGGCACGTGGTGCGGCCGGCCGATCAAGTCGCGCAGATCCCCGTCGGCGACGGTGAACGGCAGCTCCCGCTCGCCCAGTTCGTGCTGCGCCGCGATCTTGCGCAGCAGCCGGGCGATGGACCGCTCCAGGGTGCGCACGCCCGCCTCGCGGGTGTACTCGCCGGCCAGGCGGCGCAGCGCGCCCTCCTCGATGGTCACCTCGTCCGCGAGCAGACCGGCCCGCTCCAGCTGGCGCGGGAGCAGGTGGTCGCGGGCGATGACGACCTTCTCGTCCTCGGTGTAGCCGTCCAGCCGGACGATCTCCATCCGGTCCGCCAGCGCCTCCGGGATGGCCTCCAGGACGTTGGCGGTGGCGAGGAAGACCACGTCGGACAGGTCCAGCTCCACCTCCAGGTAGTGGTCCCGGAAGGTGTGGTTCTGCGCCGGGTCGAGGACTTCGAGCAGGGCCGCGGCCGGGTCGCCGCGGAAGTCGGAGCCCACCTTGTCGATCTCGTCCAGCAGGACCACCGGGTTCATCGACCCGGCCTCCTTGACGGCCCGCACGATCCGGCCGGGCAGCGCGCCGACGTATGTGCGCCGGTGGCCGCGGATCTCGGCCTCGTCGCGGACGCCGCCGAGGGCGACCCGGACGAACTTGCGGCCCATGGCGTGCGCGACGGACTCGCCGAGCGAGGTCTTGCCGACGCCGGGCGGGCCGACCAGGGCGAGCACCGCGCCGCCGCGCCGCCCGCCGATCACGCCGAGGCCGCGCTCGCCGCGGCGCTTGCGCACCGCCAGGTACTCGGTGATGCGCTCCTTCACGTCCTCCAGACCGGCGTGCTCGGCGTCCAGCACCGCCTTGGCGCCCTGGATGTCGTAGGCGTCCTCGGTGCGCTCGTTCCACGGCATCTCCAGGACCGTGTCGAGCCAGGTGCGGATCCAGGAGCCCTCGGGCGACTGCTCGGAGGCGCGCTCCAGCTTGTCGACCTCCTTGAGGGCGGCCTCGCGGACCTTCTCGGGCAGGTCGGCGGCCTCGACGCGGGCGCGGTAGTCGTCGGACTCCTCGCCCTCGCTCTCGCCGTTCAGCTCGCGCAGCTCCTTGCGGACGGCTTCGAGCTGGCGGCGCAGCAGGAACTCGCGCTGCTGCTTGTCGACGCCCTCCTGGACGTCCTTGGCGATGGTCTCGGCGACGTCCTGCTCGGCGAGGTGGTCGCGCAGTTGCTGGGTGGCGAGCTTGAGGCGGGCCACCGGTTCGGCGGTCTCCAGCAGCTCGACCTTCTGGTCGGTGGTCAGGAACGGCGAGTAGCCGGAGTTGTCGGCGAGCGCGGAGACGTCCTCGATGGCCTGGACCCGGTCGACGACCTGCCAGGCGCCGCGCTTGCGCAGCCAGGCGGTGGCGAGGGCCTTGTACTCCTTCACCAGTTCGACGACCTGGCCGGGCAGCGGGTCCGGCACGCTCTCGTCGAGCCGCGTGCCCTCGACCCACAGGGCCGCGCCCGGCCCGGTGGTCCCGGCGCCGATCCTGATCCGGCTCCGGCCGCGGATCAGCGCGCCGGGGTCGCCGTCCGCGAGCCGTCCGACCTGCTCGACGGTGCCCAGCACTCCGGTCTTCGCGTACGTGCCCTCGATCCGGGGCACCAGCAGCACCCGCGGCTTGCCGGGCTCGTCCCGGGCGGCGGCCTGCGCGGCCTCGACCGCGGCGCGCACCTCGGAGTCGCTCAGATCGAGCGGGACCACCATCCCCGGCAGCACGACCTCGTCGTCGAGGGGCAGCACGGGCAGGACGATCGGCGTGAACGGCATGGACTCAGCAGCCATGATCTCCCTTTCGGCAGTCAAGTTGAGCTATACCGACTCAATGCACGGGCGTCCTTGATTGTTCCCGGGCTCTTGTTCGCTGTGAGCGATCAGCCGGGAACGTAGCGGAAACAGCAGGTGAGAGCGGTGACGGGAGGGCCCCGGGTGGCGCACGGTCAGCCGTCCGCGCGACGCCCGGTCGGCCGTAGCCGCGCCGTCCGGTCAGCCGCAGGCACGCCGTGCGGTCAGTCGTAGGCGCGCCGTCCGATCAGTCGGGAGGCCCGCCGTCCGGCCCCCGTCCGCGCCACGCCCGGTCAGCCCTCCGCGCGCCGCGCACTCCCCCGCCGCACCGCGGGCCAGGCCGCGACGCCCAAGGTCACGGCGATCAGGTGCCCCGCGCTCGTCATCGGGTCGGCGAAGGTGAGCAGGTCCGACAGCGCCGCCCCCACGAACACCGCGAGCACGCTCCAGCGCGCCCAGGGCCGCAGCAGCCCCGCCAGGGCGCCGAGGCTGGCGGCGACGCCGAAGCTGATGCCGTAGTCGAGGCGGTGCAGTGAGCTGTCGGGCAGCCGTCCCGCCAGCACCGCGAGTCCGACGGGGACCTCGGTGGCGAGGGTGGCCAGCACGTGCCCGTACAGGAAGACGCAGGCCGCGCGCAGCGTCCCCGTCCGCCGCTCCAGCCCGGTGAGGACCAGCAGGAAGCACAGGGAGTAGGGCGAGGCGATGCCGCCGGCGATCCACAGCGCGCTGCCCGCCAGCACCGGCAGGGGCGTCCGGACGAGGTGGGCGACGTCGGTGCTGGAGCCGCGGTACACGGCGTCCATCACGGCGGGACCGGCGTACCGCGCGACGGCCGAGGTGATGAGGAGCAGAGTCCCGTAGGCGAAGGTGAAGGGGGTCGCGGCCGGGGCGGGCAGCAGGCGGGCCAGACGCTGTCGGCAGCGGCGCAGGCCGTCGGGGACCGCGACGGCCACCGGCCCGGCGGTCCCGACCGCCTCAGGAGTCCCGGCGGTCTCAGCGACTCCACCGATCCCGACCGCCTCACGAGACCCGGCAGCCTCAGGGACTCCGCCGATCCCATCGGCCTCACGAGACCCGACAGCCTCAGAGACTCCGAGTGCCTCACGAACCCCGGCAGCCCCGGCAGCCCCAGGGACCGCCTCCGGCGGTGCCGCGGACGGTTCCGTCCGGGGGCGCTGGCGCGGCACGCCGTCCAGCAGGGGCGAGGTCACGGCCTCGTCCGGGGCGGTCCGCTCCACGGCAGGGCTCCTTCCGTCGGACCCAACCCTTCGCACCGCACGCACCCCTGTCTATGACCGGCGCCACCCGGTGGCCGATTCACAGCGACCTCATGGCTCACTCCCGTCGGACGGCGAGCTGCGCGGCACGGCAACGGAGCTCACCTCCCGTCACCCGTAATTCGCGTGGCGGCCGTGATCCGTTGGGGCAGGATGACCCCATGACCGCCTCGTACGAGACTCCTGTGGTCCTGGACCGCCGCGAGGGCCCCTACGGCGAGGTCGTGCTGCGCCGGCACGGGGCGCTGCTCCAGATCATCGCCAACGGCTGCTTCCTGATGGACACCTCCGACGGCCGCTCCGAGCGGCTGCTCGTGGACGCCGCCCGTGCCGCGCTGGACGACCGCCCGGCGCCGCACGTGCTGATCGGCGGGCTCGGCGTCGGCTTCTCCCTGGCGCACGCCGCGGCCGACCCGCGCTGGGGCCGGATCACCGTGGTCGAGCGGGAACCGGCGATCATCGACTGGCACCGCGACGGCCCGCTGTCCGCACTGACCGCGCGGGCGCTCGCCGACCCGCGCACCGACATCGTCGGAGCCGATCTGCTCGCTTACGTCAATGAGACATCGGACACTTTCGACGCGCTCTGCCTCGACATCGACAACGGCCCCGACTGGACGGTCACGGAGGGCAATCGGGGGCTGTACGAACCACCCGGACTCGCCGCCTGCGTACGGGTGTTGAGGCCCCGCGGAGTGCTCGCCGTGTGGTCGGCGCAGCCGTCTCCGGAATTTGAAGGAACCTTGCGGAATGTCGGATTCCAGCAGGTGCGCACCGAAGAGATCCCGGTTGCCCGGGGCGTTCCCGACGTCGTGCATCTCGCCGTCAGACCTGGATAGCAATGCGACGGTGACTCCCCGTACGCTGCATCCCTGGCGCCGATCATTCAAGCGTCAATCGCAACCATGCGCAGTCGAGGAATCACCCCACGGATTCCGGAAGCACACCTCAGGGGCGGGCGATGGAGCAGACACACACCTCGCACAACGGCACGACGGCCGGCCCGGGCGCACAGCGCCGGGTCCTGGTCGTCGAGGACGATCAGACCATCCTGGACGCCATCGCCACCCGCCTGCGGGCCGAGGGGTTCCTGGTGCAGACGGCGGGCGACGGCCCGGCCGCCGTCGACACCGCCGAGGCCTGGCAGCCCGATCTGCTGATCCTCGACATCATGCTGCCCGGTTTCGACGGCCTGGAGGTGTGCCGCCGGGTGCAGGCGCAGCGGCCGGTGCCGGTGCTGATGCTCACCGCGCGCGACGACGAGACCGACATGCTGGTCGGGCTCGGGGTGGGCGCCGACGACTACATGACCAAGCCGTTCTCGATGCGGGAGCTGGCAGCGCGCGTGCATGTGCTGCTGCGCCGCATGGAGCGGGCCGCGCTGGCCGCCGCGACGCCGCGCAGCGGCATCCTGCGCCTGGGCGAGCTGGAGATCGACCACGCGCAGCGCAGGGTGCGGGTGCGCAGCGAGGACGTGCACCTCACGCCCACCGAGTTCGACCTGCTGGTGTGCCTGGCGAACACCCCGCGCGCGGTGCTCTCCCGCGAGCAGCTGCTGGCCGAGGTGTGGGACTGGGCGGACGCCTCCGGCACCCGGACCGTCGACAGCCACATCAAGGCGCTGCGCCGGAAGATCGGCGCCGAGCGGATCCGCACGGTGCACGGCGTGGGCTACGCGCTGGAGACGCCGACCCCATGAGCGCGGGGCGGCCGGCCGCACGGCGGGACCGGCGGGAACCCCCGCGCGGGCAGCGTGGCGAGAGCGCGCGCCGGGAGCGGCGGGCGGCCCGCGAGGGCGGACGCGGTGCGGGACGTGGTGACGGACGCGAAGGCGCGCACCCGGCCCCGGACGGGACGGTGAACGGCTCCCCCGCCCGGTTCAGGCCCGGTCCGCCGGCCCTGGGCGGCGGTTCCCCGGCCGGGGGCCGCGGCGGCTTCCGCGCGCGGATCAGGCTCGGCTTCTCGGTGAAGACCAAGCTCGGCGCGCTGGTGGTCATCTCGGTGCTGATCACGACGGGTCTGTCGATGATCGCGGTGCACACCCGCACCGAGCTGCGCTTCATCATGGTGTTCTCGATGATCGCCACCCTGCTCATCACGCAGTTCGTGGCGCACTCGCTCACCGCGCCGCTGGACGAGATGAACGCCGTGGCCGGCTCGATCTCGCACGGCGACTACACCCGCCGGGTGCGCGAGAACCGCCGGGACGAACTCGGCGACCTGGCGCAGACGATCAACCGCATGGCGGACGAGCTGGCGGCCCAGGACCAGCAGCGCAAGGAGCTGGTGGCGAACGTCTCGCACGAGCTGCGCACCCCGATCGCGGGTCTGCGCGCGGTGCTGGAGAACATCGTGGACGGGGTCACCGAGCCCGACGCGGAGACCATGCGCACCGCCCTGAAGCAGACCGAGCGGCTCGGCCGGCTGGTGGAGACGCTGCTGGACCTGTCCCGGCTGGACAACGGCGTCGTGCCGCTGAAGATGCGCCGGTTCGAGGTGTGGCCGTATCTGTCGGGGGTGCTGAAGGAGGCCAACATGGTCGCCTCCGCGCGCGCGGAGATGGCCTCCGGCTCCGGCAGCCACACCCGTACGGACGTCCATCTGGTGCTGGACGTGTCCCCGCCCGAGCTGACGGCGCACGCCGACCCCGAGCGGGTCCACCAGGTGCTCGCCAATCTGATCGACAACGCCGTCAAGCACAGCCCGCCGCACGGCCGGGTGACGGTGAAGGCGCGGCGCGGTCCGCAGCCGGAGTCGCTGGAGCTGGAGGTCCTCGACGAGGGGCCCGGCATCCCCCGCTCCGAGTGGCACCGTGTCTTCGAGCGCTTCAACCGGGGCCAGGTGAGCCGGCCGCACGGTCCGGGCAGCGACGGCGGGACCGGCCTCGGGCTGGCGATCGCGCGCTGGGCGGTGGATCTGCACGGCGGCCGGATCGGGGTGGCCGAATCCGAGCGGGGCTGCCGGATCCTCATCACCCTTCCAGGGCTTCCCTCAGTTCAAAGTTGACGTAAAGTTCGAGCCGGAACCACAAGATCCACGAGCATCCGGGCAGACGGACACGTGTGATCAGGCAGGGGACCGCGCCCCGCACGGGCCGGACCCGGGTCCGCCCTTCCCGCGCTCAGGCGAACCACGCTTGTTTCCCGCCATTTCAAGCCCCGAAACACAGCTTTCGATGTGACTTACGCGACGATGAACCGGCCCGACCTGACCTTCCCCCTCCGGGAGGCGTAGCCTTTATTCCCGCTGTCCATCACCTTGTGAAGCGGAAGAGGGCGGTTGCCGCCGTGTCGCCACAGTCCCCCAGTAACTCGAGCATCTCCACCGAGACCAGCCAGGACGGGAAGAACCCCGCGGCGGCCTTCGGTGCCAACGAGTGGCTCGTCGACGAGATCTATCAGCAGTACCTCCAGGACCCGAACTCCGTAGACCGCGCCTGGTGGGACTTCTTCGCCGACTACAAGCCGGGGGCCGCCGCGGCTGACTCCTCGGCCCCGTCGAGTCCCGCGGCCGCGGGGGCCGCGGGAGCCGGCACGACGTCCCAGGCGGCGCCCTGCTGCCCACCCGCTGGCGCATGTCCGCCCGCACCGG
>NZ_JAIOAB010000017.1 GCF_019890635.1 Streptomyces sennicomposti
GACCGTACGCCCCGATCCCGAAGGGACTTCCGTGACCATCGACCTCGCCGCGCTCCCGCACGACTTCCTGTGGGGCACGGCCACTTCGGCGTACCAGATCGAGGGGGCCGCCGCCGAGGACGGCCGTGCGCCGTCCATCTGGGACACCTTCTCCCACACCCCGGGAAAGACAGACAACGGCGACCACGGCGACGTCGCCTGCGACCACTACCACCGCTGGCCCGAAGACATCGCCCTGATGCGGCAACTCGGGCTGAACGCCTACCGGTTGTCCATCGCCTGGCCCCGGGTGGTGCCGGGGGGCGACGGCCCGGCGAACCCCAAGGGCCTCGCCTTCTACGACGAGTTGATCGACGGCCTGCTCGAAGCCGGCATCACCCCGTCCGTCACCCTCTACCACTGGGACCTCCCGCAGGCGCTGCAGGACCGCGGCGGCTGGCCCGAGCGGGACACGGCCGAGCACTTCGCCGACTACGCCTCGGTCGTCGCCGACCGCCTGGGCGACCGGGTCAGCCACTGGACCACCCTCAACGAGCCCTCCTGCTCGGCCTGGATCGGCCATCTGGAGGGCAAGATGGCCCCCGGCCTGACCGATCTCACCGCTGCCGTCCGCGCCTCATACCACCTGCTGCTGGGCCACGGCCTGGCCACCCGGGCGATCCGCGCGACGGCCCCGAACGCCAAGATCGGCATCGTCAACAACCTCTCCACCGTGTTCCCCGCCACCGACCGCCCCGAGGACGCCGCAGCGGCGCACCGCCACGACGGCCACGTCAACCGCTGGTGGCTGGACCCGATCCACGGCCGCGGCTTCCCCGCCGACATGCGCGAGGTCTACGGCGTCGAACTCCCCGAGCGGCACGGCGACATGGAGACCATCGCCGCCCCGCTGGACTGGCTGGGCCTGAACTACTACTTCCCGGCCCACATCGCCGACGACCCCACCGGCCCCGCCCCGCACGTGCGTTCCGTACGCCGCCCGGACGTACCGCGCACCGGCATGGACTGGGAGATCGACGCGAGCGGCATCGAGACCCTGCTGCTGCGCCTCACCGACGAGTACCGCGCCCGCAGGCTCTACGTCACCGAGAACGGCTCCGCCTTCCCGGACGTGGTCCGCCCCGACGGCACGATCGACGACCCCGAGCGCCAGGACTACCTGGTCCGGCACCTCGCCGCCTGCGCCTCCGCCACCCGGCAGGGCGCCCCGCTCGCGGGCTACTTCGCCTGGTCGCTGCTGGACAACTTCGAGTGGGCGTACGGCTACGACAAGCGCTTCGGCCTCGTCCACGTCGACTACGCGACCCAGAAGCGCACCGTCAAGGGCAGCGGACACCGGTACGCGGGGATCGTGCGCGCGCACCGGGACGGGGAGCGGAGGGCGGCGTAGCGCCGCCGTCATGGGTTCCGGTGGGCGCGAGCGCGGGAGGCCCGCGCCCACCGGTCTGTCGTGCGCCCGTCGTGCTTGTGGGCCGCCGTCCGTCGTTCCCCGATTCCGGCGGCCCGGCGGCCCGGCGGTTCGGCGGCGGGCGCGGCCGTCAGCCGTCCTTGCGGGCCACCCCGCCGTAGATGCCGATGGGCGGGGCGTCGTGCCGCGGGGGCTCGTCGGGGCGCCAGTCGGTGACCTTGACCAGGCCGGGGTCGAGCAGGGTGAAGTCGCCGAAGAACTCCAGGACCTGGTCGTGCGAGCGGAGGTTCAGGCTGGCGGTGGCCTGGTCGTAGACGGCCGCCGCGTCCTCGCGCCGGTCGGCGTGGACGTCGCCCGTGGCGTGCGAGAGGACGAGGTAGGAGCCCGTGGGCAGCGCGTCGCGCAGGGTGGCGACGACGCCCGCCGGGTCGTCCGCCCCGGCGAGGAAGTGCACGACGGCCACCAGCAGCAGCGCCACCGGCCGGTCGAAGTCGATGACCCGCAGCACCTCGGGGTGTTCGAGGATCGCGCGCGGGTCGCGCAGATCGGCCAGGACGACGGAGGTGCCGCCGGCGCCGTCCAGCAGGGCCATCGAGTGGGTGCTGACGATCGGGTCGTTGTCGACGTAGGCGATGCGGGTGTCGGGGGCGACGCCCTGCGCGATCTGGTGCACATTGGGCTCGGTGGGCAGGCCCGTGCCGACGTCCAGGATCTGCCGGACGCCGCCCTCGGCGACGACGTGCCGGACGGCGCGGTGCATGAACCGGCGGTTGGCGAGGACCCCGTCGCGCACCTCGGGGGCCGCCTTCATGAACCGTTCGGCGGCCTGCTGGTCGACCTCGTAGTTGTCCTTGCCGCCGAGGAAGTAGTCGTACATCCGGGCCGGGTGCGGCTTGCCGGTGTCGATCTCGTACCGGGGAGCGGCGCCGCCGTCGCCGCTGCTGAGGGAGGTCATGGATACCTGGCTCCGTCCTGGACTCGCAACCCGGTGACCGCCGTCCCGGTGATCACCTGTCAGAACATCATCCTGGCACGGCTCGGGCGGGGACGGGACGGGAATCCGGGGCGGCGCGGGAGAGGGCCGCCGCCGGTGCGTTCCGGCGCATGTGTCACTCGATCGGGTGGGGTTCGGCGTGGCGGGCACGGACGGCCGGAGCGCCTCGTTCGACGGGGTGACGGGATCATCCCGGCATCGTCCGGTTTTGAGGGAGACGCGACATGGGGCTGTATTTCCACCACAACGAGGACGGCACGACCACCGGCCGGAACGAGGACACGGGCTTCACCGTGACCCTCGCCGACGAGGAAGAGGTCAAGCGACAGTTGTACGAGGACGCGGGCTGGGAGTACACGCCACCGCCGCCGCCCGTCCCGCCGGGCGTGCACCGGTTCTGCCTGATGGACGAGTCGCCCGGGACCGGCGGCTTCGACGACGAGCGGTATGCGCGGCTGCGGGAGCGACCGCCGCAGGGGTGCGTCCCGGCCGACTGGGGCGGCTTCGCCCTGGAGTGCGAGCGCCCGGGGAAGTCGCTGCTGGACGCCGTCGCCGGCACCGTCGCCGAGATCCGCCGCGAGCACGGGGTCGTGATGAACAGCCTCGGCATCGAGAAACCGCAGGAATGGTTCGGCGCGGACGACAAGGACGGGCATGCGGCGCGCATCGTGGCCCATCTGCTGCTCATGACGGCCCACCGCGCCTCGCTGCTGGGGTACGGCCGCAAGGACCTGGTCCGGCTGCTGGACGCGACGGGGGTGGGGTAGCGGGGGAGGAGGGGCGGATACGGCAGGCGTGCTGCGTTCCGGCGCGGGCTCCCGTCGGGTGCGGCGCAGCCCTCGCATCGGGTGCGGTGCTGCCCTCACACCCTCGGTGAGGTCTCCAGCAGCTCCTCGGCGAGGGAGTGATGCCGGGCGGTCGTCGGTGCGGTCGTCTCTGCGGCGTAGGGGTGCGCCGGGGCGGCCTTCCCCGTGGGGGCGTGTCGCGCGTTCTCCCCGGCAGGGGCGTGCAGCGGTGTTCCAGCCTCGGTGCCGGCCGGTCGCCGCGGGGCCGCCCGCCGGCGCAGCCACAGCACGTCCCGTCCGAAGGACCACACCAGCAGGGCCAGCGCCAGCAGGACGACGCCCAGAGCGGCCGGGTACGGAAGGAGGTGTGCGCCCGCCAGCAGCAGGAGGATGCCCTGCAGGGCGGCCACCGTCTTGCGGGCGGTGCTCGGCGGCAGCGGCGCGGTCAGCCAGGGCAGGACGCGGGCGGCGGCGACGAAGGCGTAGCGCATGCCGCCGATCAGGAGTACCCAGGGGCCGAGGTCCATGGACACGTACACGCTGAGCACCAGGATCAGGAACGCGTCGACCTCCATGTCGAAGCGGGCGCCCAGCGCTGTGGACGTGCCGGTGCGGCGCGCCACCTTGCCGTCCACGCCGTCCAGGATCAGCGCCACCGCCGTCAGACCGACCAGCAACGACACCGGAGGTGAGCTTTCGAACGAGTCCGCGACCAGCGCCGTCACCCCGCCGACGAGGGTGGCCCGCCCCAGCGTCACCCGGTTGGCCGGGCCGAACGAGGCGAGCCGCGAGCGGAGCACGGCCCTGGAGAGCACCGCCCAGGTGGCGAGCGCGAAGACCAGGCCGGTCACCCAGCCCGCCGGGCCCATGCCGATCGCCGTGCCGAGCAGGGCCAGCAGCAGGATCTGCACCCCCGCTCCCACCGCGGTCTCCTGCTGGACGGGCCGACAGGGCCTCGCCTCGTACGTGTTGTTCAGGGCCACCGCACACCTTCCGACGAGTGACAGAGTCGATCAACGCCGCGTACTGTGCGCGGCCTGTGCACACCTCGGTACGTGGACCACTTGCCGATCGTTCAGGAGGACGCTCGATGAACAGTTCCGCCCGTGCCTTCTGGCTCGGTTCGCCCGGCCGGGGCGAGATACGTGACGAAAGCCTTGCGGAGCCCGGTGCGGGTGAGGTCGTCGTGCGCACGCTGTACTCCGGGGTCAGCCGGGGCACCGAGACACTGGTGTTCCGCGGCGGGGTGCCCGTCAGCCAGTACGGGGCGATGCGGGCGCCGTTCCAGGAGGGCGACTTCCCGGGACCGGTGAAGTACGGCTACCTCAACGTGGGCGTGGTGGAGTCGGGGCCGCCGGAGCTGGCCGGGCGCACGGTCTTCTGCCTCTACCCGCACCAGACCCGCTACGTCGTGCCGGCGAGCGCCGTGACCGTGGTGCCCGAGCGGGTCCCCGCCGGGCGGGCCGTCCTCGCGGGCACCGTGGAGACCGCGGTGAACGCGCTGTGGGACGCCGCGCCGCTGGTCGGCGACCGGATCGCCGTGGTCGGCGGCGGGATGGTCGGCTGCTCGGTGGCCGCGCTGCTGGCCCGGTTCCCCGGGGTGCGCGTCCAGTTGGTGGACGCCGATCCCGCGCGGGCCGCCGTCTCCGAGGCGCTGGGCGTCGGCTTCGCCACGCCCGGGGACGCCCTGGACGGCTGCGACCTCGTCGTGCACGCCAGCGCTACCGAACAGGGCCTCGCCCGCTCGCTCGAACTGCTGACCGCCGAGGGCACCGTCCTGGAACTGAGCTGGTACGGCGACCGCACCGTCTCGCTCCCGCTCGGCGAGGCCTTCCACTCCCGCCGCCTGGTCATCCGCAGCAGCCAGGTCGGCACCGTCTCCCCGGCCCGCCGCGGCAACCGCGGCTACGCCGACCGGCTCGCCCTCGCCCTGGACCTGCTCGCCGATCCGGCACTGGACGCGCTGATCACGGGTGAGTGCGCGTTCGAGGAACTTCCGGAGGTCATGCCCCGGCTGGCGTCCGGCGCGATACCGGCCCTGTGCCACCGGGTGCGGTACGGCACGGGCGCGTGAGCTGAGAAACAGGCGCCGCTGACCTGAGAAAAGGGTGCGGGAGGGCTGAACACGGGGAAGCGTGGAGCCGTACTACACGGCATCCCCCGGCAGGTACGGGCGGGGGACCAGACGCGCCGCACCTGGAGGGTCGTCCGTTGTTCAGCATCACCGTCCGCGATCACATCATGATCGCCCACAGCTTCCGCGGCGAGGTGTTCGGGCCCGCCCAGCGGCTGCACGGAGCCACGTTCCTCGTGGACGCCACCTTCCGGCGCGAGCAGCTGGACGACGACAACATCGTCGTCGACATAGGCCTGGCCACCCAGGAACTCGGCGCGGTGGTCAGCGAGCTGAACTACCGCAACCTCGACAACGAACCCGACTTCGCCGGGATCAACACCTCCACCGAGTTCTTGGCCAAGGTCATAGCCGACCGGCTCGCCGAGCGGATCCACAAGGGCGCACTGGGCGAGGGCGCCAAGGGCCTGGCCGGCCTCACCGTCACCCTGCACGAGTCGCATGTCGCCTGGGCGAGTTACGAGCGTGCGCTGTGACCGACACGACCACCCACCGCGCCCCGGCCCCGTCCCCCGCAGCCCCGGCCTCCGTAGGCCCGGCCTTCGCGGCCCCGTCCCTCGACTACGTGCCCGCGCAGCGCGCGAGCCTGGACAACGTCGGGATCATCCCCATGTCCCTGCGGACCGCGCACTTCGTCCTGCCGGGCGGCGTCGACGACCCGGCCACCCCGAGCGGCGGCAACGCCTACGACCGCCGCGTCAGCCTCGACCTGCCGGGCTTCGGCTGGCAGGTCCGGCCGCACCCCGTGCCCGGCGACTGGCCCCGCCCCGGCGACCGGGCCCGCGCGGACCTCGCCCGGACGCTGCGGGAGCTGCCGGACGGCGCCGTCGTCCTCCTCGACGGGCTCGTCGCCTGCGGCGTCCCCGAGATCGTCGTACCGGAGAGCGAACGGCTGCGCCTGGCGGTCCTCGTGCACCTCCCGCTCGGTGACGAGACGGGGCTCGACGCGGCCGTCGCCGCCGAACTGGACGCCAGGGAGCGCCAGGTGCTGCGGGCCGTGCCCGCCGTCGTCGCCACCAGCGACTGGGCGGTCCGCCGGCTCGTCGCCCACCACGGCCTCGCCCCCGAGCGGGTGCACCTCGCCACCCCCGGCGCCGACATCGCGCCGCTCGCCCCCGGAACCGACGGCGTCTCGCGCCTGCTGTGCGTCGCCGCGGTCACCCCGCGCAAGGGCCAGCACCGGCTGGTGGAGGCCCTGGCCACGGTCACCGACCTGCCCTGGGAGTGCGTGTGCGTCGGCGCTCTGACCCAGGACCCGGCCTACGTCGCCCGGCTGCGCGACCTGATCGCCGGGCACGGCCTCCAGGACCGCTTCCACCTGGCCGGACCGCGCACCGGCGCGGACCTCGACGCCGCTTACGCCGCCGCCGACCTGATGGTCCTCGCCTCCTACGCGGAGACGTACGGCATGGCGGTCACCGAGGCGCTGGCGCGCGGTGTGCCCGTGCTGGCCACGGATGTCGGGGGCGTGCCCGAGGCGGTCGGCCGCGCACCCGACGGCGGGGTCCCCGGCATCCTCGTCCCGCCGGAGGACCCCGCCGCCCTCGCCGCCGAACTGCGCGGCTGGTTCGGCGAGGCCGACGTGCGCCGCCGGCTCAAGGCGGCCGCCCGGGGCCGGCGCGCCGCCCTCGACGGGTGGGCCGCCACCGCCCGCAGCCTGGCCGGCGTCCTGGCCCGGCTTCCGCGCGAACCCCGGAGGGCGGCATGAGGGACATGACGGCCGCGTCCCGGACCGGCGGCCCCGACGCGGTGATCGCGGGCGCGGGCCCCGTGGGAAGTCCCGGCGAGCGGGCCACCGTACGGCTCCGGGCGGAGGCAGCGGCGGAACCGCCCCGGTACGCGCCCGAGTGGCTGCGGCTGCGGGAGCCCGCCGACGCGGCGGCTCGGGCCACGGACCTGCTCGCGCCGCTGCGCGCCCGCCTCGCCGAACGGCCGCCCGCACAGGGCGGGTTCGTCGTGCACGACCTGGGCTGCGGCACCGGCTCGATGGGCCGCTGGCTCGCCCCCCGGCTGGCCGGCGCACAGCACTGGGTCCTGCACGACCGCGACCCCTATCTGCTGCACTTCGCCGCCGCGGGCGCCGCGCGCGCCGCGGCGGACGGCAGCCGGGTCACGGTGGAGACCCGGCGCGGCGACGTGGCCCGGCTGACCCCCGACGCCCTGGCCGGGGCCGGCCTGGTGACGGCGTCCGCCCTGCTCGACGTGCTCACCCGCGACGAGGTCGCCGCCCTCGCCGCCGCCTGCGCCGGAGCCGGCTGCCCCGCCCTGCTCACCCTGTCCGTGGCCGGCCGGGTCGCACTCACCCCGGCCGACCCGCTGGACGCCGACCTCGCCGAAGCCTTCAACGCCCACCAGCGCCGGACCGGACTGCTCGGCCCGGACGCCGTGGCGGCGGCCCGCGAGGCGTTCGCCGCGCACGGCGCGGACGTCGCCGTGTGCCCGAGCCCCTGGCGGCTCGGCCCCGGCGAACGCGAACTGGCCGCCCAGTGGCTGCGCGGCTGGGTCGGCGCGGCCGTCGAACAGCGCCCCGGACTGAAGCAGCGGGCCGACCGCTACCTCGCCGAGCGTCTGGAGGCCTGCGCGGCGGGGGAGCTGGAGGTCGTCGTGCACCACGACGACCTGCTGGCCCTGCCCGCGCGGACGGGAGGCGCCGCGTGAGCGTGCAGACGGTGGACGTGCCGACGGCGAGCGCGAACGCCGTGCCCGCCGCCCCCGCCCCCTCGTTCCGTGCCGCCCGGACCGGTCCCTCCCCGGCCCCCCGGGCCGCGACCGCTCCCGGCCACGCCACCCGCGCCCGCAGGGTTCTCACCCGCGGCGTCCTCGCCCGCATCGACACACGTGTGCTGCGGGCACACCTCGGCACCGTGACGGGTGTGCTGATCCTGGCCGTGCTGCTGTGGCGGCTGGGCACCGGGGTCTTCCTGGACGGGCTGCGCCGGATCGACGCGCCCACGCTTGCCGTCGCGGTCGCCATCGGCGCCGTCACCACTGTGTTCAGCGCCTGGCGCTGGCAGTTGGTGGCCCGCGGGCTGCGCGTCCGGCTGCCGCTCGGCCCGGCCGTCGCCGACTACTACCGCGCGCTGTTCCTGAACGCGGCGCTGCCCGGCGGCGTTCTCGGCGACGTGCACCGCGCGGTGCGACACGGACGCAGCGCGGGGGACGTGGGGCGCGGTGTGCGGACCGTCGTCCTGGAGCGGGTGGCCGGGCAACTCGCCCTCGCCCTCACGGCGGTGGCGGTCCTGCTGACCCTGCCGTCCCCGGTCCGCTCGCAGGCCCGGCACCTCGCACCGCTCATCGGCCTCGCCCTGGTGGGCGCGCTGGCCGTCGCCCTCGCCCTGCGGATGAACCGGGCGCCCTCCGGCGGCCGCCGGGAAAGCCGCCCGCACCGGCTCCTCGGCGAAGCGCGCGAGGGCTTGCTGTCCCGCCGCACCGGGCCCGGTGTCGCGGTCTCCTCCGCCGTCGTGCTCGCCGGGCACCTCACGACGTTCGTGGTCGCCGCCCGGGTGGCCGGGTGCGCCGCTCCCGTCGCCGTGCTGCTGCCGCTCGCCGTGCTCGCGCTGGTGGCGATGGGAGTGCCGCTGAACGTGGGCGGGTTCGGTCCCCGGGAGGGCGTCACGGCGTGGGCGTTCGGCGCCGCGGGCCTCGGCGCGAGCACCGGGCTGGCGGTGGCCGTGGTGTACGGGGTGCTGAGCTTCGCGGCGAGCCTGCCGGGGTCGCTCGTCCTGGTCGCCCGCCGCCGCGCCGCGCCGCCGGCCGGACGCCGGACCGCCTCGACGGCCCTCGAGTCCGGGCTCCGGGTCACGCCGACGGACCCGGAGCCCGGACCCCGGGTCACACCGGCGAACCCCGAGTCCGGGCTCCGGGTCACACCGGCGAACCCGGAGCCCGGACCCCGGGCCGCACCGGTCGACCCGGAGCCGGTGCCCGGCCCCCCGGCTCACTTGGACGGTTCGCCCGAGGTCAGCAGCGAGAAATACGGCCCGAAGGAATCGGCGAGGCTCGCCAGCAGTTCCTTTCCCTTTTCCGCGTCGCCCAGGGAAGGACGGCCGATGACGCCCGATTCGGTATAGGCGGACATTCCGACGGTGAGGAGATGACGCCGGTCGTCCGCGACGAAGTCCGCCTTTTCATAGCCTTCTTTGACCAATTCGGGGTGCGCGTGCAGAAGAATCGACGTCTCGATTTCCCCGGCGTGCATGTCCGTGAGCAGCGAGGTGCGCACCCCGGCCCGTTCCCGGGCCGTCTCCCAGTCCTCCGCGGCCGGGAAGAGCACGATGTGCTCGCCGCGCGCGGAGGACTCCTGGACGACGTTGCCCAACACGTAGTTCCCGCCGTGCCCGTTGACCACGACCAGGGCGTCCACGCCGGAGCGGCGCAGCGAGTCGGCGATGTCCCGCACCACCGCGTGCAGGGTCACGGCGGAGATGCTGACCGTCCCCGGCCAGGCCGCGTGCTCGTGCGAGCAGGAGATCGTCACCGGTGGGAGCGGGTGCACCGGGTACGCGGCGGCGATCTCCCCGGCGATGGCACAGGCGACCAGCGTGTCCGTCGCCAACGGCAGGTGAGCGCCGTGCTGTTCGAAGCTTCCCACCGGCAGGACGGCCACCTGCCGCGCCCGGCCCGCTCCCCGTGTCCGTACGTCCTCCGTGGTGTCCGCCGGCACCAGGCCGCGCGCACCGGATGCCGTCGGCCGCGTTCCTGAACCACTCATCGTTTCCCGGCCTTTCGTCTCTGCTTAGGAACCAGATCATGACAGAAAACCTCGGCGTACTCGGCAAGAAGTCTCCACGGCGCACGGGTGTGGAACGCGTCGTGAATGCCCCGCTGCCCACGGTCCACGGGAAATTCCAGGCGATCGGCTACCTCGACCACGACCGCGGCGACGAACAAGTCGCGCTGGTGCACGGCGACATCGGCGCCGAACGGGTCCTGGTCCGGCTGCACTCCGAATGCCTGACCGGCGACGCCTTCGGGTCGCAGCACTGCGAGTGCGGCGACCAGCTCGCCGCCGCGCTGCGCGCCGTGGTCGCCGAAGGCAGCGGCGTCGTCGTCTACTTGCGGGGCCACGAGGGCCGGGGGATCGGACTGCTCGCCAAGCTGCGGGCGATGGCCCTGCAGGCGGAGGGCCTGGACACGGTCGAGGCCAACCTCGCCCTCGGCCTGCCGGTCGACGCCCGCGACTACGGCGTCGCCGCCGGGATGCTGCACGACCTCGGCGTCCGCTCGGTACGGCTGATGTCCAACAACCCGCGTAAACGGGAGGCGTTGGTGCGGCACGGCATCGAGGTGGCCGAGCAGGTGCCGCTGCTGATACCGCCGTGCGAGAGCAACATCACCTATCTGCGCACCAAGCGGGAGCGCCTGGACCACCATCTGCCGCACCTGGACGCGGTGGCTCACCTCTCCTGAGCCGGCGCCGGGCCGGTGGCCGGGACCGCCTCGCCGCCGGTGTCGCCGTCGGCCGCGCACTCCGCCTCGGCGCGCCGCCGTTCGGACGAAGTTCGGTGGCCGCCGCGTCCCGGCAGCGCCCAGGCCGCCGCTGCCGCACCCGCCCCGGCCACGGCGGCGAGCGCCGCCAGGGCCGGTCCGGCGCCGCCGCCCGCCGTGCGCAGCGCGGTCGCCGCGGCCACACCCAGGGCGGGGCCGACGTTCATCGCGGTCTGCTGCAGCCCGCCGGCGACCCCGGCGGAGGCGACGGCCGCCTCACGTACGACGACCTGGGTCGCGGCGACCATCACCGTGCCGAACCCGGCGCCCAGCAGCGCGAAGCCGGTGCAGAGGGCGGGCGCGGCCGTCGCCCGGGCGAGCACCAGCACGCCCAGCGCGAGCAGGAGCATCGCCGTCACCGTCGTACGGCGTGCCCCGAAGCGGCGCAGCAGCACCGGGCACCCGGCTGCCGCGAGAACCATCAGGAGCGCCAACGGCAGGCTGCGCAGGGAGCTTTGGAAGGGGTCGAGGCCGAGCGTGTCCTGGAGCACGTAGGTGGCGACGAACAGCGTGCCGGACAGGGCCGCCGACGCGGCCACCAGCACCACCAGCGCGGAGCCGACGGCCGCCGAGCCGATGACGTCCGGCGGCAGCAGCGGAACGGCGGTGCGGCGCTCGTGCCGGACGAACGCGACCCCGGCGACCACGGCCACCGCCGCCACGACGGCCGTGCCCGGCCCCGCGCCGCCGGGCTCCGCCACGGCGACCAGCGCCCGCACGACACACCCGAGCCCCACCGCCAGCAGCACGGCCCCCGGCAGATCGAGCCCGGCGACCGACAGCCACGCCCCCGCGCCGCGCTCCGCCCGCTCGCGGTACTCCGCTCGCCCGGCCTGCGCCCTGCGCTCTGCCCGCGCCTCGTGCCCCGGCCGTCCGGCCCGCTCGCCGTACTCCGCCCCCGCGCCGCGCTTCCTCCGCCCGGCCCACCCCGAGCGTCCGGCCCATCCGGCCCCACGGGCACCACCGATCCGTCCGATTCGTCTGATCCGTCCGGCCCGAGCGGCCGGAGCCGTCCGAGCGGCAGGCTCACCCCGCTCGTGACCCCGCTCGGCCCCGTGCGGCACCAGCGCCAGCAGGCCGAACAGCAGTGCCGGGCCCACGTTCAGGAAGAACGCCGCTCGCCAGCCGGGTCCCGCCGCCAGTGCGCCGCCTGCCAGGGGTCCGGCCGCGGCCGCCACCGCGATGGCGCTCGTCCGGACCGCCAGCGGCGTCGCGAGCCGGTCCGGCGGGAAGGCGGCGCGCAGCATCCCCAGCGTGGCCGGCTGCGCCAGCGCGCCGAACACGCCCTGGGCGACGCGCAGTGCGATCACCCAGCCGATCGAGGGCGCCAGCCCGATGCCCGCCGACGCCGCTCCGAAGCCGAGCATCCCCACGGCGAACAGCCGCCGGTGCCCGAGGGGCCGCCGCCCGCGCAGCAGGCCGTGCGGGAGGTCGCCGAGCCGTCCGGCGAACACCAGCAGACTCGCCACCGCGATCAGATAGCCGGTGCTGGTCCACTGCACCTGTGCGTACGACGCGTCCAACTCCCGTTGCAGCCGGGGCTGGGCCACGGTGAGCACCGTGCCGTCCAGGGCCACGATCACCGCCCCGGCCACACTGCTCGCGAGCGTCACCGCCCGGAGGCGGCGGCTCACCTCCCGTCCTCCGGACCGAGGTGCGCGTCCAGGGTGGTGCGGAGGAGGGGAGTGAAGTCGTCGGTCCCTGTGGCCAGTTGGAGGCTTCCCCAGCGCCAGAGCTGCGCGATGCCGTGCAGATTGGCCCACAGGGAACCGGCGACCACGCGCGCGTCGGCGTCGGGACGCACCCGGCCGACGAGGTCCACGAGGACGCCGAAGAGGGGCAGGCTGGTGTCCCGCAGGCCCAAGTGACCGCTCTCCAGCAGGTCGTGGCGGAACATCAGCTCGTACATGCCGCGCTCACGCGTGGCGAACTCCAGATAGACGCGTCCCAGCGCGGTCACCTGGGCGCGCGGGTCCGCCCCGCCGTCGCCTAGGGCGCCCCGGGCCTCCTCGACCCGCGCGGCCAGCTCGACGAAGCCGCGCCGCGCGATGGCGGACAGCAGCTCCAGATGGGTGGGGAAGTAGCGGCGCGGCGCTCCGTGCGAGACGCCCGCCCGGCGGGCGATCTCCCGCAGTGTCAGCGCCTGGACGCCCTCCGTGGCCAGCAGCTCCGCGCCCACGTCGACCAACCGGTCCCGCAACGCCCTCGAACCCTCGTCCGACTCAGTCATAGACACTGTCTACCAGGGGTGGGTAGACAGTGTCTACCGCGATCGTGGCCGCACCCTCCGGGAATGCCCGGAACAACCCTCCGGGTTGACCCGGATATGACTCAGGACACATCGCACGACCCCGCGCAGGAAGCCCTGCTCGCCCTGCTCCCGGAGATCCGCGGCGGGGTGCTGGTGACCCTCAAGCGCGACGGCCGCCCTCAGTTGTCGAACGTCAGCCACGCCTACGATCCGGACGAGCGTGTCGTGCGCGTGTCGATCACCGACGACCGCGCCAAGACCCGCAACCTGCGCCGGGACCCACGGGCCTCCTACCACGTCACCAGCCCGGACCGCTGGGCCTACACGGTCGTCGAGGGCACCGCCGATCTGTCTCCCGTCGCGGCGGACCCGCACGACGAGACCGTCGAGGAGCTGATCCGCCTCTACCGCGACCTCCTCGGGGAGCACCCCGACTGGGACGAGTACCGTGCCGCGATGGTCCGCGACCGGCGCCTCGTCCTGCGGCTGCGGGTGGAACGGGCGTACGGCATCCCCAAGGGCGCGAACAAGGGCTGAGCCGGCCGCCGCCCCCACCCACGCCCGCCCCCGCCCCGCTCCACCGACCCCGAAGTTCCACCGATCCCGAAGTTCCACCGACCCCGAAGTCCCGCCCGCGCGACCGGCCCGGAGTCCCCGCCCCGCCCGACCGGCCCCGAAGCCCCCACCGCCGAGGGGCCGGTCACCAGCCCGCCGGTCATCGGCCGGCCGGGCGGTCAGTCCTGGGCGGCGGCCTCGGTGCGCGCCTCCAGGGCCCTCAGGACCGCCACCATGTCCTCGCCGCCGTGCCCGAGCGACACCGTCTCGGTGAACAGGGCGTGGCACACGTCGAGCAGCGGCGAGGCGATGCCCGAGGCGCGGGCGGCCTCGGCGATCAGCCGGTTGTTCTTGAGCACGTCCAGAGCCGCGGCCTGCACGGAGAAGTCCCCGCCCAGCAGCTTCGGCGCCTTCATCAGCGACACCGGGCTGGCCATCGGGCCCGCCCCCAGGACCTCCAGGAACAGCCGCCGGTCGAGCCCCTGGCGCCCGGCGAAGTGGAATGCCTCGGCGAGCCCGGTCACCAGCGTGATCAGGAACAGGTTGACCGACAGCTTCATCAGCAGCGCGGCCGGCGCGGGACCGCACACGAACGTCTCGCCGCACAGGGGGGCGAGCAGCGGCCGTACGGTCGCCACCGCCCGCTCCTCCCCGGCCAGCATCGCCACCAGCCTGCCCTCCTCGGCCGGGACGCGGGAGCCGGAGACGGGCGCCTCGACGTAACTGCCGCCCGCAGCCCGCACGTCGGCCTCCAGGCCCTGCGAGTACGCGGGCGAGGTGGTGCCCATGTGGACGACCACGCGCCCCGCGACCCGGGCCGCGAAGTCCGCCGTGCCCCGGGCCAGGACCGTGTCCGTCGCGGCCTCGTCGGCCAGCATCAGGAACACCACGTCCGAACGGACGAACACCTCGCCCGGCTCCGCCGCGACCTCCGCCCCGGCGGCCCGGAGCGGCTCGGCGCGGGCCGCCGTGCGGTTCCAGACGAGCAGCGCAGTGCCGGCGCGGGCCAGCCTGAGCGCCATGGGGCGGCCCATGACGCCGAGACCGAGGAAACCGACCTTCATGGGGACCGTCCTGGGGCCGAGACGACGTTATGACAGTGGTCATAGTAGCGAGCGTTATGACGGTAGTCATAGGCTGAGGGGCCGAGGAGATCCGAGAGGCGCGCACGACGCCGGGAGGCGAGGCCGAGGATGACGGAGGCCCGGGGGAGCGAACGCGGGCCGCGCGAGCGGATGGTGTTCAGCGCGGCGCAGCTGATCCGGCGCAATGGGGTCGGCGCGACCGGCATGCGGGACGTCGCCGCCCACGCGGACGCCCCGCGCGGCTCGCTCCAGCACTACTTCCCCGGCGGCAAGGAGCAACTGGTCAACGAGGCGGTGGCCTGGGCCGGGCGCTACGCCGCCGGGCGTGTCGCCCGCTTCGTGGCGGGGCTGGCCGAGCCGACGCCGAGCGGCCTGTTCGCCGCGATGGTGCGGCAGTGGACGGACGAGTACGAGACGGCGGGCGCGGTGGGCGGCTGCCCGGTGGCCGCGGCGACCGTCGACCAGGCGTCGTGCGGTCCGTCCACCCGCGAGGCGGCCGCCGCCGCGTTCGCCGCCTGGCGGCGGCCGGTGGCCGGAGCGCTGACGGACATGGGGGTGCCGGCCGAGCGGGCCGAGCCGCTGGCCACGCTGATGATCAGCAGCCTGGAGGGCGCGATCCTGATGGCCCGGGCCGAAGGCGGCGTACACCCGCTCGCGACCGTCGCCCGCGAACTGGCCCCGCTCCTGGACGCGGCCGTACCACCGGCCGGCGACCGGCGGCACGACGACCGCCCGCGCCACGATGGCGGCCTGCGCCACGATGGCGGCCCGCGCGACGATGGCGGCCCGCGCGACGATGGCGGCCCGCGCGACGATGGCGGCCCGCGCCACGACGACGGCCCGCGCCACGACGGCGCCCGCCGGCCCGACGGCGTCCCGCGCCCGTAGAGGCGGCCCCGGTACGAAAGCAGGGTCCCGGCACTCCGCCGGAACCCTGCTCACCGATCCGATCAGCCGATCAGCCGCGCTGTCGATCAGCCGCTCCGCCGATCGGCCACTGCACCGCGCCCGAACGGCGTCAGCCCTTCTTCACCGCCTCCACGGCGTGCCCGCCGAACTGGTTGCGCAGCGCGGCGACCATCTTCATCTGCGGCGAGTCCTCCTGGCGGGAGGCGAACCGGGCGAAGAGGGAGGCCGTGATCGTCGGCAGCGGCACGGCGTTGTCGATGGCCGCCTCCACCGTCCAGCGGCCCTCGCCGGAGTCCTCCGCGTAACCGCGCAGCTTGTCCAGGTGCTGGTCCTCGTCGAGCGCGTTGACGGCGAGGTCGAGCAGCCAGGAGCGGATGACGGTGCCCTCCTGCCAGGAGCGGAACACCTCGCGGACGTTGTCCACGGAGTCCACCTTCTCCAGCAGCTCCCAGCCCTCGGCGTAGGCCTGCATCATCGCGTACTCGATGCCGTTGTGGACCATCTTCGCGAAGTGGCCGGCGCCCACCTTGCCCGCGTGGACGTACCCGTACGGTCCCTCCGGCTTGAGCGCGTCGAAGATCGGCTTCAGCTGGTCGACGCACTCCTTCTCGCCGCCGACCATGAGCGCGTAGCCGTTCTTCAGGCCCCACACACCGCCGGAGACGCCCGCGTCCACGAAGCCGATGCCGCGCGCGTGCAGCTGCTTGGCATGCCTCTCGTCGTCCGTCCAGCGGGAGTTGCCGCCGTCCACGACCAGGTCGCCCGGCTTGAGCAGGGTGGCGAGCTGGTCGATGACGTGCTGGGTGGGGCCGCCGGCCGGGACCATCACCCACACCTTGCGCGGCGCCTCGAGCGCGTCGACCAGGTCGACCATGCTCTCCACGTCCGACACTTCGGGGTTCTGGTCGTAACCGACGACCGTGTGGCCGGCGTTGCGGAGGCGCTCCCGCATGTTGCCGCCCATCTTGCCGAGACCGATGAGTCCGAGCTGCATGTCAGTTCACTTCCTGAGGGTGCGGTAGGCGGCCACGAGGGCGGCGGTGGACGGGTCGAGACCGGGCACGTCGGCGCCCTCGGTCAGGGCGGGTTCGACGCGCTTGGCGAGCACCTTGCCGAGTTCGACGCCCCACTGGTCGAAGGAGTCGATGTTCCACACCGCGCCCTGGACGAACACCTTGTGCTCGTACAGCGCGATCAGCTGGCCGAGGACCGACGGGGTCAGCTCGGTCGCCAGGATGGTGGTGGTGGGGTGGTCGCCGTGGAAGGTGCGGTGCGTGACCTGCTCCTCGGGCACGCCCTCGGCGCGTACCTCCTCGGCGCTCTTGCCGAAGGCCAGCGCCTGCGTCTGCGCGAAGAAGTTGGCCATCAACAGGTCGTGCTGCGCCTTGAGTTCGTCGCTCAGCTCGCCGACCGGGTTGGCGAAGCCGATGAAGTCGGCCGGGATCAGCTTGGTGCCCTGGTGGATCAACTGGTAGTAGGCGTGCTGTCCGTTGGTGCCCGGGGTGCCCCACACCACGGGGCCGGTCTGCCACTCGACCGGTTCGCCGTCGCGCTGCACCGACTTGCCGTTGGACTCCATGTCCAGCTGCTGGAGGTAGGCGGTGAACTTCGACAGGTAGTGCGAGTACGGCAGCACCGCGTGCGTCTGCGCGTCGAAGAAGTTGCCGTACCAGATGCCCAGCAGGCCCAGCAGCAGCGGGGCGTTGGCCTCCGCGGGCGCGTTCTGGAAGTGGTCGTCGACGATGCGGAACCCGTCGAGCATCTCGCGGAACCGGTCCGGGCCGATGGCGATCATCAGGGACAGGCCGATCGCGGAGTCGTAGGAGTAGCGGCCGCCGACCCAGTCCCAGAACTCGAACATGTTGGCCACGTCGATGCCGAAGTCGGCGACCTTCTCCGCGTTCGTGGACAGCGCCACGAAGTGCTTGGCCACCGCCTCCGGCCCGGCCTTCAGCTCGCCGAGCAGCCAGTTGCGCGCCGAGGTCGCGTTGGTGATCGTCTCGATCGTGGTGAACGTCTTGGACGCGACGATGAACAGCGTCTCCTCGGCGTCCAGGTCGCGGGTGGCCTCGTGCAGGTCGGCGCCGTCGACGTTGGAGACGAACCGGACCGTCAGCCCGCGGTCGGTGAAGGCGCGCAGCGCCTCGTACGCCATCGCCGGGCCGAGGTCGGAGCCGCCGATGCCGATGTTGACGACGTTCCTGATCCGCCGGCCGGTGTGCCCGGTCCACTCGCCCGAGCGCACCCGCCCGGCGAAGTCGGCCATCTTGTCGAGGACTTCGTGCACCTTGGGCACGACGTTCTCGCCGTCGACCTCGATCACCGCGTCGCGCGGGGCGCGCAGCGCGGTGTGCAGCACGGCCCGCTTCTCCGTGACGTTGATCTTCTCGCCGCGGAACATCGCGTCACGCAGGCCGAACACGTCGGTGGCGGCCGCCAGTTCCCGCAGCAGGGCCAGCGTCTCGTCGGTGATCAGGTGCTTGGAGTAGTCGATGCGCAGATCGCCGACGCGCACCGTGTAGCGCTCCGCGCGCGAGGGGTCCTCGGCGAACAGGTCCCGCAGGTGCGGCTGCCACCGGTCGCGGTGGTCCGCCAGCGCGGTCCACTCGGGCCGCCGGGTGAGCTTGGGGGTGTCGGACATGTCAGACGGTCTCCTTGATGCCGTCGCCGCGCAGGGCGATGGCGTACATCTCGTCGGCGTCGAGTCGGCGCAGTTCCTCGGCGATCAGCTCCGAGGTGGGACGTACCTTGAGGGCCAGGGTGCGCGAGGGCTGGCCCGGCAGGGTCAGCGTGGCCAGCGGACCGGCGGGCCGGTCGATGACGATCTCGCCGTCCGCCGTGCCGAGCCGTACGGCCGTCACGAACGGGCCGGCGCTGCCCACCCGGTCCACCCGGACGCCGAGGCGGGCCTCCAGCCAGCGGGCCAGCAGCTCCGCGCTCGGGTTGTCCGCCTCGGCCTCCACGGCCGCCGACGTCACCTTGACCCGGGCCTGGTCGAGGGCGGCGGCGAGCATCGAGCGCCACAGGGTGAGCCGGGTCCAGGCGAGGTCGGTGTCGCCGGGCGCGTAGTGCCGGGCCCGCTGCTCCAGGACCTCCAGCGGGCGGTCGAAGGCGTACAGGTCGGTGATCCGGCGCTGCGCGAGTGCGCCCAGCGGGTCCTCGGCCAGGTTCTCCGGGGCCTCCACCGGCCACCACACCACGACCGGCGCGTCCGGCAGCAGCAGCGGCAGGACCACCGAATCGGCGTGGTCGGACACGTCGCCGTAGGTGCGCAGCACCACCGTCTCGCCGGTGCCGGCCTCGGAGCCGACCCGGATCTCCGCGTCCAGCCGGGAGTGGGTGCGGTCGCGCAGGGTGCGCACATGCCGCTTGATCACGACCAGGGTGCGCGAGGGGTGCTCGCGCGAGGCGTCCTCGGCCGCCTTGATCGAGTCGTAGGCGTTCTCCTCGTCCGTGACGATGATCATCGTCAGGACCATGCCCACGGCGGGCGTGCCGATCGCGCGGCGGCCCTCCACCAACGCCTTGTTGATCTTGCTTGCCGTGGTGTCGGTCAGGTCGATCTTCATGGCCTGCGCCAGCTCCGTCCGTCTCGTGCGAGCATCTCGTCGGCTTCCCGCGGACCCCAGGTCCCCGAACGGTACTGGGCGGGCCTGCCGTGCTCGTCCCAGTACGCCTCGATCGGGTCGAGGATCTTCCAGGACTCTTCCACTTCCTGGTGCCGGGGGAACAGGTTGGCGTCGCCGAGCAGCACGTCCAGGATGAGCCGTTCGTACGCCTCCGGGCTGGACTCGGTGAAGGACTCGCCGTAGGCGAAGTCCATCGACACGTCCCGGATCTCCATGGAGGTGCCCGGCACCTTGGAGCCGAACCGCACCGTCATGCCCTCGTCCGGCTGGACGCGGATCACGATCGCGTTCTCGCCCAGCTCCTCGGTGGCCGTGGAGTCGAACGGGGAGTGCGGGGCCCGCTTGAAGACCACCGCGATCTCCGTGACCCGGCGGCCCAGGCGCTTGCCGGTGCGCAGGTAGAACGGGATGCCGGCCCAGCGGCGGTTGTCGATCTCCAGCTTGACCGCCGCGTAGGTGTCGGTCTTCGACTTGGGGTCGATGCCTTCCTCTTCGAGGTAGCCGACGACCTTCTCGCCGCCCTGCCAGCCCTCGGCGTACTGCGCGCGCACCGTGTGGGCGCCCAGGTCCTCGGGCAGCCGCACCGACTTGAGCACCTTCAGCTTCTCGGTGAGCAGCGCCTCCGCGTCGAAGGCGATGGGCTCCTCCATCGCGGTGAGCGCCATCAGCTGGAGCAGGTGGTTCTGGATGACGTCGCGGGCGGCGCCGATGCCGTCGTAGTAGCCGGCCCGGCCGCCGATGCCGATGTCCTCGGCCATGGTGATCTGGACGTGGTCGACGTAGGAGCGGTTCCAGATCGGCTCGTACATCTGGTTGGCGAAGCGCAGCGCCAGGATGTTCTGGACGGTCTCCTTGCCCAGGTAGTGGTCGATGCGGAAGACCTGCTCCGGGTCGAACACCTCGTGCACGATCCGGTTCAGCTCCCGGGCGCTCTCCAGATCGTGGCCGAACGGCTTTTCGATGACCGCGCGCCGCCAGGAACCCTGCGGCGCCTCGGCCAGACCGTGCTTCTTCAGCTGCTCGACGACCTTCGGGAAGAACTTCGGCGGAACCGACAGATAGAAGGCGTAGTTGCCGGCCGTGCCCCGGGAGGAGTCCAGCTCCTCCACGGCGACGCGCAGCTGTTCGAACGCGTGGTCGTCGTCGAAGTCGCCGGGGATGAACCGCATCCCCTCGGCGAGCTGCTGCCAGACCTCCTCGCGGAACGGCGTGCGCGCGTGCTCCTTGACCGCGTCGTGCACGACCTGCGCGAAGTCCTGGTCCTCCCAGTCGCGGCGGGCGAAGCCCACCAGCGAGAAGCCCGGCGGCAGCAGACCCCGGTTCGCGAGGTCGTAGACGGCCGGCATCAGCTTCTTGCGGGACAGGTCGCCCGTGACGCCGAAGATGACCAGACCCGACGGCCCCGCGATCCGCGGCAGCCTGCGGTCGCGGGGGTCACGCAGCGGATTCACCCAGTCGGCGGTGGGCACGGGCTCCGTCCGCGCCCCGGAGGACGCGGAGCCGGACGGCGCGGAGCCGCCCCCGGCGCCGGAGGCGACGGCCTCGGACGCGGCCGCAGCGCTCCTGCGGCGCTCCTGTTCGACGGCCGGCTCCCCGGCCTGCATGGCCTTGGGACCCGGTCCCTCCGGAACCGCGGCGTCCTGCGCCGACGGGTCCTTCGCCGCGTCCGCTCCCGGCTTCGCCGGCTCGGCGGGCTTCTTGCTCATTCCGCGTCAACTCCCTTGCTGTTCAAGGACTTCGCGACCGCGTCCAACAGGTCCTGCCAGGCCGTCTCGAACTTGGCGACGCCCTCGTCCTCCAGCTGCCGCACCACCTCGTCGTAGGAGATGCCCAGCCGCTCGACCGCCGCCAGGTCGGCCCGGGCCCGCTCGTAACCGCCGGTCACCGTGTCACCGGTGACGACGCCGTGATCGGCGGCGGCGTTCAGCGTGGCCTCCGGCATGGTGTTCACCGTGCCGGGCGCGACCAGCTCGTCCACATACAGGGTGTCCTTGTACGCGGGATCCTTCACCCCGGTGGACGCCCACAGCGGACGCTGCGCGTGGGCCCCGGCGCCCGCGAGCGCGGCGAAGCGCTCACCGGCCGGCGTCGCACCGTCCGCCGAGCCGAACACCTGCTCGTACGCCGCGTAGGCGAGCCGCGCGTTGGCCAGGGCCGCCCGGCCCTTGAGCGCCAGCGCCTCCTCGGTGCCCAGCACGGTCAGCCGCTTGTCGATCTCGGAGTCGACCCGGGAGACGAAGAACGAGGCCACCGAGTGGATCCGCGACAGGTCCCGGCCCGCGGCGCGCGCCTTCTCCAGACCGGCGAGGTAGGCGTCCATCACCTCGCGGTAGCGCTCCAGGGAGAAGATCAGCGTCACGTTCACACTGATACCCGCTCCGACGACCTCCGTGATCGCCGGCAGGCCCGCCCGGGTGGCCGGAATCTTGATCATCACGTTCGGCCGGTCCACCAGCCAGGCCAGCTGCCGCGCCTCGGCGACGGTGGCCGTCGTGGCGTGCGCGAGCCGCGGATCGACCTCGATGGAGACCCGGCCGTCCCGGCCTCCGGTCGCCTCGTACACCGGCCGCAGCACATCGGCGGCGGCCCGTACGTCGGCGGTGGTCATCATGCGCACCGCCTCCTCGACGGTGACGCCGCGCACCGCCAGATCGGCCAGCTGCTCCTCGTAGCCGTCGCCCGAGCCGATGGCGGCCTGGAAGATCGAGGGGTTGGTGGTCACGCCCACCACGTGCTTGTTCTCGACGAGACCGGCCAGGTTGCCCGAGTCGATCCGCCGCCGCGACAGGTCGTCCAGCCAGATCGACACGCCCTCGGCGGACAGGCGCTCGAGCGCTCCGGCGGTCGCGGTTGCTTCGGTCACAGTGATCATCTTCCTTGTTGCGTTCGGATCATGCGCGCGCGGCGGCCAGCGATGCGCGGGCCGCGGCGGCGACGTTCTCGGGGGTGAAGCCGTACTCGGCGAACAGGGTCCCGGCGGCGGCGGAGGCGCCGAAGTGCTCCAGGGAGACGATGCGGCCCGCATCGCCCACATAGCGGTACCAGGTCAGCCCGATGCCGGCCTCCACCGCCACCCGCGCCCGCACCGACGGCGGCAGCACCCGCTCGCGGTACTCGCGCGGCTGCTCCTCGAACCACTCCACCGACGGCATCGACACCACCCGGGCGCCGATCCCCTCGGCCTCCAACCGCTCCCGCGCCGCCACGGCGAGCTGCACCTCGGAGCCGGTGGCGATGATCACCACGTCCGGGGCGCCGGTGGGGGACTCCTTCAGCACATAGCCGCCCCTGGCCGCGTCCGGGTTCGGCGCGTACGTCGGCACGCCCTGCCGGGTCAGCGCGAGGCCGTGCGGGGCCGGGTCGGTGGAGTGCCGGCGCAGGATCTCCGCCCAGGCGATCGCGGTCTCGTTGGCGTCGGCGGGGCGGACCACGTTCAGACCCGGGATGGCGCGCAGCGAGGCCAGGTGCTCGACCGGCTGGTGGGTCGGGCCGTCCTCGCCGAGGCCGATGGAGTCGTGCGTCCACACGTACGTCACCGGCAGCTGCATCAGCGCCGACAGCCGCACCGCGTTGCGCATGTAGTCCGAGAAGACCAGGAACGTGCCGCCGTAGATGCGCGTGTTGCCGTGCAGGGCGATGCCGTTCATCTCCGCGGCCATGGAGAACTCGCGGATGCCGAAGTGGATCGTGCGCCCGTAGGGGTCGGCGCCCGGCAGCGGGTTGCCCTTCGGCAGGAACGACGACGTCTTGTCGATGGTGGTGTTGTTGGACCCGGCCAGGTCGGCGGAGCCGCCCCACAGCTCGGGCAGGACCGCGCCGAGCGACTGGAGCACCTTGCCGGAGGCGGCGCGGGTGGCGACCGCCTTGCCCTCCTCGAACACCGGCAGCGCGTCCCGCCAGCCCTCGGGGAGCTGGCCGGCCACGATCCGGTCGAGCAGCTTCGCCCGCTCGGGCTGGGCGCCGCGCCACTCGTCGAGCCTCTTGTCCCAGGCGGCGTGCGCCTCGGCGCCCCGGTCCAGGGCCTGCCGGGTGCGGGCGAGGACGTCCTCCTCGACCTGGAAGGTCTGCTCCGGGTCGAAGCCGAGCAGCCGCTTGGTGGCGGCGATCTCGTCCTCGCCGAGCGCCGAGCCGTGCGCGGCCTCGGTGTCGCGCGCGTTCGGGGCCGGCCAGGCGATGATCGTGCGCATGGCGATGATCGAGGGGCGGCCGGTCTCGGCCCTGGCCGCCGTCAGCGCCGCGTACAGCGCCGGCACGTCGATGTCGCCGTCCTCGGCCGGCTCGACGCGCTGGGTGTGCCAGCCGTAGGCCTCGTAGCGCTGCAGCACGTCCTCGGAGAAGGCGGTGGCGGTGTCGCCCTCGATGGAGATGTGGTTGTCGTCGTAGAGGAAGACCAGGTTCCCGAGCTTCTGGTGCCCGGCCAGCGACGACGCCTCGGCGGAGACGCCCTCCTCCAGGTCGCCGTCGGAGACGATCGCCCAGACGGTGTGGTCGAAGGGGGACTCGCCCTCGGGCGCGTCCGGGTCGAACAGGCCGCGCTCGTAGCGGGCGGCCATCGCCATGCCCACCGCCATCGCGGCGCCCTGGCCGAGCGGGCCGGTCGTCGTCTCCACGCCCGCCGTGTGCCCGTACTCCGGGTGGCCCGGCGTCTTGGAGCCGAAGGTGCGGAACGCCTTCAGGTCGTCCAGCTCCAGCTCGTACCCGGCGAGGTAGAGCTGGGTGTAGAGGGTCAGCGAGGTGTGGCCGGGGGAGAGGACGAACCGGTCGCGCCCGATCCACTCCGGGTCGGCCGGGTCGTGCCGCATCACCTTCTGAAAGATCGTGTACGCGGCCGGGGCCAGGCTCATCGCCGTGCCGGGGTGGCCGTTGCCCACCTTCTGCACGGCGTCGGCCGCCAGCAGACGGGCGGTGTCCACGGCACGCCGGTCGAGGTCGGTCCACTCGAAGCGGTCGGTTGTGTGCTCGCTCATCTTCAAGAAGTCCTCGGAAGAAGCGGAAATGGTGCCGGACGTGTTCGAACTTAAAAGTCAGACTTTTTCGCCGGAAGGTCTTCGTGTGTCAGCCTGTGGTGAAAATGGGACACCCCGCGACGAACGATCCGGACGTCGGGCGGTCAAGGCGGTACGAGAGGGACATGACGGACGCAATCACCCACGGCGCGGCAGACGCCCGGGGCGACGCCACGGAGCGGTACGGCGGCCTCGCCGGCGACGGCCTCGGCGACGACGGGACCGCCGGAGCGGACGCCGGCGAGCGCGACCGCGGCGGCGACGGGGCGAGGGCCGGGGGCGGGGCGAGGACCGGCGACGGCGAGGGCACGAGGGGCGGCGACGCGACGAGGACCGGCGACGGCGACGCGATCAGGACCTTCCCCTTCCCGGTCGACCTCAGTCTCGGCGGCGTGGGGCTCCAGATCGGCCCCCTGGGCAGCGAGCGCACCTGGCGCGCCGAGGCTCCTCTGCATCGCGTCCACCGGATCGACTTCCACGTGGTCATGCTCTTCGCCGACGGCCCCGTGCGGCACATGGTCGACTTCGCCGAGTACGAGGCCGCCGCCGGGGACGTGCTGTGGGTCCGCCCCGGACAGGTCCATCGGTTCTCCCGCACCGACGAGTACCGCGGAACCGTGCTGACCATGCAGCCCGGCTTCCTGCCCCGCGCCACCGTCGAGGCGACCGGCCTGTACCGCTACGACCTGCCGCCCCTGCTCCACCCCGACGACGCCCAGCGCGAGGCCCTCAAGGCCGCCCTCGCCCAGCTGCGCCGCGAGTACGAGGACACCGACACCCTCCCGCTCAGCCTGCACACCGCCGTGCTGCGGCACTCGCTCACCGCGTTCCTGCTGCGCCTGGCCCATCTCGCCGCCAGTTCGGCCGAGGCCACCCGGCGGCAGGCCGACACCACCTTCACCTTGTTCCGCGACGCGGTCGAGAAGGGCTTCACCACCAACCACAGCGTCAGCGCCTACGCCGACGCCCTCGGCTACTCCCGCCGCACCCTCGTCCGCGCGGTCCGCGCCGCCACCGGCGAGACCCCCAAGGGCTTCATCGACAAACGCGTGGTGCTGGAGGCCAAACGGCTGCTCGCCCACACCGGCCTGCCGATCGGCCGGGTCGGCGCGGCCGTCGGCTTCCCGGACGCGGCCAACTTCTCCAAGTTCTTCCACCTGCACACCGGTCAGACCCCGGTGGCCTTCCGGGCCGAGCTGCGCTGAACGCACGGCGGCCCCGCGCACGGTGCGCGGGGCCGCCGGAGGCCAGGGGGCCAGGGGGCCTGGGGTCCAGGGGGCCAGTAAGGCGAACGGCCGTCCTACTGAAGGCGGTACGAGTACACGGTCGTCGTCACCTTGCACACGCTCGGCGGGACGACCTCGGCGCGCAGCACGCCGCGGGCCGCGTCGTAGTCCACGCCCTCCGCCTCGAACGTGCCCGAGCACACGCTGCGCTGGGGCAGCGCGAACAGGCTCGCCACATGCCCGGTGACCGGTCCGCCGTCCAGCTTGTGGTCCAGGTCCACCTGGAGCAGCGGCCGGTCCTCCGGGAACAGCGACTTCGAGCCGTCGTCCGACGCGCACAGCAGCCGCGTGTCGGTGACGAAGTCGCAGCCCTGGATGTCCCGCACGGGCTTGTCGAGGGTGATCTGCGGCGCCTGGGCGAGCGCGCCGCCGGTGGCGGGGGTGGCCGGGTTGAGCAGGGGAGCGGGGAAGACCTGGAGCCGGTTCTGGTCGCCCCACTCGCCCGACACCAGCCACTGGGCGTCGGGCGAGACGGCGGCGAAGGAGTTGTTCACCTTCTCGCCGGCGTCGAGTCGGTGCACGTACTCGTAGCGCTTGCCGGCCGGGGTGGTCACCGCGAACATCTTGGACGTCGCGTCGTCCGCGCCCTGGTAGGCGTCGAAGACGTAGTCGCGTGCGATGTCCGGGTCGCCGACGTGGTTCCAGCCCTTGATCCGCAGGTCCAGCGGGATCGAGGCGAGGCCCCGGTGCAGCAGCGAGCCGTCCGTGCGGGCGGCCAGGCCCTGACTGCCGCTCAGCGAGTCGACGTACGCCGTCCCGGTCTCCTGCCAGACCGGTACCGCCGCCACCGCGGAGGCGGCCGTGCCGAGGGCGACGGCCGCCGACAGGGCCGCGACGGCGAAGAGTTGACGTCTCATCCGTACCTGCCATGTTCATGAGGGGGGATGGGGTTCGCATCGAACCATGTGCCGGGCCGTCAGGTCACCGTCTTCGGCCCACGCGTCCGGATCACGCCCCCGCCACCCCGCACGCCGCACGCGCCCCCGCCGCCCCGCACCGCCCCACGCGTCCCCGTCACCCCGCACCGCCGCACGCGTCCCCGCCGCCCCGCACCGCCGCACGCGTCCCCGTCACCCCGCACCGCCACCCCCGCGTCCCCGCCGCCCCGGCCCCGGCGGCGCGGGCCGCGCCCCGGCCGGCGAGTAGGGTGCGGAGCGGGCCGGACGGGCGGCGTGGCGGGAAGGTACGAGGGTGAGGCTGACGATTCTGGGCGGCGGCGGATTCCGCGTGCCGCTGGTGTACGGGGCACTGCTGACGGACCGCGTCGAGGGCCGGGTCACCGAGGTCGTCCTGCACGACGTCGACGCCGGACGGCTGTCCGCCGTGACCCGGGTCCTGGCCGAACAGGCCGCCGAGGTGACCGACGCCCCCGCGGTACGGGCCACCACCGATCTCGACGAGGCCCTGCGCGGGGCGGACTTCGTGTTCTCCGCGATCCGCGTGGGCGGCCTCGCGGGACGCGCCGAGGACGAACGGGTCGCCCTCGCCGAAGGCGTGCTCGGGCAGGAGACCGTCGGCGCGGGCGGCATCGCCTACGGCCTGCGCACTGTGCCCGTCGCCGTCGACATCGCCCGGCGCGCGGCCCGCCTCGCGCCCGACGCCTGGGTCATCAACTTCACCAACCCGGCCGGACTGGTCACCGAGGCCATGTCCCGCCACCTCGGCGACCGCGTCATCGGCATCTGCGACTCGCCGGTCGGCCTCGGCCGCCGGATCGCCCGGGTGCTCGGCGTGCCGCCCGGGGACGCGTGGATCGACTACGTCGGCCTCAACCACCTCGGCTGGGTGCGCGGGCTGCGCCACGCCGGGCGCGACCTGCTCCCGCGCCTGCTCGGCGATCCCGAGCTGCTCGGCTCCTTCGAGGAGGGCCGTCTCTTCGGCCCGGAGTGGCTGCGCTCCCTGGGCGCGATCCCCAACGAGTATCTGCACTACTACTACTTCAACCGCGAGGCCGTCGAGGCCTACCAGCGGGCCGAGAAGACCCGCGGCGCCTTCCTGCGCGACCAGCAGGCCGCGTTCTACGAGGGGTTGAACGACCCGGCGGCCCCGGCGCTCGCGGCCTGGAACCGCACCCGCGCCGAACGCGAGGCGACCTACATGGCCGAGAACCGCGAGGCGGCCGGGGCGGGGGAGCGCGAGGAGGACGACCTCTCCGGCGGCTACGAGAAGGTGGCCCTCGCCCTGATGCGGGCCATCGCCCGCGACGAACGCGCCACGCTCATCCTCAACGTCCGCAACCAGGGCGTCCTTTCGGTGCTGGACGCGGACGCCGTCATCGAGGTGCCCTGCCTGGTCGACGCCAACGGCGCGCACCCGGTCGCGGTCGATCCGCTGCCCGGCCACGCCACCGGCCTGGTTTGCGCGGTCAAGGCGGTCGAGCGCGAGGTGCTGACGGCGGCCGAGTCGGGCTCCCGGGCTGCGGCGGTCAAGGCGTTCGCGCTGCACCCGCTGGTCGACTCGGTGAACGTGGCCCACCGCCTGGTCGAGGGCTACACCCGGGTCCACCCGGGGCTGGCGTATCTCGGGTGACGGACGTGCGGGCGGGCGCAGGAGACCGCGCTCATGCCGAGGCGGCCGGCCGCTCCCCCGTACCGCGGCCGACCGCCCCGTCCCCCGTTCCCCCGTGATCCCCCGTGGCCCCCGCCCTGTTTCCCCCGTTCCTCCCCTCCCCGTCCCCCGTTCTTCTCCGCATCCCCACCCTTGAGAGTCGGCGGCGGCCTCCCTGATACACCCCGGACGGAAGGAATCCGCGGGGGGCGGTGATTCGGCCACGGTCGGCGGGGCGGACCTGGAACGCACTTGTCCGGATGTCGGCCGGTGTGTTGTTGTGGTGACCGACAGGTGCGTGACGGGGGGCCGGAGTGACGGGGACAGCGGGCGGCGACGGACGGCTGCTTGCCATCAGCGACCTGCACATCGGCTACCGCGAGAACCGCGACCTGGTCGAGCGGATGGAGCCGGAGTCGGAGGACGACTGGCTGCTGGTCGCCGGGGACGTCGCCGAGACCGTGACCGACGTCCGCTGGGCCCTGAAGACGCTGGCGAGCCGCTTCCGCAAGGTGATCTGGGCGCCCGGCAACCACGAACTGTGGACCCACCCGAAGGACACCGTCACCCTGCGCGGCGTCGCCCGCTACGACCACCTGGTCGAGGTCTGCCGCGAACTCGGCGTGACGACGCCCGAGGACCCCTACCCCCGCTGGCAGGGCCCCGGCGGCCCGGTGGCCGTCGCCCCGCTGTTCCTGCTGTACGACTACTCGTTCCTGCCGGCCGGCTGCGCCACCAAGGACGAGGGACTGGCCTACGCGAACGGCACCGGGATCGTCTGCAACGACGAGTTCCTGCTCCACCCCGACCCGTACCCGAGCCGCGAGGCGTGGTGCCGGGCCCGGGTCGCCGAGACCGAGCGCCGGCTCGCCGAACTCCCCGCCGACCTGCCGACCGTGCTCGTCAACCACTACCCGCTGGACCGGCACCCCATGGAGGTGCTCTGGTACCCGGAGTTCGCCATGTGGTGCGGCACCCGGCTGACCGCCGACTGGCACCGCAGGTTCCGGGTGACCGCCATGGTCTACGGCCACCTCCACATCCCCCGGACCACCTGGCACGAGGGCGTCCGCTTCGAGGAGGTCTCCGTGGGCTACCCCCGCGAGTGGCGCAAGCGGCCGGGACCGCCGGGCAGACTGCGCCGCATTCTCCCGATGGAGGGCTGAACCGGTGATCGATGAGCTGCTCCCGGACTCGGTGGTGGCCGTGGAGTCGTACGGCGGCGAGGAGGGCGTCCTGCCCCCGCTGTTCCCCGAGGAGGAGGCGGTCGTGGCGCGCGCGGTCGACAAACGCCGCCGCGAGTTCACCACCGTACGCGCCTGCGCCCGGCGCGCCATGGAGAAGCTCGGCGTACCGCCGCAGCCCGTTCTGCCCGCCGAACGCGGCGCCCCGGTCTGGCCGCAGGGCCTGGCCGGCAGCATGACCCACTGCGAGGGCTACTGCGCCGCGGCCCTGGTCCGCGCCACCGACCTGGCCTCCCTCGGCATCGACGCCGAACCGCACGGCCCGCTCCCGGACGGGGTGCTGACCGCCGTCGCCCTGCCCGCCGAGGCGCGCCGGCTGCGCACGCTCGCCGACCAGGACGCCGCCGTGCACTGGGACCGGCTGCTGTTCAGCGCCAAGGAGTCCGTCTACAAGGCGTGGTTCCCGCTGACCGGCAAGTGGCTCGACTTCATGGAGGCGGACATCGAGATGTACGCCTACCCCGGGACGCCTCATCTCGGCGCTTTCCGGGCCGAGTTGCTCGTCCCCGGCCCCGAGGTCGGCGGGCGCCGCGTCGCCGCCTTCCACGGCCGCTGGACGGTCGCCAGGGGCCTGGTCGCCACGGCGGTGACGGTCCCGTACGTCTGAACAGCCGCGCACCTCGGCGTCCGCACTGCTGGGCACCCGTGCCTGCGTCGCGCCCGGCCCCGGCGCCCCGGGCGGCTGCGCCAGGTGGCCGGGGCCGGGCGTCGTCATCGGCGGGGCGCCGGTCCGGTCAGGGCTTCGGGCACCAGTCGCCGAGCAGATCGAAGAAGGCCCCCTCGTTGCCCGCCAGTCCGGCCCGGGCCAGCGCCTGGTCCGCCTCGGCCAGGACGGACGGCGGGACGAGCGGCGGGCGGCCGGCCGCGGCCGGGGCGTCGAAGGCGGCGCGCACGGTGTGCAGCAGCCGCAGATAGGCCTGGACGGCGGTGCGTTCGTGGTCGGTCAGTACGGCGGCGGTCGGCATCGGTCGCTCTCCCCGGTTTCGGCGTCACACGGTCCCGCGCCCGGTTGCCCGACGACGCGGTGCCACCAGCTTGCCGTCCCCCACTGACAATGCCCCCGGACCGCGCTGCGGTTCGCCCGCCCGGCTCAGGGACCAGACGCCCGCGCCCGCGTCCCCGGCCGGCCTCAGGACTCGGGGCGCTTGACGCTCTCCAGGAGCATGTCCAGCCATTCGGCGACCTTGTCCCGGTGCTGGTCGGTGGGGAGTTGGGCGGCCCGCCAGGCGATGCCGCGCACACCGTGGTTCTGCAGCAGCCGCTCCAGCGGGTCGTCCGCGGCGGCCGCCGCCTCCCGCTCCCGGTCCGCGAGGCGTTGCAGCAGTTCCTGCTCGGTGCGCTGCAGGGCGCCGGCCAGCGCCTCGGGGTCCTCGGCGGTGAGGAAGCCCGCGTGCACGCGGAAGAACCGCTGGATGGCGTCGCAGTGCTCCATGGTGGGGCGCCGGTCGCCGTTGATGAGGGCGCCCGCCTGCTGGCGCGACATGCCCGCGCCGTCGGCGATCTCCTGCTGCGTGTAGCGCCGCCGGTCGGGCTTGAGCCGGGTGCGGCGCAGCAGATCCAGCCGTTGCAGGAAGCGGGCCTGCACGTCGGGTTCGCCCGCCGGCCGGCCGCTCAGCAGTTTCTTGATCACGGGTTCCGGCACGCCGCAGGCCACCGACAGGCGGGCGGCGTCGAAGACCTCCGCCTGCGGCACGCCCAGCCGGTCCGCGAGCGCGGTGACACGTGCGACGACCGCCGACAGGACAGCCGACGCCACGGTACCCGGATCCTCGATGCCATCCGTCACCGACAGATCTCCTACGTCTCTCTACAGACTTCTCACAGGGCAGGGTGCCGTGAACTTCCCGGAGAGTAGCCCGTTGCTCGAACTCACATCCAGGTCTCGCCACAACTGTGGCCAATTTCAGCCGTCGACCGGCATGAAATGCCACGATAGTTGACACGGTCCCGTCCGAACAGCAGGATCAAGGCGCCGCGTGAAGGCCGCAGAGGCAAGAGGGGTGACCTCCCGATGGCATTTCAGGCAGGAGGGCAGCGGCCGGCGCCGCAGCCCGTTCCCGTCAGTCCCGAGGCGCAGGCCTACCTGCAGGACTACGCCATGCTTCTGGAGGCCGTCTCCTTCCCGTCCTTCGTCGTCGACCACCGCTGGGACGTCGTCCTGACCAACGGCGCCTTCACGTCGCTCTTCGGCGGCGCGGGCCCGCACCCGACGGCCATGCCCGGGGACAACTTCCTGCGGTTCGTGCTGTTCCACCCGGAGGCGGGCGCCGTCCTCGGGGACCACGAGGCACGCTGGTGCCTGCCGATGCTGGCGCAGTTCGCGGCGACCGTGGAGCAGTGGGGGCACGATCCGGCCCTCCAGGCCATCCGCCGGGACATCGCCCAGGACCCCATCATGGAGGCCGCCTACCGGCACGGCGTGCCGCACTGGATCCGGGTCGTCGGTCCGTCGGCCGCGGAGCCGGACGGCGCGGTGCGGCCGCTGCTGCATCCCGATCCGCGCTGGGGCGCCACCGAGTGCCGGGTCGTCGAGGAGACCCCGGCCACGCTGCGGGAGTTCGGCTACACCCGGTTCACCCTGGTCCTGCGCGAGCCGCCCCGTCCGGCCCCGGCCCGGCACCGCCCGCGCCGCGTCCGCCGCCCGGCCGGCCACCTCAGCGTGGTGCCCACCCCCGAGTCCTGACGCCCGGTACCGCCGGCGTTCAGGTCGCCGACGGCACCGGGCGCCGGACCGGCCCTGACCGTCCTGCCCGGGCGGACGTGCCCGCCCGTACAGGCACGTCCGCCCGGGCAGGACGGGTCCGGGCGCGGCCGGGCAGGCCCGTCCGCCACCGGCCCGGCGGGGGCGCGCTCGCCGCGTCTTCGCCGCCCCTGGCCGGCCCTGCCCCGCCACGCCCCCCTGCATGCGGTAGTCCACCGCGGGGGCGCCACGGGCCGCGGCTCCCCGGCGGCGGTCCCTCGGCGCCCGCCTGTACCGGCCTGCCCGCCCCCGGTGGTGCCACGCCCCCGAGCGCGCGTCCCGCGGCCAACTTGCCGCAGCCGCAGTAGCAGCGGCCGGGCCACGCCCCCGAGCGCGCGTCCCGCGGGCCAGTGGTGCCACGCCCCCGAGGGTACGTCCCGCGGCGGTGAGCCGTGCCGCGCCGTTACGCAAGTAACTTGCGCAATCTTGCGCTACTCTTGCGTGCATGACGCGACGACTTGCGGAAGTGGCGAAGAAGGTCGGGGTCAGCGAGGCCACGGTCAGCCGGGTGCTCAACGGGAAGCCCGGGGTGTCCGAAGCCACCCGGCAGGCGGTGCTGTCCGCGCTGGACGTGCTCGGCTACGAGCGGCCGACGCAGCTGCGCGGTGAGCGGGCCCGGCTGGTCGGCCTGGTCCTGCCCGAGCTGCAGAACCCCATCTTCCCGGCCTTCGCCGAGGTCATCGGGGGCGCGCTGGCCCAGCTGGGGCTCACCCCCGTGCTGTGCACCCAGACCAAGGGCGGCGTCTCCGAGGCGGACTACGTCGAGCTGCTGCTGCAACAGCAGGTCTCCGGCGTCGTCTTCGCCGGCGGTCTCTACGCCCAGGCGGACGCGCCGCACGACCACTACCGTCTGCTGGCCGACCGCAACATCCCCGTCGTGCTGGTCAACGCGGGGATCGAACACCTCGGCTTCCCCGGCGTGTCCTGCGACGACGCGGTCGCCGTGGAACAGGCCTGGCGTCACCTCGCCTCCCTCGGCCACGAGCGGATCGGTCTCGTCCTCGGCCCCGGCGACCACGTGCCGTCCGCGCGCAAGCTGGCCGCGGCCCGCGCGCTCGGCGCCGAGCTGCCCGACGAGTTCGTCGCCCGCGCCATCTTCTCCATCGAGGGCGGCCACGCCGCGGCGACCAAGCTCATCGACCGCGGCGTCACCGGCTTCATCTGTGCCAGCGACCCGCTCGCCCTCGGCGTCGTACGCGCCGCCCGCCGCCGCGGCCTCGACGTCCCGGGGCGGATCTCCGTCGTCGGCTACGACGACTCCGCGCTGATGAACTGCACGGAGCCTCCGCTGACCACCGTCCGCCAGCCCATCGAGTCCATGGGCAAGGCGGCCGTGGAGCTGCTGAACGCGCAGATCGGCGGCAGTGCCGTACCGGCGGACGAGCTGCTGTTCGAACCGGAGCTGGTGGTGCGCGGCTCCACCGCGCAGGCCCCCCGCGACTGACCGACGCGGCCCACCGCGCCCAGGCCCATTCGGGCCCGGCGCCCGCCCCTGCCCGGGGTTCGGTGCCGTCCCCTGCTCGGGGTCCGGTGCCGCCCCCGTCCGGGTCCGGCGTCCCGCCTGGCCCGGGGTTCGGCGCCCGTCCCCGTCGGGGTCCGGCGCCCCGCCTGGCCCGGGGTCTGGTGCCGTCCCCGTCGGGGTCCGGCGTCCCGCTTGGCCCGGGGTTCGGTGCCCGTCTCCGTCGGGGTCCGGCGCCCGCCTCACCGGGGTCCGGCCGTCCGGCCCGCCCAGGTCCGCGCCCACCCCGCCTCAGGCGAAGCCCGTCGGCCCCGCATCCCCGGGCCCGCCCGGGCCTTCGCGCTTGGCCCCACGGGCCCGCGCGCCCGGCCCGCCCGGGCCTCCGGCACAGTGGGCCGGGCCCGCGTCCGGCCGGCCCGTTCGGGCCCTTGCGCCCGGCCCCACAGACCCGCGCGACGCCCCGCTTGGACCCATGTCCAGCCCGCCGGGCCCCACGCCCAGCCCCCGGGCCCCACGCCCAGCCCGCCGGGCCCGCATGCCCGGCCCGTCGAGGCTTTTGCGCTCGCCCCACAGGCCCGCGCAACGCCCCGCTCGGCCCCCACCCCCAGCCCTGCCCTCCGGGCCCGCGCGCCCGCCCCGCCCAGGCCCCTTCCAGGCCCCTTGTGCCCGACGCGCACAGGCGCCTGTGCCCGACCTGCTCAGGCCCCCACCTCCACTCCACCTCCACTCCACCCCCCACCCCACGCCCCCAGGCCCGTGACGCCCCGTCGCGGGCCTGTAATCGCTTTCCGCGTCCCTGCGTGCACCCCGCCGCGCCCCCAGCAAAGCCCCGTCTCGAAGATCCCGCCCGCTGTCAAATAATTTCAGTTTCTGCGCGAGATCTTGCGCATAGCCCTCACCGGTGCTTGAGTGTGCCGCGCCCACCGCTCCTGCCCAGAGGGGTCCACCGATGAGAAGTACCGGGTTCCGCCCTGCCGTCGCCGCCCTCGGCGTCTGCGCCCTCGCTCTCGCCCTGACGTCGTGCGGTTCGGACGACGACGACGCCGCGAGCGGCAAGACCCGTATCACGGTCAACTGCGAGCCGCCCAAGAGCGCCAAGGTCGACCGGAAGTTCTTCGACGAGGACACCGCGTCCTTCGAGAAGCAGAACCCGGACATCGACGTCACGCTGCACGACGCGTTCCCCTGCGAGGACCCCAAGACCTTCGACGCCAAGCTGGCCGGCGGCCAGATGGAGGACGTGTTCTACACGTACTTCACCGACGTCAAGCACGTCGTGGACACCGGCCAGGCGGCCGACCTGACGCCGTACGTCAAGGAGTTGAAGAGCTACGGCACCATCCAGCAGCAGCTGCGCGACATCTACACCGTCGACGGCAAGGTCTACGGCATCCCGCGCACCGGCTACTCGATGGGCCTGATCTACAACAAGAAGCTCTTCCAGAAGGCCGGCCTCGACCCCGAGAAGCCGCCGACGACGTGGGAAGAGGTCCGCGCCGACGCCAAGAAGATCGCCGCGCTCGGCGGCGGCACCGTCGGCTACGCCGACTACAGCGCCCAGAACCAGGGCGGCTGGCACTTCACCGCCGAGATGTACTCCCAGGGCGGCGACGTCGTCAGCGCCGACGGCAAGAAGGCCGCCGTCGACACCCCCGAGGGCCACGCCGTGCTGCAGAACCTGCACGACATGCGCTGGACCGACGACTCCATGGGCAGCAAGCAGCTCCTCGTCATCAACGACGTCCAGCTGCTCATGGGCTCGGGCAAGCTCGGCATGTACCTGGCCGCCCCGGACAACATCCCGATCCTGGTCAAGGAGAAGGGCGGCAACTACAAGGACCTCGCCCTCGCCCCCATGCCCGGCGGCAAGGGAACCCTCGTCGGCGGCGACGGCTACATGTTCAGCAAGAAGGACACCCCCGCCCAGATCCGGGCCGGACTGAAGTACCTCGACCACATGTTCCTCACCCCCGGCAAGGGCTTCCTCGGCGACTACGCCCGCGCCAAGAAGAACGACGCGCCCGTCGGCCTGCCCGAGCCGCGCCTGTTCACCGGCGCCGCCGACGCCACCGACCAGCAGGTCAAGAAGGCCAACGCCAACGTCCCGGTGGACAACTACCAGTCCTTCCTGGACGGCAACCAGAAGCTCCAGCTGAAGGTCGAGCCGCCCAACGCCCAGCAGATCTACTCCGTCCTCGACGGCGTCGTCTCCGCGGTCCTCACCAAGAAGGACGCCGACATCGACCACCTGCTCGAGGACGCCTCATCGAAGATCGACGGCATCCTGGCCCGGAGCTGACCGACCATGACGAAAACGGCCGAGCGGCGGCCCGCCCAGGCGAAGGCCGTCCACCCGGTACCGGCGCCGCCCCCGGCAGGGGACCGGAGGCGGCGCCGCCTCGCCGAGCAGGCCCGCGCCTACGCCTTCCTCCTCGGCGGACTGATCTGCTTCGCCCTGTTCTCCTGGTACCCGGCGATCCGCGCCGTCGTGATCGCCTTCCAGAAGTACACGCCGGGCAACCCGCCCGAGTGGGTCGGCACCGCCAACTTCACCCACGTCCTGCACGACCCCGAGTTCGCCGCCGCCTGGCGCAACACCCTCACCTTCACGGTGCTCGCCCTGCTGATCGGCTTCGCCGTGCCGTTCGTCCTGGCCCTCGTCCTGAACGAACTGCGGCACGCCAAGGCCTTCTTCCGGGTCGTGGTGTACCTGCCGGTGATGATCCCGCCGGTGGTCAGCGCCCTGCTGTGGAAGTGGTTCTACGACCCGGGCGCCGGCCTCGCCAACGAGGCGCTGCGCGCCCTGCACCTGCCCACCTCGAACTGGACCAACGGCACCGACACCGCGCTGGTCTCCCTGGTCCTGGTGGCGACCTGGGCCAACCTCGGCGGCACCGTCCTGATCTACCTGGCCGCCCTGCAGTCCATCCCCGGCGAGCTGTACGAGGCCGCGGAACTGGACGGCGCGAACCTCCTCCAGCGCGTCCGCCACGTCACGATCCCGCAGACCCGGTTCGTGATCCTGATGCTGATGCTGCTCCAGATCATCGCCACCATGCAGGTGTTCACCGAACCCTTCGTGATCACCGGCGGCGGCCCGGAGAGCGCCACGGTCACCGTCCTCTACCTCATCTACAAGTACGCCTTCCTCTACAACGACTTCGGCGGCGCCTGCGCGCTGAGCGTCATGCTCCTCGTGCTGCTCGGCGTCTTCTCCGCGGTCTACCTCAGGCTGACCCGGTCCGGCTCCGGCGAGGAGTACGCATGAGCAGCGCGACCCGCACCCTCGTCTCCCCGGCCACCCTGGCCCGTCCGCGCGGCAAGGTCCTCTACTGGACCGTCTTCGGCGCGGTCGTGGTCCTGTTCACGCTGGCCTTCCTCTTCCCCGTCTACTGGATGGTGACCGGCGCGGCCAAGTCGCCGGACGAGGTGGCCCAGACCCCGCCCACCCTGGTCCCCGAGCACTGGCACACCGGCGCCTTCACCGACGCCTGGGACCTGATGCAGCTGCCGCGGCACCTGTGGAACACCGTCGTCCAGGCCGCCGGCGCCTGGGCCTTCCAGCTGGTGTTCTGCACGGCCGCCGCCTACGCCCTGTCCAAGCTGAGACCGGCCTTCGGCAAGGTGATCCTCGGCGGCATCCTGGCCACCCTGATGGTCCCGGCCCAGGCCCTGGTGGTGCCGAAGTACCTGACCGTGGCCGACCTGCCGATCCTGCACACCAGCCTGCTCAACGACCCGCTCGCGATCTGGCTGCCGGCCGTCGCCAACGCCTTCAACCTCTATCTGCTCAAGCGGTTCTTCGACCAGATACCGCGCGACGTGCTGGAGGCCGCCGAGATCGACGGCGCGGGCAAGCTGCGCATCCTGTGGTCGATCGTGCTGCCGATCTCCCGGCCGGTGCTCGGTGTCGTGTCGATCTTCGCGCTGGTCGCGGTCTGGCAGGACTTCCTGTGGCCGCTGATGGTCTTCTCCGACACCGACGAACAGCCCATCAGCGTCGCCCTGGTGCAGCTGTCGCAGAACATCCAGCTGACCGTGCTCATCGCCGCCATGGTGATCGCCAGCATCCCGATGGTCGCCCTCTTCCTCGTCTTCCAGCGGCACATCATCGCCGGGATCAGCGCGGGCAGCACGAAGGGCTGACACCGCCCCTTCGCACCGACACAGAAAGGCAGGCACAGTGGGACAGCCCACCCATGCCCGAAACGGCCGCGACGACGCCGACTGGTGGCGCGACGCCGTCCTCTACCAGGTCTACGTCCGCAGCTTCGCCGACGGCGACGGCGACGGCACCGGCGACCTCGCGGGTGTCCGCTCCCGGCTGCCGTACCTCGCCGAACTCGGCGTGGACGCGCTCTGGTTCAGCCCCTGGTACCTCTCCCCGATGAAGGACGGCGGCTACGACGTCGCCGACTACCGCGCCATCGACCCGGCCTTCGGCACCCTCGCCGAGGCGGAGAAGCTGATCGCCGAGGCCCGCGAACTCGGCATCCGCACCATCGTCGACATCGTGCCCAACCACGTCTCCGACCAGCACCCCTGGTTCCGCGCCGCCCGCGCCGCCGCCCCCGGCGCACCCGAGCGGGAACTGTTCCACTTCCGGCCCGGCCGCGGCGAGCACGGCGAACTCCCGCCCAACGACTGGACGTCCGAGTTCGGCGGGCCGGCCTGGACCCGGCTCCCGGACGGCGAGTGGTACCTGCACCTGTTCGCGCCCGAGCAGCCCGACGTCAACTGGGCCCACCCGGCGGTCCGCCGGGAGCACGAGGACATCCTGCGCTTCTGGTTCGAACGCGGCGTGGCGGGCGTCCGCATCGACTCGGCCGCCCTGCTCGTCAAGGACCCCGACCTGCCCGACTTCACCGAGGGCCAGGACCCGCACCCCTACGTCGACCGGGACGACCTGCACGACGTCTACCGCTCCTGGCGCCGCCTCGCCGACGAGTACGGCGGTGTCTTCGTCGGCGAGGTGTGGCTGCCCGACAGCGAGCGCTTCGCCCGCTATCTGCGCCCCGACGAACTGCACAGCGCCTTCAACTTCGCCTTCATGTCCTGCCCCTGGGACGCGGACCGGCTGCGCACCTCCATCGACGAGACCCTCGCCGAGCACGCCCCCGTCGGCGCCCCCGCCACCTGGGTGCTGTGCAACCACGACATCACCCGCACCGTCACCCGCTACGGCCGCGCCGACACCGGGTTCGACTTCGCCACCAAGGCCTTCGGCACCCCCACCGACCTGGCCCTGGGCACCCGCCGGGCGCGCGCCGCCGCCCTGCTCTCCCTGGCCCTGCCCGGCGCGGTCTACGTCTACCAGGGCGAGGAACTCGGGCTGCCCGAGGCGGACATCCCCGTGGACCGCATCCAGGACCCGATGCACTTCCGCTCCGGCGGCACCGACCCCGGCCGCGACGGCTGCCGCGTCCCGCTGCCCTGGACCGCCGACGCGCCCCACGCCGGCTTCGGCTCCCGCGGCGAACCGTGGCTTCCGCAGCCCGCCGACTGGGCCTCGTACGCCGTGGACCGCCAGGCGGACGACCCGGACTCCATGCTCAGCCTCTACCGGCGGGCGATCCGGCTGCGCCCGGTGTTCGGCGACGCCCCCCTGACCTGGCTGCCCGCCCCCGACGGCGTCCTCGCCTTCACCCGCGCCGAGGGGACCTGCTGCGTGGTCAACCTCGGCGCCGAACCCTATGAACTGCCGGACCACTCCCGGCTCCTGCTGGCCAGCGGCCCGCTGGACGCGGCCGGCCGGCTCCCCGAGGACACGGCGGTCTGGCTGCGCGCCTGACCACGCGGCCGGACCGCCGTACCACCCCGCATCACCCCGCACAGCGCTATCCCCGCAACCCCACTCGAAGGGATCAGCACATGCACGGCACCCGCACGTCCCAAGCCGCCCGGCGTCTGCCGGCCGTGGGCGCCGCCGTCGCCCTCGCCGCCGGCATGCTCGTCACCCTCACCGCCCCCGCCGCCCACGCGGCGGCGGGCGCCGCCCTGCCGTTCACCTCGGTCGAGGCCGAGACCGCCACCACCAACGGCACCCGGATCGGGCCCGACTACACGCAGGGCACCCTCGCCTCGGAGGCCTCCGGCCGTCAGGCCGTGCGCCTGTCCGCCGGACAGCGCGTGGAGTTCACCGCACCCCGCGCGGCCAACGCGGTGAACCTCTCCTACAACGTCCCCGACGGCCAGTCCGGCACGCTGAACGTCTACGTCAACGGCGTCAAACTCGACAAGACCCTCGCCGTCACCTCCAAGTACTCCTACGTGGACACCGGCTGGATCGCCGGCGCCAAAACCCACCACTTCTACGACAACGCCCGCCTGCTGCTCGGCCGCAACGTCCAGGCCGGCGACAAGATCGCCGTCGAGGCGGCCAACGTCCAGGTCACCGTGGACGTCGCCGACTTCGAGCAGGTCGCCGCCGCGGCCGCGCAGCCCGCAGGATCGGTCTCCGTCACGTCCAAGGGCGCCGACCCCAGCGGCCAGGGCGACTCCACCCAGGCCTTCCGCGACGCCATCAACGCCGCCCAGGGCGGGGTGGTGTGGATCCCGCCGGGCGACTACCGGCTGACCTCCGCGCTCGGCGGCGTGCAGAACGTCACCCTCCAGGGCGCGGGCAGCTGGTACTCCGTCGTGCACAGCTCCAGCTTCATCAACCAGGGCAGCTCGGCGGGCAACGTCCACCTCAAGGACTTCGCGGTCATCGGCGAGGTCACCGAACGCAACGACTCCAGCCCCGACAACTTCGTCAACGGCTCCCTCGGCGCGAACTCGTCCGTCTCCGGCATGTGGATCCAGCACCTCAAGTGCGGGCTGTGGCTGACCGGGACCAACGACAACCTGGTCGTCGAGAACAACCGCATCCTCGACACCACCGCCGACGGGCTCAACCTCAACGGCAACGCCAAGGGCGTCAAGGTGCGCGGGAACTTCCTGCGCAACCAGGGCGACGACTCGCTCGCCATGTGGTCCCTCAACGCCCCCGACTCCAACAGCAGTTTCGAGAACAACACGATCAGCCAGCCCAACCTCGCCAACGGCATCGCGATCTACGGCGGCACCGACATCACCGTCCGGAACAACCTGATCTCCGACACCAACGCCCTCGGCAGCGGCATCGCGATCTCCAACCAGAAGTTCATGGACCCCTTCAACCCGCTCGCCGGCACCATCACCGTCGCCGGCAACACCCTCGTGCGCACCGGCGCGATCAACCCCAACTGGGGCCACCCGATGGGCGCGCTGCGCGTCGACTCCTACGACAGCGCAATCAACGCCACCGTGAACATCACCGACACGACGATCACGGACAGCCCCTACAGCGCCTTCGAGTTCGTCTCCGGCGGCGGCACCGGCAACCCGGTCCGCAACGTCACCGTGAACGGCGCGACCGTGAAGAACACCGGCACGGTCGTCGTCCAGGCCGAGACCCAGGGCGCGGCGACCTTCCGCAACGTCACCGCCACCGGCGTGGGCGTGGCCGGGATCTACAACTGCCCCTACCCGGCGAACTCCGGCAGCTTCGCGCTCACCGACGGCGGCGGCAACTCCGGCTGGAACACCACCTGGTCGGACTGCTCCAGCTGGCCGCAGCCCGGCCAGGGCAACCCGGACCCCGACCCGAACCGCAACCTCGCCAAGGGCCGCCCGGCCACCGCCACCGGCTCGCAGGACGTCTACACGCCCGGCAAGGCGGTCGACGGCGACGCGAACAGCTACTGGGAGTCCGCCAACAACGCCTTCCCGCAGTCCCTCACCGTGGACCTCGGCTCCAGCCAGAGCGTGCGCCGGCTGGTGCTGAAGCTGCCCCCGTCCTCGGCCTGGGGCGCCCGCACCCAGACCGTCGCGGTGCTCGGCAGCGGCGACGGATCGACGTACACGACGGTGGCCGGCGCGCAGGGCTACCGCTTCGACCCGGCCACCGGCAACACCGTCACCGTGAACCTGCCCAGCGGCACCAATCTGCGCTACCTGCGCCTGACCGTCACCGGCAACACCGGCCGGCCGGCGGCCCAGTTCAGCGAGGTGGAGGCCTACGCCACCCCGTGACCGGACGGGCCGGGTCCCCGCCGGACCCGGCCCGCGCGCCCTGGCGGCCGGGCGCCGCCCCTCCACAGCCGGGAGGGGCGGCGCCCGGCCGTGCGCGTGGCCGGAACGTGTCGCCGCACGTACCGCTCGCCTTCACACGGGCGACACCGCACCCTTCCCCCGCGTTCGGTGCTCTTGGAACACTCGCTGCGCACAGCACACAGTCCCACCCGGCCGTCCGTGCGTCAGGATGAGAGGTCCTTCCCCCATGCCGTCACCCACGCCCGAAGTCAACCGGCGCCGCTTCCTGCAGATCGCGGGCGCGACCACCGCGTTCACCGCTCTCTCCGGCAGCATCCAGCGGGCCGCCGCGCTGCCCGCCAACCGTCGCACGGGGTCGATCGAGGACGTCGAGCACATCGTCGTCCTGATGCAGGAGAACCGCTCCTTCGACCACTACTTCGGCACCCTCAAGGGCGTGCGCGGCTTCGGCGACCCGCGCCCGGTCACCCTGCCGAGCGGCAAGAGCGTCTGGTACCAGACCGACGCCGCCGGCAAGGAGATACCGCCCTTCCACCCCGACGCCGATGACCTGGGCCTCGCCTTCATCCAGGACCTGCCGCACGGCTGGAACGACGGCCACGCCGCGTTCGACGGCGGCCGCTACGACAAGTGGGTGCCGTCCAAGGGCAGCACGACGATGGCGTACCTGACCCGCGACGACATCCCCTTCCACTACGCGCTCGCCGACACCTTCACCGTCTGCGACGCCTACCACTGCTCGTTCATCGGCTCCACCGACCCCAACCGCTACTACATGTGGTCCGGTTACGTCGGCAACGACGGCCAGGGCGGCGGCCCCGTCCTCGGCAACGACGAGGCCGGCTACGGCTGGACGACGTACCCCGAGCGGCTGGAGAAGGCGGGCGTCTCCTGGAAGATCTACCAGGACGTCGGCGACGACCTCGACGCCGCCGGCGGCTGGGGCTGGATCAACGACGCCTACCGCGGCAACTACGGCGACAACTCCCTGCTGTACTTCGACCAGTACCGCAACGCCCAGCCCGGCGACCCGCTCTACGACAAGGCCCGCACCGGCACCGACGCCCGCAAGGGCGAAGGCTACTTCGACCGGCTGAAGGCCGACGTCCAGGGCGGCAAGCTGCCCCAGGTCTCCTGGATCGTCGCCCCCGAGGCCTTCACCGAGCACCCCAACTGGCCCGCCAACTACGGCGCCTGGTACGTATCCCAGGTCCTCGACGCGCTCACCTCCGACCCGAAGGTGTGGGCGAAGACCGCCCTGTTCATCACCTACGACGAGAACGACGGCTTCTTCGACCACCTGGTGCCGCCCTTCGCGCCGGCCTCCGCCGACCGGGGCCTGTCCACGGTCGACGTCACCCAGGACGTCTTCAAGGGCGACGCCGGCCACGTCGCCGGACCGTACGGGCTCGGCCAGCGCGTGCCGATGCTCGTCGTCTCGCCCTGGAGCAAGGGCGGATACGTCTGCTCCGAGACGTTCGACCACACCTCGATCATCCGCTTCATCGAGCGCCGCTTCGGCGTGCACGAGCCCAACATCTCGCCCTGGCGGCGCGCGGTCTGCGGCGACCTGACCGCCGCCTTCGACTTCTCCAGCGCCGACGCCCGGCCGGCCGCCCTCCCGGACACCACCGGCTACCGGCCGCCGGACAAGAGCCGCCACCCCGACTACGTGCCGGTCCCGCCCGCCCAGGGCGCCCTGCCGAAGCAGGAGCGAGGACAGCGCCCCACCCGCCCCCTCAAGTACGCCCCCGTGGTGGACGGTTCGGCGAACACGGCGACCGGGAAGTTCCAGCTGACCTTCTCCTCGGGGGCCGGCGCGGGCGCCGCGTTCCTCGTCACCTCCGGCAACCGCACCGACGGCCCCTGGACCTACACCACCGAGGCCGGCAAGAGCGTGTCCGACGCCTGGAACTCGGTCTACTCCGGCGGCTCCCACGACCTGACCGTGCACGGCCCCAACGGCTTCCTGCGCGCCTTCCGCAACCCCGGCAAGGCCGCGGGCCCGGAGGCGGTCGCCCGGTACGCCGGCGACGACATCGAGCTGACCTTCACCAACCAGGGGGCATCCACGGTGACGTTGAAGGTGGTGAACGGCTACGGCGGGCAGACCACCGCCGTCAAGGTCACGCCCGGCGCCACGGTGCGCCGCCGCTTCTCCCTGACGGCGAGCGGACGCTGGTACGACCTGACCGTCACCTCCGACACGGACGCGGGCTTCCTGCGGCGGTTCGCCGGACATGTCGAGAACGGCCGCCCCGGCGTGAGCGATCCGGCCATCGCCACCCGCTGACTTAGGGCCTCTCGTTTGGATCAGGCCGGGCTCGCGGGGTCTGGCACCGCACCTCGCCGCGTTGTCGTCGGTTGCCATGGCTCCGCCATGACGCCCTCCTCCGCCTTGCGATGCACGGCACCAGACCCCGCTCCCTGATCCGGCCTGATCCAAACGAAAGACCCTAGCCCCCCGGGGCGCACCGGCGGGAGCGATGACAGCGGTTGCTTTCCGGCCGGCTCGCGGTAGTGTGCCCCGGTGACCACGCATTCGAACACACCTGCAGGCTGGTACCCCGATCCGCACGGTGCGGCCCAGACCCTGCGTTACTGGGACGGCGCCCAGTGGACCGAGCACACCCACGCCGGCCAGCAGGCCCCCGCGGGCCCGCAGGTTCCGCCGCAGACGCCGGCCCAGGCCGCTCCCGACGCCCGGGTGCAGCGCCAGGTGCAGGAGCAGGCCGGCGTCGCCGGCGCCGGCACGGGCGGCGGCTCGCTGTTCAGCGAGCCGGTGCTCGTGGTGAACCAGAAGGCCAAGCTCATCGAGCTGACCAACGAGTACAAGGTCTTCGACCAGAACGGCAACCAGATCGGCGCGGTCACCGAGGTCGGCCAGAGCGCGCTGAAGAAGATCCTGCGGTTCGTCTCCAGCCTCGACCAGTTCATGACGCACAAGCTGGAGATCCGGGACGGCTACGGCCGGCCCGTGCTGGTGCTCACCCGGCCCGCGAAGATCTTCAAGTCCCGGGTGATCGTGTCCCGTCCGGACGGCTCGCAGGTCGGCGAGATCGTCCAGCAGAACGTCTTCGGCAAGATCAACTTCGCGATGAACGCGGGCGGCCGGCAGGTCGGCGCGATCAAGGCGGAGAACTGGCGCGCCTGGAACTTCGCGATCGTCGACCACGCCGGCAGCGAGGTCGCCCGGATCACGAAGACCTGGGAGGGCCTGGCCAAGACCATGTTCACCACCGCGGACAACTACGTCCTGCAGATCCACTATCAACTGCCCGACCCGCTGCTGAGCCTTGTGGTGGCGACGGCGCTCACCGTCGACACCGCCCTCAAGCAGGACTCACGCGGCCTCGGCTGACCGGCCGGTCACCCCGGGGCACCGGCCACAGCGTCGATGGCCCCGGTCACAGCGGAGTGAGATGCCCCGGTCCGGACCGCCGCGACCGGGGCAGCAGCGCGGGCTCCGGCGACGCCGACTCCGGCTCCAGGGCCAGGACGGCGGCCACGGGGTGCGCCTCGGGATCGCCGTACTGCGCGGACGCCGGGCCGTCGGACTCGTCCCGGTCGGCGAGACCGGCCGCCGCGGCGGGCGGGGTCGCCCGCGAGAGTTCCACCACGCCCCACGAGGCGAGGGCCGCCCCGGCCAGCGCGCACAGCACGCCCCGCACGCCCCCGTGCAGCCCCTGGCCGAGCAGCGTCAGACCGATCACCGCGGCCGCCACCGGGTTGGCCAGCGTCACCACCGCGAGCGGCGCGCCGAGCCCGCCCCGGTAGGCGGTCTGCGACAGCAGCAGCCCGCCCACCGCGAACGCCGCGACGAGCAGCGCCACGACGATCACCCGCGCGCTGAGGAGCGGCCCGGTGTGGTCGGTGGCGGCCACCGTGACCGTCTGGGTGAGCGCGGAGGCGACCCCCGAGGCCAGCCCGGACGCGGTCGCGTGCCGCAGCCCCGGCCGCGCCCCGGGCCGGGAGAGCGCCCCGATGAGGACGGCCGTCGCACCGGCCACCGCCAGCGCCTCGGCCGGGCTCAGCACCTGGTGCGGGGCCGGTCCGGAGGCCGCGAGCAGCAGCGCGCCGAGCCCGAGCAGGGTGAGCACCGTGCCGCGCCACTCGGCCGCGACGACCCGCCGCCCGGCCAGGCGCGCCCCCATCGGCACGGCCGCCACCAGCGTCAGCGCGCCGAGCGGCTGGACCACGGTGAGCGGGCCGTACTTGAGGGCCACCACGTGCAGCAGGGCCGCGGCGCCGTTCAGCGCGACGGCGCACCACCAGGCGCCCGAGCGCAGCAGCCGCAGGGCGCCGGCGTCCGCCGCGCGTGAGGCCAGGCGCTCCTGGGCGACGGCCGCGGCGGCGTAGGCGACGGCCGACACCAGCGACAGGAGCACGGCGAGCAGGGCGGCGCTCATCGGGCCGCCCCCACCAGGACGTTGTCCTCGGCCGGCACGGACTGGGCCGGGATCCGGCCGACGGCGGCCGGGGTGTGCCGCGGTCGCGGGACGACCGCCAGCGTGAGGCCGAGCAGCGCGGCCGCCACCAGGGCGTCGAGCCAGTAGTGGTTGGCGGTGCCCACGATCACCAGCAGCGTGAACAGCGGGTGCAGCAGCCACAGCAGGCGCCACCGGGAACGGGTGGCCGCGATCAGCGCGATCGCCACCATCAGCGCCCACCCGAAGTGCAGCGAGGGCATCGCCGCGAACTGGTTCGAGAGGTGGTCGGTCCTGGGCGGCCCGTAGACCGAGGGGCCGTAGACCCGGGCGGTGTCGATCAGGCCGGCCGCGCCGAGCATCCGGGGCGGGGCGAGCGGGAACGTGAGATGCAGCACCAGGGCCGCCGCGGTCAGCGCGGCGAGCACCCGGCGGGTCCACACGTAGTGCGCCGGGCGGCGCAGGTAGAGCCAGACCAGCAGGCCCGCGGTGGCGGGGAAGTGCACGGTCGCGTAGTAGGTGTTGGCGATGTGCACGAGGGTGTCGCCGTGCAGCAGCAGGGACTGCACCGAGCCCTCGCCGGGCAGATGGGCCCAGCGCTCCAGGCGCCAGACGCGGTCCGCGTCGTGGAAGGCCTCGCCGGTGTGGTCGGCGGCCAGTTGCCGGCCGAGTTTGTAGACCAGGAACAGGCCCGCGACGAGCAGCAGCTCGCGTATGAGCGCGGGACGCGCGGGCCTGCCGGGCTCCGCTGCGGCGGCCTCGGTTCGGGATGTCATGCCCCGGCCCCTTCGCTGGCGGTGTACGTGTGTCCGGCCCCTGCCGGCCCGGTCGGGCGGCACGCTCGGACGAACTCATCGATACGGTACCGTACCGATACGGCAGTGTACCGATACGTCGCAGTACCGGTACACTGGCGTATCGATCGATGTACGTCACACCGGCGCGCCACACTGGAGGCGACCGGCCCGCACCACGATCACGAGCGAGCGAGGAGAAGAGCGATGGCATCGCAGGCCGCGGACGGACCGGACACGGTTGTCGCCTCGCGCCGCTCCAAGATCACGCCCGAGCGTGAGCGGGAGTTCTTCGATGCCGTGCTGGAACAGATCCGCGAGTGCGGGTACGACGCCGTCACCATGGAGGGCGTCGCCGCCACCACCCGGTGCAGCAAGTCCACGCTCTACCGGCAGTGGAAGAACAAGACGCAGTTCGTGGTGGCCGCGCTGCGCGCCAACCGGCGGGCCCGGTTCGCCGGGATCGACACCGGCTCGCTCGCCGAGGACCTGCGCCGGGCCGCGCGGGCCGCGGGGGAGTGGTCGGGCAAGGACACCCGGCTGCTCCAGGCGCTCGGGCACGCGATCACGCAGGACCCGGAGCTGAAGCGGGCGCTGCGCGAGACGCTGGTGGAGCCGGAGGTGGCCGCGCTGCGGGAGATCCTGCGGCGCGGGGTCGAGCGCGGCGAGGTCCGCGCCGACAATCCGGCGCTGGAGTACGTCCCCGCGCAGATGTTCGGCGTGCTGCGCATCCGTCTCGTGCTGGACGGGGAGTACGCCGGCCCGGACTACATGGTCCGGTTCGTGGAGGCCGCGGTGCTGCCCGCGCTCGGCCTCGACTAGAAGACCCAGGCCGCCGTCCGAGGGATGACTGGACGGCGACCTGCGCGCGCCGCACCGTGGGGACGGGGGCGGCGCCACCCGGCCGGGCGGGGTCCCTCTGGAGCGGAGAGGGACCCCGCCCGGCCGACGTTCTCCCGGGCGGCCCGGACGGTCCGCGCGGGCTGTCCGGGCCGCCCGGACCGGGTGGTACGGGCGGCCCGGGACGCGTCACACGTTCTGGCCGCTCCCGCCGCCCGAGGACTCCTTGATGCCGCGGGTGATCTCGTCGATGACCGACTGCCCCTGCTCGACGTCCACGCCGAAGCGGACGACGACCATCAGGCCCGGGTTCCCCGGCGACGGGAAGGCCAGCGACTCCACATACCCGTCGGACCCCTTGGCGGTGACCGCCTTCCAGCGCACCAGGTACCCCTTCTGGCCGGCCACGGTGACCGCCTTCGAGGCCAGCACCTGGTGCGACGATATGCCGCCGTAGGCCTTGCCGTACGACTGGTCGGCGTTGGTCGCGATGTCCGCCTCGGCCACCTGCCGCGCCGTGCCGACCGCGGGCGCGGGCGAGGAGTAGGCGCCACCCTTGTTGCAGCTCAGCGAGGTGTCGCCGGGGCACTTGTAGGTGTCGGAGGAGTTGACCTGGGCGCCGCTGCCGTTGGCGAACTGCTGGCCGTACCAGCCGCTCGGGACGGGCAGGCTGATGCCGCTCGCCGGGTCCGCCACCGACCCGCTCTTGATCTTCGGCGGCTCGGACTGCTCCGGGGCGGGCGCCTGGCCCCCCGAGCCGCCCGACCCACCCGAGCCGCCCGCACCACCGGAGCCGCCGGACTCCCCGGACCCGCCCGAGCCGCCCGGGTCCCCGAAGCCGCCGCTGCCGCCGGAGCCGTCGCCGCCGAAGGGGCCGCCCTGGCCGCCGGACCGGCCGCCGCCCTGCCCGCCCGGGACCTGCCGGGAGGCGGCCCGGTCGCCGCCGCCGTCGTCCTTGGTCAGCGCGTACACCCCGACCCCGATGCTGGCCAGCACCGCGGCGGCCACCGCCACGGCGATGCCCGTGCGCAGCCCGCGGCGCCCGGCGGGCGCGGGCTGCCCCGGGTACGCGGGATACCCCGGCTGCGCCGGATGGCCCGGGTACCCCGGCTGCCCCGGAGCGGCCGGCTGCCCGGGGCCGCCCTGGTACGCCGGGTAGGGGCCCGCGGCGGGCGGCTGCGCCGGCGGACCCCACGCGGCGGCCGAGCCGGCCGGGCGGGTCCGGTCCGTCCATGCCCCGCCGTCCCACCAGCGTTCGGTGGCGGGGCCGTCACTTGTCTGCCCCGGGTCGGGGTACCACCCGGGAGGAGTCACCTGCGTCATGTCCCCACCGTATGAGGCGTCCGTGAAAGAGGTATGAGAGGCCCCCGCCCGGCGGGACCGCCCCCGCCCCGCCCCCTGAGCCGCTTCGCGCCCCACGGGATGCTTCCCCCCCCCGGGTACGCCACCGCTCGCGGTGCGCCGCGCCTCCTGTCCTTGCGCGCCGCCGCCTGCCGTGCGCCGCGCCTGCCGCCGCGCACGTCACCGTCCGCGGTGCGAGGCCCCCGCCCCACTGTAGGCGGCGCCGGCCCCGACGGGGAGGGCCCGCCCGGCGCCGTCCGCCCGGCGGACCGGCACCACCACCGGCACCACGGCGAACCCGCGCACCACCGCACCATGAAAGTCCCTATACACCGTCAAATCTGCGCCAACTCACGCTCGTTGACATTCCGCCCTTTCCCCCGCAGGTCGCGGGCGCGCCGCGTCGCCCGCCCGTACCCGACGTCACCCGTGACGGCAACACGTGGCCGGACCGTCCTCCGCTCGGCCTCCCGGAGGGATACGCTCGGGATTCGTACGGCGTTCGGGCGGCTTGGGGAGGTACCGGAATGACGGAGGCACGGCCGGGCGCGGCCGCCTCGGCTTCCCTGTGGGAGCGCGACGAGGAAGTCACCGCCGTCCGGCGGGCGGTGGACATCCTGTGCGCCGACCGCGCGTCCGGGGGCGGCCTGCTGGTCTTCCAGGGCGAGGCCGGACTCGGCAAGACCGCCCTGCTGACCGAGACCCGCCGCATCGCCGAGGAGCGCGGCTGCACGGTGTGGTCGGCCCGCGGCGGCGAGATCCTGCGCTCCGTCCCCTTCAACGTGGTGCGCCAACTCCTCCAGCCCGCCCTGCTGTCGCTGCTGCCCGAGGAGGCCCGCGAATACCTCGGCGACTGGTACGGCATCGCCGGCCCCGCCCTCGGCATAGCGGAACCCGGCGAACGGCAGGCCGACCCGCAGGGCGTCTGCGACGGCCTGGTCAACGCCGTGCGCCGCCTGGCCGACCGCGAGTGGCCGCTGGTGCTGCTGATCGACGACGCCCACTGGGCCGACGAGGAGTCGCTGCGCTGGCTCGCCGCCTCCGCCGAACGCCTGGCCGAGCTGTCCGTGCTGCTCGTGGTGACCCGCAGGCGCGGCGAGGTGAGCGGCGAGAGCGCCCGGCTGCTGGACGCGGTCGCCGCCGCCGCGGGCGTCAGCGATCTGCGCGCCCTGTCCCCGGACGCCACCGCCGAACTCACCCGCAGCGCCCTCGGCCCGCACGCGGACGCCCCGTTCTGCCGCGAGGTGTGGGCGGTCACCGGCGGCAACCCCTACGACGCCGTCGAACTCCTCGCCAAGGTCCGCGACAGCGAACTCGAACCGGTCGAGTCCCGGGCCGGCGAACTGCGCGACCTCAACCGCTCGGCCCGCGGCGGCGGCCTCGTCGCCCGCCTGGAGGAACTCGGCATCGACGCCACCCGGTTCGCCTGGGCCGCCGCCATCCTCGGCACCGGCATCTCCGTCGACCTGGTCGCCCAACTCGCCACCATGAGCCGCGACGAGGCGGTGCGCTGCGCCGAACTCCTGCGCACCGCCCGCATCCTCACCGAGCCCGACCCGGCCGGCGCCCACGGCGTCGACGGCGACCTGGAGTTCGTGCACCCGCTGATCGCCACCGCCGTCTACAACTCCATCCCGGACGCCCTGCGCACCGCCATGCACGGCATCGCCGCCCAGGTGGTGGCCGAGTCCGGGCGCGGCGCCGCCGCGGCCTCCCGGCATCTGCTGGAGGTCCACCCGGACGACGACGAGGAACTGGTCGACCAACTGCGGCAGGCCGCCCGCGAACACCTCGCCGTCGGCGCGCCCGAGGCCGCCCGCCGCTGCCTGGAGCGGGCCCTGCGGGAGCCGCCCACGCCCGAGGTGCACCCGCGCGTGCTCTACGAACTCGGCTGCGCCACGCTGCTGACCGCGCCCGCCACCACCATCGAGCACCTCCGGCTGGCGCTGAGCATGCCCGGACTGGACGGCCGGGCACGGGTGGACGCCGTGTGCCGACTCTCCCAGGCGCAGTTGCACAACAACCAGCTGGAGGAGGCCGTCCGCACGGTCGAGGCCGAGGCGGCCCGCCACGAACCGGGCCCCACCCGGCTGCGGCTGCAGGCCACCCAGTACATGTGGGAGGGACTGCACGCCGGCGAGTCGATCTCGCCCGACCGCTCCGGGCGGCTCGCCGAACTCGCCGCCGCCTGCACCGGACGCGACAACTCCGAGCGGGCGCTGCTGATCCTGCGCGGCTTCGACGCCATGGCCCGCGGCGAGAACGCCGAGGAGGTCGTCGAGCTGTGCGACCGCGCCCTCGTCAACGGCCGCCTGGCTCCCGGACTCGGCTGGACCGACACCGAGTGGGGCATCGAACTGCTGCTGATGCTCGCCAGCGCCTACGCCTACAGCGACCGCCTCGACCGGGCCGAAGCCCTGTACAACGAGGCCTTGCGCGCCTACGAGACCGCGGGCTGGAGCGGCGGGCACCTGGCCCTCGCCCACGCCTACGTCGGTCTCGGCCACCGCAGGCGCGGCCGGCTCAGAGAGGCCGAGGCGTCCCTGCGCGAGTCGCTGCGGATCGCCGAGCGGGTCGGCCGGGGACTGCCGCTGTACTGGACGGCGACCTGCAACCTCGTGGACACCCTGCTCGCCCGCGGCCATGTCGAGGAGGCCTGGACGATCGCCGAGCGGTACGAGTTCGCGCCGCCGTACCCGGCCACCATCGTCATCCCCGACCCGCGCAGCGTGCGCGGCAGGCTGCTGCTCGCCACCGGCCGCACCAAGGAGGGCGTCAACGAACTGGAGGCCGCCGAGAAGGCGGCGGCCGTGCGCGGTCACCACAACCCGGTGATGGTGCCGTGGGCCGCGGACCTGGCCCGCGCCCTCGCCGTGGAGGACCCGGCCCGGGCGGCCCGGCTCGCCGCCGACGTCCGCCGCCAGGCCGAGCGGTTCGGCACCGACACCGCGATAGGGGAGGCCCTGCGCTGCGCGGCCGCCCTGGAGACCGGCCAGCGCGCGGTACGGCTGGCCGCACAGGCCGTCGCCTACCTGGAGGCGTCCCCGTGCCAGTACGAACACGCCGCCGCACGCGTCGAGTTCGGCATCGCCTCCCGCTCGGCCGCCGAACTGGAACGCGGTCTGGCGCTGGCCCGCTCGTGCGGCGCGGACGGTCTGGTGGCCCAGGCGCGCGAGGCCCTGGAGTCGGCCCACGGCGTGAGCTGAACCGCCTCCGGGGAGGCCGTCAGGGGGTTCCTCCCCCGGCGCTCTCCCCGGACTCCTCGGCCAGCACCCGCTGCGCCACCGCGAACGCCGAGTTGGCGGCCGGCACGCCGCAGTACACGGCGCTCTGGAGCAGCACCGCGCCGATCTCCTCGGGGGTGAGCCCGTTTCGCCGGGCCGCCCGCACGTGCAGGGCCAGCTCGTCGTGGTGGCCGTGCGCGACCAGCGCCGTCATCGTGACCATGCTGCGCTCGCGGCGGGTGAGCGTCGGATCGGTCCAGATCTCGCCCCAGGCGTAGCGGGAGATGAAGTCCTGGAACCGGGCCGTGAACGGCGTCTGCCGGGCCTGCGCCCGGTCCACGTGCGCGTCGCCCAGCACCTCCCGCCGCACCTCCATGCCCCGTTTAGGCGCCCCGCCGAAGTGGGTGCGCAGCGCGGCGAGGACGGCCTCCGGGCGCTGCGCGGGCGCCAGGTGCGAGGCGCCCGGGATCTCCACGAGCGCCGCGCCCGGCACCGCGTCCGCGATCTGCCGCAGCCGTGCGGGCGGCGTGGCCGGGTCCTCGCGGCCCGCCACCAGCAGTGTGGGCGCGCTGATCCCGGGCAGCCGGTCGGTCAGGTCGAAGGCGGCGAGCGCGTCGCAGCAGGCGGCGTACGCCTCCGGGTCGGCCTCCCGGTGGTCGCGGACCAGCCCGGGCACGGTGAAGTCCCCGGCGAACCAGCGGGCGTTCGCGCTCTGAACCAGCCGGCCCAAACCCTCCCGGCGGACCTGCTCGGCGCGCTCCCGCCACGGCCCGGGGTCGCCGAAACGGGCCGCGGAGCACAGCACGGCCAGCGAGGCGACCCGCTCGGGGTGGTGCACGGCGAGATGCAGCCCCACCGCACCGCCGAGCGACACGCCCGCGTAGGCGAAGCGTGCGACGCCGAGCGAGTCCGCGAGCGCGAGCACCAGCTCGGCGAGGTCGCCGACGGTCGCGCCCGCCTTGATCAGTCCGGCCGGCGATCCGCCGTGGCCGGGCAGGTCCCAGCGGATCACCCGGTGCGAGACGGCCAGTTCGGGAGCCACCTCGTCCCACAGCGCGTACGACGTGCCCAGCGACGGCCCGAGCAGCAGCGGGGGAGCGGAGGCGGGTCCTTCGAGGAGGTGGTGCAGGGTGGTCAACGTCGCTCCAGGGCACGGTCGGTGAGGGCTCCGGCGGAGCCGGTGTAACGGGTGGGGTCGGTCGCTTCGCCCAGCTCGACGCCCTTCAACTCTTCCCTTTCGGCGAGGAGTTCGCCGAGGCTTCGGCCCTCGGTGTAGGCACGGCGGGCGAGTTCGGTGAGGAGTTCCTTGGCGCGGGCGCGGCCGAGCACCGCGGCCAGTTCGGCCGACAGCCGCTCGGAGACGATCAGGCCGTGGGTGAGATCCAGATGGGCGCGCATCGCGTCCGCGTCCACCGTCAGCCCCTCGGTCAGCTCGACGGTGTCCCGCGCCGCGCCGCCGGTCAGGCGCAGCAGATCGCGCAGCGGCTCCCACTCGGCGTGCCAGGCGCCCGCCGGCCGCTCGTCCTCGGCGGCGAGCGATCCGTACAGGGTGGCCGCGAGCTGCGGTGCGCGCCGGGCGGCGGCCGCGATGAGCGTGGACCGCACCGGGTTGGCCTTGTGCGGCATGGCCGAGGAGCCGCCGCCGCTGCCCTCGGCCACCTCGGCGATCTCCGTACGGCACAGCACCAGCACGTCCGCCGCCGTCTTGCCCAGCGCCCCGGCCGTGAAGGCCAGGCATCCGGCGAGGTCGGCGATCGGAGTGCGCAGTGTGTGCCAGGGCAACAGCGGCTCGCACAGGCCGAGTTCACGGGCGTACGCGCCGGGCAGCGCCGTGGCGTCCTCGACGCCGTACACCGAGAACGCCGCCAACGTGCCGGCCGCCCCGCCGAGCTGGACGGGCAGCGAGTCCCGTACCCGGCCGACGCGGTCGCGGGCGTCCAGCACCAGCGACCGCCACCCGGCGGCCTTGAGGCCGAACGTCGTCGGCACCGCGTGCTGCGTGAGCGTCCGCCCCGGCATCGCGGTGTCCCGGTGCCCGGCGGCCAGCCGCCCCAGCGCCGCCGCGGTGCGCTCCAGATCGGCGTGGATCAGATCGAGGGCGCGGGCGGCGACCAGCATCGTCGCGGTGTCCATGATGTCCTGGCTGGTCGCGCCCCGGTGGACGTAGGGGCCGTACTCCTCGCCGACCGCTCGGGTCAGCTCCGCGACCAGCGGGATCACCGGGTTGCCGCCGCCGCGCGCGTGCCCGGCGAGGGCGCGGGCGTCGAAGCGGTCCGGATCGGCGGCCCGGGTCACCGCCTCGGCCGCCCCGGCGGGGACCGGCCCGAGGGCGGCCTGCGCCCGGGTGAGGGCGGCCTCCGCGTCGAGCAGCGCCCGCAGATACGCGGCGTCGCCGGTCGCGGCGGCGGCCGGGGAGGCGGCCCAGCCGGGCCCGAGCAGACCCGCCTCGGACGCGGACCCGGCGGCCGACGGGGAGGGTGCGGATGCTGGTGGTGTCACCGGAACTCCAGGAAGACCGTCTCGCCCTCGCCCTGAAGGCGGATGTCGAAACGGTAAGCCGTGCCGCCCTCCGCAGCGGCGATCAGCGTGCCGCGCCGCTCCTCGTCCAGCCGGGACAGCAGCGGGTCCGCGGCCAGCGCCGCCTCGTCGCCGGGCAGATAGATCCGGGTGAACAGATGTACGAGCAGCCCGCGCGCGAACACGCACACGCTCAGATACGGCGCGTTCCGCCCGCGCGCGCCGGGCCGCAGCGTGCGCGCGTACCAGTGGCCGTTCGCGTCGGTCTGACTGCGGCCGAAGCCGGTGAACTCCACGCCGTTGCGGCCGAGGAAGCCGCCGGAGGCCGGATCGCGCCGCATCGAGCCGTCCACGGCCGGCAGGACGCCGTCCGGGCCCGGGCCCCACACCTCCACGAGCGCGTCCGGCAGCGGCCGGCCCTCGCCGTCGTAGACGTGTCCGTGCACGGTGAGGGTGTCGGGGTGGCCGAGCGGCGCGATCTCCTCGCCGCCGCGGAAGGGCAGCGCGTAGCCGTAGAAGGGGCCCACCGTGTGCGAGGGGGTGGGCGCGACGCCCTCCGGGCGGCTGGTGTCGGTCTTCGTCATGGCAGGTCAGCGTCCTTCTTCGAGCCAGGTGGCGGCGGGGCCGTCCAGCACGATGTCCCAGTGGTAGCCGAGCGAGAACTCCGGCACCGACAGGCCGTGGTCGTACGTCGCCACCAGCCGCTGCCGGGCGGCGTCGTCCGTCACGGACTGCAGGATCGGGTCGTACGGGAAGAGCGGGTCGCCCGGGAAGTACATCTGGGTCACCAGCCGCTGCGTGAACGCCGAGCCGAAGACCGAGAAGTGGATGTGCGCCGGCCGCCAGGCATTGGCGTGGTTGCGCCACGGGTAGGGGCCCGGCTGGATGGTGGTGAAGCGGTAGAACCCGTCGGCGTCGGTCAGGGTGCGGCCGAAGCCGGTGAAGTTCGGGTCGAGCGGGGCGTCGTGCTGCTCGCGCTGATGGGCGTAGCGGCCGGCCGAGTTGGCCTGCCAGATCTCGATGAGCTGGCCGCGCACCGGCCGCCCGGCGCGGTCCAGCAGCCGCCCGGAGACGGTGATCCGCTCGCCGACCGGGTCCCCGGTGTGCTGACGGGTGAGGTCGTTGTCGATCTCGGTGATGTCCCGCTCGCCGAACGCGGGCGAGGACAGCTCGACCAGCTCCGGGTCCCGGGCGGTGTCGATGGCGACCAGCGGCTGCTTGGGGTGGCGCAGGACCGAGGACCGGTAGGGCGCGTAGTCGCGGCGCGGGTGGTGCTCGACGGGGGCGCCCTCGGCGACGCGCTTGTCGTAGGCGGCGTGCTCGGCCGCGATCTCCTGGTCGATGTCGTGCTGGGTGAGGGTCATGGCGATACCTGACGCTTCCTTGGCGTGCGAGGACGGGTCCTCGGCTTCGAGAGCCGAGGACGGGTCCTCGGCTTCGAGGAGGGGCCTCAGCGTTCGAGGACGAGGGCGAGGCCCTGGCCGACGCCGATGCACAGGGTGGCGACGCCCGTGCCGCCGCCCTTGCGGGCGAGCTGGTGGGCGACGGTTCCCGCGAGCCGGGCGCCCGAGGCGCCGAGCGGATGACCGAGGGCGATCGCGCCGCCCTGCGGGTTGAGGACGGCCGGGTCGAACGCGGGCCACTCGGCGAGGCAGCCGAGGACCTGCGCCGCGAACGCCTCGTTGAGTTCGAGGACGTCGAGGTCGGCGAAGCCCTTCCCGGCCTTGGCGAGCGCGCGGTCGACCGCTTCGACGGGGGCGAGGCCGAAGTAGTGCGGCTCGACGGCCGAGACGCCGGTCGCCGAGATCCGGGCCAGCGGCTCCCGGCCGGTGGCCCGCAGCCCTTCCTCGTCGGCGAGCAGCAGGGCGGCGGCGCCGTCGTTGAGCGGGGAGGCGTTGCCCGCGGTGACCGTGCCGTTCTCGGTACGGAACGACGGCCGGAGCTTCGCCATCGCCGCGAGCGAGGCGTCGGGGCGTACGCACTCGTCGGCGGCGAACAGGACCGGCTCGCCCTTGCGCCGCGGGACGGGCACCGGGACCAGTTCGGCGTCGAAGAGGCCGCCGGCCTGTGCCTCGGCGGCCTTTTGGTGGGAGGCGAGGGCGAACGCGTCCTGCTGCTCGCGGGTGAGGGAGTGCTTGTCGGCGATGAGTTCGGCGGACTCGCCCAGCGGAACGGTCCACTGCGGCTCCATCCTCGGGTTGACCATGCGCCAGCCGAGGGTGGTCGAGTACAGCTCCGTGTGCCCGGCCGGGAACGGCCGGTCGCTCTTGGGCAGCACGTACGGGGCGCGGGTCATCGACTCCACGCCGCCCGCCACCGCGATCGAGGCGTCGCCGACGGCGATGGCGCGGGCGGCCTGGATCACCGCCTCCAGGCCGGAGGCGCACAGCCGGTTGACGGTGACGCCGGGCACGCTGGTGGGCAGCCCGGCCAGCAGGGCCGCCATCCGGCCGACGTTGCGGTTCTCCTCGCCGGCGCCGTTGGCGTTGCCGAGGTACACGTCCTCGATCCGGGCCGGGTCCAGGTCCGGGGTGCGGGCGAGGAGTCCGCGCAGGGCGTGGGCGGCCAGGTCGTCCGGGCGGACGCCCGCCAGGGCGCCGTCGTAGCGGCCGATCGGGGTGCGGACCGCGTCGACGACGTAGACGGTCCTCAGGGCGTCCTTCACTTCGGATCCTCCGCGTCCTTCAGGTCGGCTGCGTCCTTCGTGCCGTCGGCGTCCTCCGGGGCGTCCGCGCCCCTCGCGGCCTCGGCGGCCTTCGCGTCGTCCGCGCGCTCCGGGCCCGCCGCGACGGTCAGGCGGGCGCCGGTCGCGGCGGCGACCTCGGCCGCGGTGACGCCGGGCGCGGTCTCTCGCAGGACGAGTCCGTCGCCGGTGACGTCCAGGACGCCCAGGTCGGTGATGATCCGGTCCACGCACGCCCTGCCGGTCAGCGGAAGCGCGCACTCCGTGAGGATCTTCGGCGAGCCGTCCTTGGCGGTGTGGGTCATCACCACGATGACCGTGCGCGCCCCGTGGACGAGGTCCATCGCGCCGCCGATGCCGGTGACCAGCTTGCCGGGGACGGCCCAGTTGGCCAGGTCGCCCTTCTCGGAGACCTGCATCGCGCCGAGCACGGCGACGTCGATGTGCCCGCCGCGGATCATCGCGAACGAGAGCGCCGAGTCGAAGAAGGACGCCCCGGGCAGGACGGTGACGGTCTCCTTGCCCGCGTTGATCAGGTCCGGGTCGACCTGGTCCTCGGTCGGGTAGGGGCCGGTGCCGAGGATGCCGTTCTCCGACTCCAGGATCACCTCCACCCCCTCGGGCAGATGGTTGGGGATCAGCGTCGGCAGTCCGATGCCGAGGTTGACGTACTGGCCGTCGCGCAGCTCGCGCGCGGCGCGGGCGGCCATCTCCTCACGCGTCCAGGCCATCAGCGGCTCACCGTCCCCCGCGAAGTGCCCTGCGCGGCGGGCGCCGTCGCCCGCGCGGCGGGCGCGGAGACCGTCCGCTTCTCGATCCGCTTGTCGGCCGCCTGCTCGGCGGTCAGGGCGACCACCCGCTGGACGAAGATCCCCGGCAGGTGCACCGCGTCGGGATCGATGCCGCCCGGTTCGACCAGTTCCTCCACCTCGGCGATCGTGACCTTGCCGGCCATCGCCGCGAGCGGGTTGAAGTTGCGGGTGGACCTGTTGAAGACGAGGTTGCCGTGCCGGTCGCCCCTCGCCGCGCGGACCAGCGCGAAGTCGGTGCGGATGCCGCGCTCCAGGACGTACTCGACGCCGTCGAACGCGCGGACCTCCTTGGGCGGGGAGGCCAGCGCGACGCCGCCGGAGCCGTCGTAGCGCCAGGGCAGCCCGCCGTCGGCGACCTGGGTGCCGACCCCGGCGGGGGTGTAGAAGGCGGGGATGCCCGCGCCGCCGGCCCGCAGCCGCTCGGCGAGCGTGCCCTGCGGAATCAGCTCCACCTCCAGCTCACCGGCCAGGTACTGGCGGGCGAACTCCTTGTTGGCCCCGATGTACGAGCCGGTCACCCGGGCGATCCGCCCGGCCGCCAGCAGCACCGCGAGCCCCGAGTCCAGGGCGCCGCAGTTGTTGGAGACCACCGAGAGAGAGCCGGTCCCGCGCTCGTACAGCGCCTGGATCAGCACGTTCGGCACTCCGCTCAGCCCGAAACCGCCCACCGCCAGGGACGCGCCGTCCGGCACGTCCGCCACCGCCTCCGCGGCCGTGGCGACCACCTTGTCCATCGAAACGAGCCCCATCTCTCCCGAACGACACCCCGCGGCACGACGGCCCGCGACCGCGCCGGCACGAAGACACCGGCCCCCAGATAGTCAGGGCACTGATTATTTCCGCGAGGTTACCCACACGCTGCCACTCGGGGTCGAGGCCGTCAAGAGGCCCTTGAAGCGGCGGGTGCTCGGCGCGCGGCGAGTGATCCACGTACCGCCCGCGCACGGTATCGTTCAGTACACCTACGAATTCCGTGGGCGGCGACCGGACTCTCGCGAGGAGCGCACATGGCCGCGGTGGACCTCACCACCCACCCCGGGCACCTGGCCCGGCGGCTGCAGCAGGCCCACTATCTGCTGTGGAACGCGATGGTCTCCGAGGAGATCACCTCGCCGCAGTTCGCGGTCCTCAACGCGCTCGTCGCCGAACCCGGGCTCGACCAGCGCACGGTGGGGGAGCGGGTCGGCCTCGACCGGTCCACCATCGCCGAGGTCGTCAGCCGGCTCGGACGGCGCGGGCTGCTGGACAAGGACCGCGACCCGCAGGACGGCCGCCGCTTCCTGCTGCGGCCGACCGCGGAGGGCGAGAAGACCCACCGCAGGCTCGCCGTCCGCACGGCCCGGATGAACCAGGTCTTCCTCGGCCCGCTCAGCCCCGCGGAGCAGACCCAGTTCTTCGACCTGATCCGTCGGGTGGCGGACGCGGCCGAGGGCCTGCGCAACCCGGCCGAGCCCGACCGGGCCTGAGGCGCGGCGCGCACCGCGGCGCAGCCCTCCGGGGGCCGGCGCGCCCCGCCGCCGCCCGCCCCCTCACGGTTCGCCCGTTCGGCCCCGGGTACCCGGCCGGTCGCGAAGGTGACGGACCGCGACGAAAGGGGCGCTACGCGATGAAGGCAGTGACCTGGCAGGGCAAGCGCGACGTGCGGGTGGAGGAGGTCCCCGACCCCGAGATCCAGGAGCCGACGGACGCCGTCATCCGGATCACCTCCAGCGGCCTGTGCGGCTCCGACCTGCACCTGTACGAAGTGCTCACCCCGTTCATGACGCCCGGCGACATCCTCGGCCACGAGCCGATGGGCGTGGTCGAGGAGGTCGGTCCGGAGGTGCCGAACCTCAAGCGCGGCGACCGGGTGGTCGTCCCGTTCCAGATCTCCTGCGGCCACTGCTACATGTGCTCCTCGGGCCTGCAGACCCAGTGCGAGACCACCCAGGTCACCAGCGAGGGCATGGGCGCGGCCCTGTTCGGCTACACCCGGCTCTACGGCGCCGTCCCCGGCGCGCAGGCCGAGTACCTCAGGGTTCCGCAGGCCCACTACGGGCCGATCAAGGTCCCCGTGGGCCCGGCCGACGACCGCTTCGTCTACCTCTCCGACGTGCTGCCCACCGCCTGGCAGGCCGTCGCCTACGCCGACGTCCCGCCCGGCGGCACCGTCGCCGTCCTGGGCCTCGGCCCCATCGGCGACATGGCCTGCCGGATCGCCCGGGTGCGCGGCGCCGAGCAGGTGTTCGGCGTGGACCTGGTCCCCGAACGGCTGGAGCGGGCGCGCCGGCGCGGTGTGAAGACGTACGACCTGCGCGACTTCGACAGCGAGAAGGAACTCGTCGCCGCCATCCGCGACGAGACCCACGGGCGCGGCCCGGACGCCGTGATCGACGCGGTCGGCACCGAGGCGCACGGCAGCGCGGTCGCCAAGATGGTCCAGCAGGCCGCCGCGGTGATGCCCCGCCGGCTGAGCGGGCCGCTCGCCGAGCGCTTCAGCGTGGACCGGCTCGCCGCCTTCTACACCGCCATCGAGCTGGTGCGGCGCGGCGGGACCATCTCGCTGTCCGGCGTGTACGGCGGCTCGGCGGACCCGCTGCCGATGCTCACCATGTTCGACAAGCAGATCCAGTTCCGGATGGGCCAGGCCAACGTCCGCCGCTGGGTGGACGACATCCTGCCCTATCTGACGGACGAGGACGTGCTCGGCGTGGACGACTTCGCCACCCACCGGCTGCCGCTCACGGACGCGCCGCACGCCTACGAGATGTTCCAGCACAAGCAGGACGGCGCGGTCAAGGTGCTCATGACGCCGTGACACCCTAACGCCGTGACGCCCTGACGCGGCGTCGTCCGGCCGCTCGCCGCCCCGGCCCCCTACCCGCCGTCGCCCGGCCGCCCGTCGTCGGGCCTCGCGGGCGGCGGGCCGAGGATCTCGGCGAGGTCGTAGCGGACGGGCTCCTCCAGCTGGGCGTAGGTGCAGCTGCGCGGGGTGCGGTCCGGGCGCCAGCGGCGGAAGCGCGCCGTGTGCCGGAACCGCGCCCCGTTCTCCATGTGGTCGTACGCCACCTCGGCGACCCGCTCGGGCCTGAGCGGCACCCACGACAGGTCCTTCTTGCCCGACCAGCGGCTCGGCGCCCCCGGCAGCCGGGCCGACTCGTGGGCCGCCTCCTCGGACCAGGCCGCCCACGGGTGCCCGGCCGCGCTGTCCATGCGCAGCGGCGCCAGCTCCTCGATCAGCTCGGCCCGCCGCTTCATCGGGAACGCCGCCGACACGCCGACGTGCTGGAGGCGGCCCTCGTCGTCGTAGAGGCCGAGCAGCAGGGAGCCGACCACCGGGCCGGACTTGTGGTGGCGGTAGCCGGCGACGACCACGTCGGCCGTCCGCTCGTGCTTGATCTTGAACATGGCGCGCTCGTCCTGGAGGTAGCGCAGCCCCGGCGGCTTGGCGATCACCCCGTCCAGCCCCGCGCCCTCGTACTGCTCGAACCACCGCCGGGCCACCTCGACGTCCCGCGTCGCGGGCGCCACATGCACCGGGGCCGTGACCCCGGCGAGCGCCCTGACCAGCAGCGCCCGCCGGTCCGACAGCGGTACGTCGAGCAGCGACTCGTCGTCCAGGGCGAGCAGGTCGAAGGCGACGAAGGAGGCCGGGGTCCGCTCGGCCAGCGTGCGCACCCGGGAGTCGGCGGGATGGATGCGCTCGGTCAGCGCGTCGAAGTCCAGCCGCCCCTCGCGGGCGATCACGATCTCCCCGTCCAGCACGCACCGCTCGGGCACCCGCTCCTTCAGCGCCGCCACCAGCTCGGGGAAGTACCTGGTCAACGGCTTGCCGGTCCGGCTGCCCAGCTCCACCTCGGGGCCGTCGCGGAACACGATCGCCCGGAAGCCGTCCCACTTCGCCTCGTACTGCATGTCCGGCGGGATCCTCGCCACCGACTTGGCGAGCATCGGCTTCACGGGCGGCATCACGGGCAGCTCCATGCAGCGATTGTGCGTGTTCGCGAGGGGCCGCGCCCGTCAGCGGGCGTGGCGTGCCCGCCCGGCAGCGCCTGTGCGCCCAGGGAGGGCGGCCCGTCCGCGACGCCCGGTGTGCGGGGACCGCACCCTGCGCCTACCGTGGCACGCATGGGCGAAGCGGTGGAACTGGACGTGGCCGGCCGGACCGTGCGGCTGTCCAGTCCGGACAAGGTCTTCTTCCCGGAGCGCGGCTACACCAAGCTGGACGTGGCCCGCTACTACCAGGCGGTCGCCCCCGGCATCCTGCGCGCCCTGCGCGACCGCCCCACCACCCTGGAGCGCTATCCGGACGGCATCACCGGCGAGTGGTTCTACCAGAAGCGGGCGCCCAAGGGCATGCCCGACTGGATCCCGACCGCGCACATCACCTTCCCCAGCGGGCGCAGCGCCGACGAGATGTGCCCCACCGAGGAGGCGGCCGTGGTGTGGGCCGCCCAGTACGGCACCCTCACCTTCCACCCCTGGCCGGTGCGCCGCGACGACGTCGACCACCCGGACGAACTGCGCATCGACCTCGACCCGCAGCCCGGCACCGACTACGACGACGCGGTCCGCGCCGCCGGTGAACTGCGCGCCGTGCTGGAGGAGTTCGGCGGACTGCGCGGCTGGCCCAAGACCTCCGGCGGGCGCGGACTGCACGTCTTCGTGCCCATCGAGCCGCGCTGGACCTTCACCCAGGTACGCCGGGCCGCCATCGCGGCGGGCCGGGAGCTGGAGCGCCGGATGCCCGAGCAGGTGACCACCAAGTGGTGGAAGGAGGAACGCGGCGCCCGGATCTTCGTGGACTACAACCAGACCGCCCGCGACCGCACCATCGCCTCCGCCTACTCCGTGCGCCCCCGCCCGAACGCCCCCGTCTCCGCGCCGCTGCGCTGGGAGGAGGTGGGCGTCGCGCACCCCGAGGACTTCGACATCACCACGATGCCCGCCCGGTTCGCCGAGGTGGGCGACGTGCACGCCGACATGGACGACCACGCCTACGCGCTGGACGCGCTGCTGGAGCTGGCCGACCGCGACGAGCGCGAGCACGGCCTCGGCGATCTGCCCTATCCGCCCGATCACCCGAAGATGCCGGGCGAGCCGAAACGCGTCCAGCCCAGCCGCGCCAAGCGGGACGACCGGCCCGCCTCCGAGGCGTCGTAGGCCCCCGAGGCGTCGTGGAAGACCCTCGTCTCACTCCCGCGGCGCCGGCCGCAGTACGGCGAACCGGGCGCCGTACGGATCGGCGAGGCGGGCGACGCGGCCGACCCCCGCGATGTCGGTGGCGGGCAGCCGGACCGTGCCGCCCAGCTCCGCCGCCCGGGCGACCACGGCGTCCGCGTCCAGCACGGCGAAGTACGGCAGCCAGTACGCGCCCGCCGCCGCCTCGGCCGGATCGTCGCCGAGCGGCACGAAACCGCCGAACATGGCGTCCTCGCCGCCGCCCGCCGGATTGACGCAGGTGTACGTGCCGTCCGGGAAGGACACCGCGGAGGTCTCCAGCCCCAGCACGCGGTGGTAGAAGGCGGCGGCCGCCGCGATGTCCGGCGTGTACAGCTCGACCCAGCACAGGGCGCCGGGTGCGCCCGCCACGTCCACGCCCGCGGTCCGCCCCGGCTGCCACAGCCCGAACGGCACGCCCGCCCGGTCGGCGAGGAGCGCCATGTGGCCCTCGCCCATGACGTCGATCGGATGGACCAGCACACGGCCGTGCGCCTGCTCGGCGGCCGCGGCGGTCGCCCGGGCGTCGGGGGTGCGGAAGTACACGGTCCAGGACGGCGGCCCCTGGCTCGGCTGGATCTCCATGCCGCCGGCCACCGTACGGCCGTCCAGCTGGAAGAAGCCGTAGCCGCCGCTGCCGGGCCCGGCCGGGCGGAACTCCCAGCCGAACAGGGCGCGGTAGAAGGCGCGGGCGCCGTCGAGGTCGGGGGCGCCGACGTCGATCCAGTCGGGGGCGCCGTCGGTGAAACGGGTGGTGAGCATCGTCGCCCTCCTCGGCAGGGGCCGCTGTCCGCTCTGCGCTTGCGTCTGCTCTGCTCTGCTCTGCCGAGTCTCGCACCGCCCGCCGGCGATCGCCGCCGCACACGCGGGTGGGCGCGCCGCCGTGCGCACGCGCCGCCGCCGGGCCATCATCGAGGCGGCCGGCGGACTGTGAACGCCGCGTTGAGTGCGCGTTGATCGAACGTTTTTCGCCGCCTGCCACGCTTTCGGACATGCACATCGAGACCATGACCCCGGCCGACCCGGCCTGGCAGGCCCAGGCGCTGTGCGCGCAGACCGGGGCCGACTTCTTCTTCCCCGAGCCGGGCAGCTCCGTGCGCGAGGCCAAGCGCATCTGCGCCCTGTGCGAGATGCGCCCGGCCTGCCTGGAGTACGCCCTCGCCCACGACGAACGCTTCGGCGTCTGGGGCGGCCTGTCCGAGAAGGAACGGCTCGGCCTGCGCCGGACCGCGCGCTAGGCCGTGTCGTCAAATTCCCGCCTGCTCCGCGACGCCATGCACGCACTCTCGCCGCACCGGACCCAGACCCGAGTACGTCCAGTACGAGGGTCAGGATCCGGCACGCCGAGAGCACGCACCTGACGCCGCAGAGCGCGCCCTCCGGGCGGACGGCGGGAATTTGACGACACGGCCTAGAGGCGCGCGGCCCGGCGGGGCTCACGCGCCGGCGCGGGCCGCCATCCGGGCCTTGCGGGCCGCCAGCTTCGCGTCGAACTTGGCCGCCTCCGCGTCCAGACCGCCCATGAACAGACCCAGTTCCTCCTGCGCCCGCACGCCCTCGGGGCCGAGGCCGTCGATGTCCAGCACCTTCAGATGGCGCAGCACCGGCTGCAGCACGTCGTCGTGGTGGATGCGCAGGTTGTAGACCTCGCCGATGGCCATCTGCGCCGCCGCCCGCTCGAAGCCGGGGATGCCGTGGCCGGGCATGCGGAACTCCACCACCACGTCCCGCACCGCCTGCATGGTGAGGTCGGGTGCGAGTTCGAAGGCCGCCTTGAGCAGATTGCGGTAGAAGACCATGTGCAGGTTCTCGTCGGTCGCGATGCGCGCGAGCATGCGGTCGCAGACCGGATCGCCGGACTGGTGGCCGGTGTTGCGGTGCGAGATACGGGTGGCCAGCTCCTGGAAGGCGACGTAGGCGATCGAGTGCAGCATCGAGTGCCGGTTGTCGGACTCGAAGCCCTCGCTCATGTGCGACATCCGGAACTGCTCCAGCTTGTCCGGGTCCACCGCGCGCGAGGTGAGCAGGTAGTCCCGCATCACGATGCCGTGCCGGCCCTCCTCCGCAGTCCAGCGGTGCACCCAGGTGCCCCACGCGCCGTCCCGGCCGAACAGGCTGGCGATCTCGTGGTGGTAGCTGGGGAGGTTGTCCTCGGTCAGCAGGTTCACGACCAGCGCGGTCCGGCCGATCTCCGTGACCTTGGACTGCTGCTTGTCCCACGCCTCGCCGTCGGCGAACTGGCCGGGGAAGTTGCGGCCGTCGCTCCACGGGACGTACTCGTGCGGCATCCAGTCCTTGGCGACCTTCAGATGCCGGTTCAGTTCCCGCTCGACCACTTCCTCCAGTGCGTACAGCAGCCGGGCGTCGGTCCAGACGGCGGACGGGCTGCCGAGGTGCGGGGAAGTGATCGTCATGGATACTCCAGGGGGACGTGCGGGGGCCGGGCGGGAGCCGGCACCGCCGAGCGGGAAACGGTCGAACAGGCCGGCGAGCGGTGCCGGCCAACCTACGGAATCGTAGGCTACGAGACCGTAGGTTACGTAACCGTAGGTTAAGGCCGCCGTAAAGACCGCCGTAAAGACCGCCCCGCGTACCCCGTCCGGCCCGCCCCGACGGGCCGTATGACGGACCGTGAGCGGCAGCGCGTCCCGCCCGTGCGCCGCGGGACACGCGGCCGTCTCACCCGTTCGGCCGCTCCATGGAAGAGCCGGCGCCGCTACTCCGTGGCCGCGACGGCCTCCCAGGTGGTCTCCCTCAGCTCCCCGTCCTCCACCAGGAACCAGCGGGTGATGCCGATCGAGCGCAGGAACGGCAGATCGTGACCCGCCACGATCAGCGCGCCCTCGTACGACTCCAGCGCGCTGGTCAGCCGGCGCACGCTCGCCATGTCGAGGTTGTTCGTCGGCTCGTCCAGCAACAGCAGCTGGGGCGCGGGCTCGGCCAGCATCAGCGCGGCGAGCGCGGCCCGGAAGCGTTCGCCGCCGGACAGCGTCCCCGCCTTCTGGTCGGCCCGCGCGCCCCGGAACAGGAACCGGGCCAGCCGGGCCCTGACGCGGTTGGCGGTGGCGTCCGGCGCGAACCGGGCCACGTTCTCCACGACGCTCAGCTCGTCGTCGAGGACGTCCAGCCGCTGCGGCAGGAACCGCAGCGGCACGTGCGCCACCGCCTCCCCGGACACCGGCGGCAGCTCACCGGCGACGGTGCGCAGCAGCGTCGTCTTGCCCGCGCCGTTGCGCCCGACCAGCGCCACCCGCTCCGGGCCGCGCAGATCGAGCCCGCCGCTCACGCGCGCGCCGTACGCCGTCCTGAGGTCCCGCAGGGTGAGCACATCGCGGCCCGGCGGCACCGCCGTGTACGGGAGTTCGACGCGGATCTCGTCGTCGTCGCGCACCGCCTCCACCGCCTCGTCCAGGCGCTCCTTGGCCGCGGTGAGCCGCTCCTCGTGCAGGATGCGGTGCTTGCCGGCCGACTCCTGGGCGGCCCGCTTGCGCGCGCCCATCACGATCTTCGGCTCCCGCTTGCTGTCCCACATCTTCTGGCCGTACCGCTTGCGGCGGGCCAACTTGACCTGGGCGTCGACCAGTTCGCGCTTCTGGCGGCGCAGATCGGACTCGGCGACGCGCACCATCCGCTCGGCGGCGTCCTGTTCGACGGCGAGGGCCTCCTCGTACGCCGCGTAGTTGCCGCCGTACCAGGTGACCCGGCCGGCGCGCAGATCGGCGATCTGGTCCACCAGGTCCAGCAGTTCGCGGTCGTGGCTGACCACGACCAGCACGCCGGGCCAGGCCGCGACGGCCGCGTACAGCCGCCGCCGCGCGTACAGGTCGAGGTTGTTCGTGGGCTCGTCCAGCAGCAGCACGTCGGGGCGGCGCAGCAGCAGCGCGGCCAGCCGGAGCAGCACCGACTCGCCGCCGGAGACCTCGCCGACGGTGCGGTCCAGGCCGATGTGGCCGAGTCCGAGTTCGCCGAGCGTGGCCAGGGCGCGTTCCTCCACGTCCCAGTCGTCGCCGACGGTCTCGAAGTGCTCCTCGGCCGCGTCGCCCGCCTCGATGGCGTGCAGCGCGGCCCGCTGCGCGGCGATGCCGAGGGCCTCGTCCACCCGCAGGCCGGTGCCGAGGGTGACGTTCTGCGGGAGGCAGCCGACCTCGCCGGCCACCCGGACGACGCCGTCGGACGGTGTCAGCTCGCCCGCGATCAGCTTCAGCAGGGTGGATTTCCCGGTGCCGTTGACGCCGACGAGGCCGGTGCGGCCGGGGCCGAAGGCGATGTCGAGGCCGGAGAAGACGGACGTGCCGTCGGGCCAGGCGAAGGACAGTGCGGTGCAGGTGATGGATGGTGACATGGGCGCCTCGCGGTTGCTGGGTGCGGTCTGGGGGCAGACGCGTGTCGAGACACCGCGGGGCGGGGAGGCCGTGTAGGAGAGGAGGCACGGGGCAGGAGAAGAGCCCTGGGCCGGACTTCCGTGAGGACGGCTCGGACGCCGAGGTCGGACGCGACGCACACACCTGACCGGTGTGACGCGGTGTCTCAGGACCTCAGACGAGCAACGTCCTTCTCCAATCGACGGCAACAGGAACGCTGTACAACGTACGAGCGGCTCCGGGCGGCTGTCAACGAATATTCGCGTGGGCCCCGCGCCCACCGTGCGAAGGAGATCCGCCCATGTCCGACGGCCCGCCCCCGCAGACCCTCCCGGCCCCACCGCTCCCGCTGTCGCTGCCGGCCCGCCTCTACCTGCTGGCCTGGGACACCTCGCGCCGGCGCCTCACCGGCGCCGACCGGCTGCCCCACCTGGTGCGGGCCGGCGCGCTGACCGAGCTGGTCCGGCGCGGGCTGCTGGTGGACGACGACGGCATCGCCACCCCCGTCGACCTGGACGCCCGCACCGGCGACGCGGTGCTGGACGGCCTCCTCGACCTGGTCCGCGAGTCCTGCCCCCGCCGCTGGCGGACCTGGGTCACGCTGCGCGCCCGGTACACGCTGGTGGCCGTGCGCGAGCAACTGGCCGCCGAGGGGTATCTGCGCGCGGAGAAGCGGCGGGTCTTCGGGGTCTTCCCCACGGTGGAGTACGTCCTGGAGCGCGTCGCCGCCGTGGACGCGCTGCGCGCGGAGGCGCGGCAGGTGCTGGACGGCGACCGTCCGGCGGCGGAGGTCACCGAGCTGACCGCCGCAGCGGTCGCCCTGGCCGCCGCGGCCCGGCTGGGCACCCTCGTGCCCGACCGGGAGCGCGGCCGGCACCGGCGGCGCATCGAGGAACTGACCGAACGCGGCACGGCGGCGGTCCCGGCCCTGCGCGGCGTGGTCCGCGAGGTCCGCACGGCACTGACGGCGACGACGGCCACGGCGGCGACGGGCGGCTGAGCCGGGGGACCGGTACGGTCGGGGCGGCCGGCCGAGCGGTGGCGTGTCCCCGCCCCGCAGCCGACGGACCCCGGGGCGAGCGCCCGCGACCGGCTCGTCCTGAGCCACCCGCGACCGTTCGTACGCGACCCTCCCGCCGCCGGGAGGGCCGGGCGCGCCCCTGCCCGCGAGTCCGCGCCCACCCCTTGCGCCGGCTGTCACGTCCATGTCGGATTTCTGCTGGACCGGTCCCCGCCCCGCTGGTTGAGTGGCGGGCATGAGCAACCGAGACGCCCTGCGCGACCGCGCCCGCACCTTCCACGCCCTGCACGTGCCCGGCCGGCCCCTGGTCCTGGCCAACGCCTGGGACGCCATGAGCGCGCGGCTCGTCGAGGCGGCGGGCGCCCCGGCCGTGGCGACCACCAGCGCCGGACTCGCCTGGGCGCTCGGCGTCGCCGACGGGAACGCACTGGACCGGGAGCCCGCGCTCGCCGCCCTGGCCCGGATCACCGCCGCCGTCACCGTGCCGGTCAGCGCCGACATCGAGAGCGGCTACGCGCAGGACGCCGCGGGCGTCGCCGAGACGGTCCGCGCGGTGCTCGCGGCCGGCGCCGTCGGGATCAACATCGAGGACGCCGCGCACGGGCGGGGCGCCGCCCCGCTGCGTTCCGTCGCCGAGCAGTGCGAGCGGCTGGCCGCCGCCCGTGAGGCCGCCGACGCCGAAGGAGTGCCGCTGTTCGTCAACGCCCGTATCGACACGTTCCTGCGCGGCGCGGGCGGCGTGGACGCCACCCTGGAGCGGGCCGCCGCCTACCGCGCCGCGGGAGCCGACGGCGTCTTCGTGCCCGGGACCGCCGACCCGGACACCGTGAAGGCGCTGGCCGCGGGCGTGACCGGGCCGCTCAACATCCTGGCGGGCCCCGGCGCCCCGCCGGTCGCGGAGCTGGCCGCGCTCGGCGTCGCCCGGGTGAGCGCCGGCTCCGGCATCGCCGAGGCCGCGTACGCCGTGGTCGCCCGCGCCGCGCGGGAGCTGCTGGACGCGGGGACCTACGGGGCCGTGACGGACGCACTGCCCTACGGCGAGCTGAACGCGCTGCTGCGCACGGAGCGCTAGGGTCTTTCGTTTGGGTCAGGCTGGATCAGGGAGCGGGGTCTGGTGCCGTGCCTCGCAAGGCGGAGGAGGGCGTCATGGCGGAGCCATGGCAACCGACGACAACGCCGCGAGGTGCGGTGCCAGGGCCCGCGAGCCCGGCCGGATCCAAACGAGAGGCCCTAACAGGCGTCCCGCATCAACTCCGCGAGCCCGTGGTCCACGTCGAGCTGGAGGTGTTCGAGGCCGACCGGCACCAGCTCGCTCGCGGCCCGCAGGAACCGGCGTATCTCACCGCTGCGGACGTGCACCACGGCGGTGCCCTCGGGGGCGTGGAACTCCAGCACGGTGCGGTCGTAGCCGTACGGCCGCACCCGTACGTCGCCGTCGCCCTCGGGCTCCTCCAGGCCGGCCGTCAGCAGATCGCGGGCGAAGGTCCAGCAGACCTCGACGCCCTCCAGGGTGGCCGGGGCGGGGAAGGACATCCGGACGGCGAACGGGTCCCGGCGGTCGTAGTGCAGCGTGGCGGGAATGCTGGGCATCCGCGGCGCGGCGGCGACCAGACGCGCCTCGACGGGCTGCTCGATGACGGTGGACAACGCCTTGCTCCCTTGTGACGTAGGGCGTACGACGGCTGGACGGACAGACGGACGGGTGAGCGGTCGGGCGGTCGGGCGGATGAGGCCGGCACTGGGAGAGACGACGGAACCGGCCGGTCCGTGCACACGGGGAGCGAGTGACCTCTGTCACCGCGTTCATGCGCGGACGTGACCCGTCTTACGCGGCCGGCCGGTGCGTGGGACCCCAGGTCACCGGGCATCCGGCGACAAGGGACGCTTCGCTCGACCGGGGGATTGAATATCGCCTGATATAGCGAACTATTCCAAGATGCGGGTATCCGTTCCTTGACAGAGAGGAAGTGAACGGCATGCCACGCGGAAGCAGTTCCAAGCGGGAGCGTCAGTACGAGCACATCAAGGAGAGCGCGCAGGACCGGGGCGAGAGCACCGGGCGCGCCAAGGAGATCGCCGCCCGCACGGTGAACAAGGAGCGCGCCCGCTCGGGCGAGTCGAAGACCGCCGGCCGTACCTCGACGCAGGACATGTCCTCCGGCAAGCGGGGCGGACAGCGGTCGGGCCAGGGCTCCCAGGGCCCCACCTACGACCAGCTCTACGAAGAGGCCAAGCGGCGCAACATCCACGGCCGCTCCGACATGAACAAGCAGCAGTTGCGGCAGGCCCTGGACAAGTGACCGCGGGGCCCGCGGACGGCACGCGGCGCATCCGCGCGCGCTTCCCGTGAGCCGGCGCCGACGACCCCACGGTACGGGGCCGCCCCGCGGTCCCGCCCCGCGCGGCGGCCCCGTACCCTCGTCCTCACCATGACGACGACCGTAGGCATACCCGCGGGCTGGCCCGCGACGGCGGAGCAGGCCCGGGCCGTGCAGGACGAGTTGCGGACGAAGGTCGTGCGGGACGAGGCGGGGCCGCCGCCCGGTACGGGGCACGTCACCGGCGTGGACGTCGCCTACGACGACGAGCGGGACGTCGTCGCCGCGGCCGCCGTCGTCCTCGACGCGGCCACGCTGCGGGTGGTCGCCGAGGCCACCGCCGTCGGCCGGATCTCCTTCCCCTACGTCCCCGGACTGCTCGCCTTCCGCGAGATCCCCACCGTGCTCGCCGCCCTGGACGCCCTGGACCGCCCGCCGGGCCTGGTCGTCTGCGACGGCTACGGGCTGGCGCATCCGCGCCGGTTCGGCCTCGCCAGCCATCTCGGCGTCCTGACCGGCCTTCCGACGATCGGCGTCGCCAAGAACCCCTTCGCCTTCGCCCACGCCGACCCGGACACCCCGCGCGGCAGCGCCTCCCCGCTGCTCGACGGCGCCGAGGAGGTCGGCCGCGCGCTGCGCACCCGGGACGGCGTGAAGCCGGTCTTCGTCTCCGTGGGCCACCGCACCACGCTCGACGGCGCCTGCGCCCACACGCTCGCCCTGACCCCGGCCTACCGTCTTCCGGAGACCACCCGCCGGGCCGACGCGCTGTGCCGCCGGGCCCTGCGCGAGGCGACGGGGCAGCCGGAGCGCGGCTGATCCAGACGAGAGGCCCTGGCCGGCCCCGCCGTCGGCGCGCGGTCAGCCGACCGCCGCCGCCGTGCGGATGGCGAGCCCGGACGCGCGCAGCCGGTCGAGGAGCGCGTCGCCCATCGCGACCGCCGTGGTCACCTGTCCGGCCGTCTCGGGCAGGTCGTCCAGGGCCAGGCACAGGGCCGACTCGGCGAACATCCGCGCCGTCTCGTCGTAGCCGGGGTCGCCGCCCGCGACCTCGGTGAAGACCCGCCGGCCGCCGCCCTCGCCCACGAACCGCACCGAGAACCAGCTCCTGGCCCGTTTCTCGGCGCTCGGCCCGTCGCCCGGCTTGAGCCGCCCGGTCAACCAGCCGCGCACCGGCGGCAGTTGGGCGGCTGCGGCGAGCGCGCCGACGGCGGCCACGCCTCCGGCGGCCACCGGCAGATGCTTCACGGCGGCGTAGTGGCGGTAGCGGAAGTCGGGGCCGTAGCGCTCCAGCGCCCGCGCCGAGCGGACCACGATCTGCGGATCGATGGTCGGCAGCGGCAGCGCCCACGCGCCGACCTCCCCGGCGAACCGCGGCCCGGCCGCCGGCGCCGAGGCCCGCCGCCCCACCAGCCGCGGCTCGTGCCGGGCGCGCTCGCGCGCGGCGGCCCGCATCCGCAGCGGCCGGGACAACTGCCCGAGCGCCGAGGCGAACGTGCCGCCCGAGAACGCGGCGTCCGCGCGGACGAACCCGTCCACGGACAGCGGCACGCCCTCCGGCAGTTGCCGGACCGTGTAGTACACGCCCAGATCGTGCGGGACCGAGTCGAATCCGCAGGCGTGCACCAGACGCGCCCCGGTCTCCCGCGCGCGGGCGTCGTGCCGGACGTACATCAGATCGACGAACTCGGGTTCGCCGGTCAGGTCCACATAGTCCGTTCCGCTGTCCGCGCAGGCGGCGACCAGCTCCTCGCCGTACGTCATGTACGGGCCCACGGTGGTGGCCACCACGCGGGCCTGCCGGGCCAGCGCGCGCACGGAGTCCGGGTCGGCCACGTCGGCCTTCACCACCCCGACGGACGCGCCGCCGGGCAGCTCGGCGCGCAGCTCCTTGAGCCTGCGCTCGCTGCGGCCCGCGACGGCCCAGCGCAGGCCGTCCGGCGCGTGCGCGGCCAGGTACGCGGCGGTCAGCCGCCCCACGAAACCGGTGGCCCCGAAGAGCACGATGTCGTAGGGACGTTCCGTCTTGTTCAGCCTGCTCATGACACCCTCCTCGCGGCAGCGCCGCCTCGCCGCCGTCGGTGGCCGAGGCTAGCGTGCGCGCGGCGATCACCGCGAGGGGGTGCCGCCGCGGTGGCCGGGAAGCGGCGTCCGCGTCGCGCGGGGAGGGAAACGGTGGCCGCGGGGAGGGAAGCGGTGGCGCGCGGATCGCGACCGGCGGGCGAAGCGGCCTGCGGATCGTGCCCGGCGGGCGAAGCGGCCTGCGGTGCGTGCCCGGCGGCGGAGTGGCGTGCGGGCGGCGGGGGAGTGGCGTGCGGTACGGCCGGCGGCGCGCCGGGTACGTCTCGGACACGACCTTGGCTAAGCGCTTGCTCGTGCGGGGCTTGTGCCGGGTGGAACGTGTTCTTAACATCAGCGGTGTTACATCGGTTGTGTCACAGTGGTCGCGACGAGGGGGCCCACCAAATGGCAACGGCACAGACGCCGGGGCGGCACGGCCCGCTGACCGGCGTGCGCGTCGTGGAACTGGCCGGCATCGGCCCCGGCCCGTTCGCCGCGATGCTGCTGGCCGACCTCGGCGCCGACGTGGTCCGGGTGGACCGTCCCGGCGGCGCGGGCCTCGGCATCGACCCGGCCCGCGACGTCACCAACCGCAACAAGCGCTCGGTCGTCCTCGACCTGAAGTCCCCCGAGGGCCGGGCCGGCGTCCTCGACCTCGCCGCCCGCGCCGACGTCCTCATCGAGGGCTACCGCCCCGGCGTCGCCGAACGCCTCGGCGTCGGCCCCGAGGACTGCCACGCCCGCAACCCCCGGCTCGTCTACGGCCGGATGACCGGCTGGGGCCAGGACGGGCCGCTCGCCCCGCGCGCGGGCCACGACATCGCCTACATCGCCGTCACCGGCGCCCTCGGCATGATCGGCGCCCCCGACCGGCCCCCGGCCGTCCCCGCCAACCTCCTCGGCGACTACGCGGGCGGCTCCCTCTACCTCGTCGTCGGCGTCCTGGCCGCCCTGCACCACGCCCGCGCGAGCGGCGCCGGCCAGGTGGTGGACGCCGCCATCGTGGACGGCGCCGCCCATCTGGGCGCGATGATCCACGGCATGCTCGCCGCCGGGGCCTGGCAGGACCGGCGCGGCGTCAACCTCCTGGACGGCGGCTGCCCGTACTACGGCGCCTACGAGACCGCCGACGGGGCCTACATGGCGGTCGGCGCGCTGGAGCGGCGCTTCTACGACGAGTTCGCCGCGCTGCTCGGCCTGCCGTCCGACCTCGCCGGCGCCCACGCCGACCTCGCCCGCTGGGGCGAGCTGCGCGAGGCCGTCGCGGCCCGCTTCAAGTCCCGCACCCGCGACGAGTGGACCGCCGTCTTCGAGGGCTCCGACGCGTGCGTGGCGCCCGTACTGTCGCTGCGCGAGGCGCCGCACCACCCGCACCTGGCCGCCCGCGGCGCCTTCACCGACCACGGCGGGATCACCCAGCCCGCCCCCGCGCCCCGCTTCTCGGCCACCCCCACCGCCGTCCGCACCGGCCCGGCCCTGCCCGGCGCCCACGCGGCCGAGGTGGCCCGCGACTGGGACCTGCCGGCGGGCGCCTGAACCGAGCGCCGCCCCGGCCGCGCCCCCTTCGCACCGCACAGCCACCGAAACCCTCATCGAAAGGCCTGTCAGTGAGCACCGAAGCGTACGTGTACGACGCGATCCGCACCCCGCGCGGGCGCGGCAAGGCAGGCGGCGCCCTGCACGGCACCAAGCCCATCGACCTGGTCGTCGGTCTCATCCACGAGATCCGCCGCCGCTTCCCGGACCTGGACCCGGCGGCCGTCGACGACGTGGTGCTCGGCGTCGTCGGCCCGGTCGGCGACCAGGGCTCCGACATCGCCCGGATCGCCGCGCTGGCCGCGGGCCTGCCGGACACGGTCGCCGGCGTCCAGGAGAACCGCTTCTGCGCCTCGGGTCTGGAGGCCGTCAACCTGGCCGCCGCCAAGGTCCGTTCGGGCTGGGAGGACCTGATCCTCGCGGGCGGCGTCGAGTCCATGTCCCGGGTGCCGATGGCCTCCGACGGCGGCGCCTGGTTCAACGACCCGATGACCAACCTCACCGTCAACTTCGTGCCCCAGGGCATCGGCGCCGACCTGATCGCCACCATCGAGGGCTTCTCGCGGCGCGACGTGGACGAGTACGCGGCGCTGTCCCAGGAGCGCGCCGCCGCGGCCTGGAAGGACGGCCGCTTCGAGCGCTCCGTCGTCCCCGTCAAGGACCGCAACGGCCTCGTCGTCCTCGACCACGACGAGCACCCGCGCCCCGGCACCACCGCCGACTCCCTCGCGAAGCTCAAGCCGTCCTTCGCGGACATCGGCGAGCTGGGCGGCTTCGACGCCGTCGCCCTCCAGCAGTACCACTGGGTGGAGAAGATCGACCACGTCCACCACGCGGGCAACTCCTCCGGCATCGTGGACGGCGCCTCGCTCGTCGCGATCGGCTCCAAGGAGGTCGGCGAGCGCTACGGCCTGACCCCGCGCGCCCGGATCGTCTCCGCCGCGGTCTCCGGCTCCGAGCCCACCATCATGCTCACCGGCCCCGCCCCGGCCACCCGCAAGGCGCTCGCCAAGGCCGGCCTCACCATCGACGACATCGACCTGGTCGAGATCAACGAGGCCTTCGCGGCCGTCGTCCTGCGCTTCGTCAAGGACATGGGCCTGTCCCTGGACAAGGTCAACGTCAACGGCGGCGCCATCGCGCTCGGCCACCCGCTCGGCGCCACCGGCGCGATGATCCTCGGCACCCTGGTGGACGAACTGGAGCGCCAGGACAAGCGCTACGGCCTCGCCACCCTCTGCGTCGGCGGCGGCATGGGCGTCGCCACCGTCGTCGAGCGCCTCTGACTCCCAGCGCAGCCCTCAGCACCGGACCTCAACGGAGACCCCTGACATGACCGAGAGCACCACCATCCGCTGGGAACAGGACGACACCGGCGTCGTCACCCTCGTCCTGGACGACCCGAACCAGTCCGCGAACACCATGAACCAGGCGTTCCGCGACTCCTTCGCCGCGATCGTCGACCGCCTCGAAGCCGAGCTGCGGGCCGACCCCGACGCCGTCCGCGGCATCATCCTCACCTCCGCGAAGAAGACCTTCTTCGCTGGCGGCGACCTGCGCGACCTGATCCGCGTCACCCCCGAGACCGCGCAGGACCTGCTCGACGGCGGCCTCGCCATCAAGCGGAACATGCGCCGCATCGAGACCCTCGGCAAGCCGGTGGTCGCCGCGATCAACGGCGCGGCCCTCGGCGGCGGCTTCGAACTCGCCCTCGCCTGCCACCACCGCGTCGCCCTCGACACCCCCGGCACCAAGATCGGCTGCCCCGAGGTCACCCTCGGCCTGCTCCCCGGCGGCGGCGGCGTGGTGCGCACCGTACGGCTGCTCGGCATCACCGACGCCCTGCTGAAGGTGCTCCTCCAGGGCACCCAGTACAACGCGCGCCGCGCCCAGGAGAACGGCCTCGTCCACGAGGTGGCCGCCACCCCCGAGGAGCTGATCGCCAAGGCGCGCGCCTTCATCGACGCCAACCCCCAGTCGCAGCAGCCCTGGGACAAGCCGGGCTACCGCATCCCGGGCGGCACCCCGTCGAACCCGAAGTTCGCCGCCAACCTGCCCGCCTTCCCGGCCAACCTGCGCAAGCAGACGGGCGGCGCGCCCTACCCCGCGCCGCGCAACATCCTGGCCGCCGCGGTCGAGGGCGCCCAGGTCGACTTCGAGACCGCCCAGGTCATCGAGGCCCGCTACTTCGTGGAGCTGGCCGCCGGGCAGACCTCGAAGAACATGATCCAGGCGTTCTTCTTCGACCTCCAGGCCGTCAACTCCGGTGCCAACCGCCCCCAGGGGATCGAGCCCCGCAAGGTCCGGAAGGTCGCCGTCCTCGGCGCCGGGATGATGGGCGCCGGCATCGCCTACAGCTGCGCCCGCGCCGGCATCGAGGTCGTCCTCAAGGACGTCTCCCTGGAGGCGGCCGTCAAGGGCAAGGGCTACTCCGAGAAGCTGTGCGCCAAGGCCGTCTCCCGGGGCCGTACCAGCCAGGAGAAGGCGGACGCGCTGCTCGCCCGCATCACCCCGACCGCCGACGCGGCCGACCTCGCCGGCTGCGACGCGGTGATCGAGGCCGTCTTCGAGGACCCCTCGCTCAAGCACAAGGTGTTCCAGGAGATCGAGCACGTCGTCGCGCCGGACGCGCTGCTGTGCTCCAACACCTCCACGCTGCCCATCACCGTCCTCGCCGAGGGCGTCGAGCGGCAGGGCGACTTCATCGGCCTGCACTTCTTCTCGCCGGTGGACAAGATGCCGCTGGTGGAGATCATCAAGGGCGAGCGCACCGGCGACGAGGCGCTGGCCCGCGCCTTCGACCTGGTCCGCCAGATCAACAAGACGCCCATCGTCGTCAACGACTCGCGCGGCTTCTTCACCTCCCGGGTGATCGGCCACTTCATCAACGAGGGCGTGGCGATGGTCGGCGAGGGCATCGAGCCCGCCTCCGTCGAGCAGGCCGCGGCCCAGGCCGGCTACCCGGCCAAGGTGCTCTCCCTGATGGACGAGCTGACCCTCACCCTGCCCCGCAAGATCCGCAACGAGTCGAAGCGGGCCGTGGAGGAGGCCGGCGGCACCTGGCCGGCCCACCCCGCCGAGGCGGTCATCGACCGCATGGTGGACGAGTTCGGCCGCACCGGCCGCAGCGGCGGCGCCGGCTTCTACGAGTACGGCGAGGACGGCAAGCGGGCGGGCCTGTGGCCGGGCCTGCGCGAGCACTTCACCAAGCCGGGGCACGAGATCCCGTTCCGGGACATGCAGGAGCGGATGCTCTTCTCGGAGGCCCTGGACACGGTCAAGCTGCTGGAGGAGGGCGTCCTGACCTCGGTCGCCGACGCCAACATCGGCTCGATCTTCGGCATCGGCTTCCCCGGCTGGACCGGCGGCGTGCTCCAGTACATCAACGGCTACGAGGGCGGCCTGCCCGGCTTCGTGGCCCGCGCCCGGGAACTCGCCGAGCGCTACGGCGAGCGGTTCGAGCCGCCGGCGCTGCTGGTCGCCAAGGCGGAGCGGGGGGAGACCTTCACGGACGCCCGCTGAGCCGACGCGCTGAACGGCCGCCGCGCTCGGGCGGCCGTCACGCTCAGGCGGAGGACGCGTCCCCGTTCCCGGGGGGCGCGTTCTGCGCGCGCCCGGCACCGCTGTCGACCCACTCCCGCAGCTCCTCCTTCAGCGACCGCTGGAAGGTGGTCAGCAGCGCCTGCACCACCAGCGGGTGCATGTGCGCCGACAGCGACTTCACGTCCTCGGCGTCCCGCTCGGCGACCGCGTCGCGCAGCAGCCCCGACAGCTCACGGGCCGCCGCGCGGGCGTGCTCGATCAGCGCGGTGCGGGCCGCGAGGATCGTCTCCTGGGACAGCGGCACGTCCAGCAGCCGCACCCCCAGCCGGAACAGCCCGGCGTCGACGCGGAACGCGCCGTCCTCGGGCGCCAGCACGTTCATCGCCTCCAGCCGGTCCACGTCCTCGTCGGTGAGCGGCCGCCCGGCCCGCCGCCCCAGCTCGCGCCGGGACAGCCTCTCCACGCTCTCCGGGGCCCAGGAGGCGACGACCGCCCGGTGCACGGCCAGATCGTGCGGGCTCAGGTCCGGCGGGAGCTGGCGCAGATGCCGTTCGATCGCGGCCAGCGTCATGCCCTGGTGCTGCATCTCCTCGATCAGGGCGAGCCGGGCCAGATGATCGCGGCCGTAGCGGCCCACCCGGCGCGGGCCGATCTCGGGCGGCGGCAGCAGACCGCGACTGCTGTAGAAGCGGACCGTGCGCACCGTGACCCCGGCCCGCGCGGCCAGCTCGTCGATCGTGAGGGCCGGCTCCCCGGTGTCGGTCGTCGTCATGTGGAGCAGTATCGCTGTTACACCAATGGTGTGAAAGCCGGTGACCGATCCGCGCAGGTCATGTGAGAAGTTCCGCTGTGTGACGTGCGCCATCGCATGGGACGCGAGCGCCCTGGGAAGCTGCTTTCCTGGTCTGTACCGCGCCCACGGGCAGGGCGGGCCGGAATCGTACGGACAACCGGGCCCACCCCGCCCGGGGCACCAGAGAGTGGATCTTCCCCTTGAGCAAGGACGTGCACACGGCGCCCGTCGTCGAGCATCCCCCGACGACCGGGACCCCCGCCGACGCGGGCGACGCCGGGTACAGCAAGGACCTCAAGCACCGCCACGTCAACATGATCGCCATCGGCGGTGCGATCGGCACCGGGCTCTTCCTGGGCGCCGGCGGCCGCCTGCACAACGCGGGACCGGCACTCGCCCTGGCCTACCTGGTCTGCGGCGTCTTCGCGTTCTTCGTCGTCCGCGCCCTCGGCGAGCTGGTCCTGTACCGGCCCTCCTCCGGCTCCTTCGTGTCGTACGCGCGCGAGTTCCTGGGGGAGAAGGGCGCCTACGTCGCGGGCTGGATGTACTTCCTGAACTGGTCGACCACCGGTATCGCCGACATCACCGCGATCGCGCTCTACACGCACTACTGGAGTTTCTTCACCCCGATCCCGCAGTGGGCGCTCGCACTGATCGCCCTGGCCGTCGTCCTCGCCGTGAACCTGATCTCGGTGAAGATCTTCGGCGAGATGGAGTTCTGGTTCGCGATCGTCAAGGTGGCCACCCTGGTCGCCTTCATGCTGATCGGCATCTTCCTGCTGGCCACCCAGCACCCGGTGGACGGCACCACACCGGGCCTGAGCGTCATCAGCGACCACGGCGGGCTGCTCCCGCACGGCGCGATGCCGGTGGTCCTCGTCATGCAGGGCGTGATCTTCGCCTACGCCGCCCTGGAGCTGGTCGGCGTCGCCGCCGGCGAGACCGCCGAGCCGGAGAAGGTCGTCCCGCGCGCGGTGAACTCCATCATGTGGCGGGTCGCCCTCTTCTACGTCGGCTCGGTCGTGCTGCTGGCGCTGCTGCTGCCGGGCTCGGTGTACTCCGCCGACGAGAGCCCCTTCGTCACGGTCCTGTCGAAGGTGGGCGTGCCGGCGGCCGGCGACGTGATGAACCTCGTGGTCCTCACCGCCGCCATGTCCTCGCTGAACTCCGGCCTGTACTCCACCGGCCGCATCCTGCGCTCCATGGCGATGGCGGGCTCCGCCCCGAAGTTCACCCGCGTGATGAGCCGCAGCCAGGTGCCCTACGGCGGCATCCTGCTGACCTGCGCGGTGTGCGTGCTCGGCGTGGTCCTCAACTACAAGGTGCCCGACCAGGCCTTCGAGATCGTGCTGAACGTCGCCTCCCTCGGCATCGTCAGCACCTGGGTGATCATCATGATCTGCCACCTGATCTTCGTCCGCCGCGCCAAGGCGGGCCTGGTCACCCGCCCGCACTTCCGCCTCCCCTTCAGCCCGGTCACCGAGATCGCCACGGTCGCCTTCCTCCTGGCCTGCCTCGGCCTGATGTGGAACGACCCGGACGTCGGCCGCAAGACCCTCTACCTCATCCCGGCCATCGCCCTCCTCCTGGTCGCGGGCTGGTTCGGGGTGCGCCGCAGGGTCACGGAGGAGGCCTCGGCTTCGCTGACGAAGTAAGAAGTAGGGGCGGCCGGGGAGACGGCGGCCGGCCGCCGCGGGACGGCCCGGTGAAGGGCCGTCCCGCGCACCGCTGACCGGTGCGCGCGTCACCTGTGCTCGCGGAGGAACACCGGGATGTCGGCGCGGGTCGGGTAGTCGGGCAGCGGCGCGGGCTCGTCCCGGAGGAAGGCGGTGATGACGGCCGCCGCCCGTCGGTCGTTGTCGTCCAGGCCGTTCCACATGTGGTGGCCGACCCCTGGCAGGTACTGGGTGCGCTGGACGGCGGGGTCGTTCGCGAGGACGGCTGTCTCCCACTGCCGGACCTGGGAGGAGCACTCGGCGATCATCAGCATCGCGGGCGTCCGAGAGTTCCTCAGCCGCGGGGCGAGCGAGGGGGAGTCCTTGACCGTCTGCTGGATGCGGAGGCTGGCGGCGGCGCTGAAGGAGAAGTTGTCCGCCGTGTCCTCGACCGGGATGCGGTGCGCGTCCCGTGCGCAGTAGCCGGAGGCCGTGTCGCTGCCGAGATCGGCGGCCGTGAAGGCGTTGTCGCCCTCCGCCTGTCCCACCAGCCCGTTGTCCGGGCTGAGCAGTCCGAGCCGCAGCAGGCCGAACGCGACGGCGTACCTGGGCACGTGGGTGGAGCGCGGTCCGGTCATGGCCGGGGCGAGGCCCCGTGCCGAGGGCCTGCCCTTCGGCCCCGAGATCCGGGCGGTGGGGCCGTCCATCGGGCCTGGCTCGGCGATGACCGCCCGGTGGAAGCGGGCGGCGGTGGCCGGGTCGGCCAGCGCGCGGGTGAGCACGACCGCGCCCGCGGAGAATCCGAGCACGTCGGCAGGGCCCTCGCCGAGCTTGTCGACGAAGGCCCCGAGGTCCTGGACGGACCGGGTGATCGAGTACTGGTCCATGGGCAGCAGGTCGCTGCGCCCGCCGCCGGCCTGCTCGTAGGCGTACACGTCGTAGCCCTGTCCCGCGAGCCGGCGCAGGAAGCGGTGGTCGAGCACCGAGATGCCCCGCACCGGCCCGCCGTTGAGATAGACGAGCGGGATCCGTTGCCGAGGGCTCTTGCCGGCGGGCGGGTAGTGGTAGACGGCGACCCGGCTGCCGGTGGACAGACTCCAGTGCTCGGTGGCCACGGACGCCAGGCCGGGCGGGTAGCGGCGCGTCGTGGGAACGGTCGGGACGCAGACCGAGAGCGTCAGGGCCGCTGCGGCGAGCACCGGGAGGAACGGGACCAGCCGCCCCCGCCAGGGCCGGCGGCGGCCCCGCCACAGCGCCGCGGCGACCGCGGCCCCGAGCGTCACCGACCAGGCGAGGAACCCCGATCCCGCGCCGTCGGTGGCGACGATCAATGCCAGGAACAGGGCGACCAGCCCCACCACTGCGGCGGCCGACGCCAGCAGTCGGCCGACGAGGCGTAAGGGACGTATGACGGAGAGTGGCACGGTGATTCCTCCCGCTTTTGAAACGCTGTTTTGAAACGGTGTTAGCAGGCACGGTACACTGCTTCTCGTGGGAAGGCCGAGAACGAACGACGCCGCCGTCAGGGAACGGCTGGTGGCATGCGCGACGGAGATGTTCGCCACCCGTCCGCAGGAGTCCGTCACGGTGCGCGCGCTGGCCGCGGTCGCCGGGACGTCGACGGCGGCGGTGTACACGCTGTTCCGGGGCAAGGACGGGCTGATTCGCGAGGTGCGCGATCGGGCGGTCGCCGGCCTGTTCCAGGACCTGACGGCGGTTCCCGCCTCCGAGGCCGCCGTCGAGGACCTGTACGCGTTGGCCGCGGCCTACCGCCGCTGGGGGTGCGAACACCGCCACCTGTACACGGTGCTGTTCGGCGGCGCGCAGTCCTTCGACCCCTCGGGCGGGGTCGGTGACCACGACCCCGTGGGACCGCTCCTCGCGGCGATCGACCGAGCCGTGGCACAGGGCGCCCTCGCAGGCGACACCACGCTGATCGCCGTCTCCATCTGGGTCGCGCTGCACGGTCTGGTCACCCTCGAACTCGCCGGCGCCCTGCACGACGCCGCGGCCGAGACCGCGTTCCGGTCCACGCTGGACGCCGTACTGCGAGGCTGGGCGCCCTCCGCCGCGTCCCCAGGGCCGCGCCGCGCCGACGCCGCGCGGTGAAGCGGCGGCTGCGCAGGCGCGGGGGAGCGACGAGGCGACGCACCTGCGCCTGCGACCGCCGCACGACGACCCGCACCCGTCACCGACGACCGAGTCGACCACCGCGAGACGCCCGGGTGAGACGCCCGGGTCAGACGGCTCCCTAGGTGACGAGCGGGAGCGCTCCTCGTACGACCACCGTCAAGGTGCGCCCTCTCCCTCGGCACCGCTCGGGCTCACACCGGCACGTGCCCTCGGACGCACCAGGACGTCATGGTGCCCGCACAGGGCGAGGACCGACTTGGCGATCCGACGCACTCGCTCGACCTCGCCCCACAGGCCCGCCGCTTCCACCTCGTCGAGCCGCCGCCGGGCTTCCGCGAGCGCGTCCCGGGCGACCTTCGCGGGGACGTCGTCGGCCGGTGAGGCAGCGGCGAGCTGTTCGACGCGCGGAATCAGCTCACCGAGGGTCCGGCGGAAGCCGTCCTCGAAGGCCCGCACGGTGCCGTGGCGCGGCAGCGTCCTCTGGTCCAGGAACCAGGCCGCGGCGGCGCGCACCGTGACGGAGGCGAGCGCGACGCCGTCCGGCTCCGTGCCGACGCCGCTCACCGGCCGGACTCCGCCGCGCGGTGGATCGGACAGGCGCAGGGCAGCGCCCGGCTCATCGGCGGCGGCACGGGCCCGTCGCTGTGCGGCACGAGGCACACTGCGCGAGCCGTCGCCTCGTACGGTGTAGACCCGGATGGTCATCTTGGCACCCTCTGGGCGCTGCCGGTCTCGTGCGTCGGCCATCCCGGCCCCCTCTGGTCGGCTTTCATGTGCGAGACAGATGGTGGGGGCCGTCGAACGTGACAAGTACCCCGGCTAGGGGTACCTGCGGTCTCGTTACACGGCGGAGCACCATTCGGCGAAGTTGGTCAGCGCTTCGGCATCCGACCGCTTCAACCGGCGCAGCGTGGACACGTCCTCGCGGACCCACGGGTGCTGTCGGGTGTGCTGGGGCGCGATGTGCCGGGCGAGCTTCAGCGACTCGAAGGCGTCGTCGGCGAGCCCGGACCATAGCTGGGCGCGGGCCAGCTCGATGTAGAAGCCGCTGCGCCGCTCCGCCGGAAGGTCTTTCGGAGGCTCCCACGTGTCGGCCACGTCAAGGGCGCGGCCGACATGGTCGCCGCCGAGACTCACCGCGACGGCGACCTCGTGGATGCGTACGCATTCCGGACCGAATGCGGTACCGAGGTAGACCCCTTCGGGTACTCGGTCAGCGAGGGCTCGCGCCTCGCTGAGGTGAGTGGCCACAGCTGAGGCGTCGCGAACCCGGCCCGCGACGACCGCAGCCCGCATGTGGAGGGCGCCTCGTGCTGCGATCTCCCGACGCCCCGTCGGTGCGGGTGCGAGATCGAGTGCCTGGTGCAGGGCCCGCAGGCCGGCGCTGTGAGCCCGGGCAGCGAAGAACGTCTCGGTACGCACGTACGCGACGGTCGCGGCCAGCAGAGGATCGTTCGCCTCGGGTACGGCCCACCGCATCAGCTCCACGAGCCGCGCGGACAGATCGCGCGCGCCGAACTTGTATGCCACGGCGTCCGCGGAACGGTAGGCCCGAACGAGCAAACCGGCCAGCTCGGCCCGATCTGCCGCGGTTGCTCCATGGAAGGCGCGGGCGAGTTCGGTGAGCAGGTCCGGAAGCTCGCGGGCGATGCGCGTGTACTGCGCCGCCAGCCGCCACCGGGCCGCTTCTTCGGCGTCGGCCCGCAGTTCTGGGAGAGACCGCACAGGACCGTCCTCGGGCACGTCGTACGTGGCGATCGCCGCGGAGAGCGCGGGCAGAGCGTCGTGGACGCGGCTTCGAGCGGACTCGCGGTCCGTGCGAAGCCGGGACGGATCGAGCCTCAGGGCAGCGGCGATGGCCTCCAGAGTCTCGTCGGTGACGCCACGCTCCCCGCGTTCGATCTTGCGGATGGTGCCCAGCGCTACGCGGGCCGCATCCGCGAGCTGCCGCTGCGTCATCCTCGGACGTGCGACGCCTCGGTAGTAGGCGATTCTCCGGCCCACGCCGCCGTCGGTCTCCACGGGCATCCAGGCTCCCAGTTCGGTGCTTCCACTCCGCACCGTATCCGCGCCAGGACGCCGCGTGCATGGAAACGGTCCCGAGCCTTCGCGCTCGGGACCGCACGTGCCCTACCTGCCGGTGATCCGGCTGAGCGCAGTGAGGCCGTCGACTCGCCAGTCCGCCGCCGCGATCACATCGGGGTCGTCCGCCCACAGATGCCCCCACGGGCCGCGCCGCAGATGCGCGGTCCGCAGACCCGCGGCCTTGGCCGGGAAGATGTCGTTCACCGGGTGGTCGCCGACGTACACCGTCCGGTCGGGCGCCGCCTGCGCCACGTCCATCACCCGCAGGAAGAAGTCCGGCGCCGGCTTGGCGACACCCCACTCGCCCGAGGTCGCGATCAGGTCCGCGGGCAGGTCCAGGGCGCGTAGCAACTCCCCGGCCCGCGCGGTCTGGTTGCCCGCGATGACGACCCGCACGCCCTGAGCGCGCAGGGCCGACAGCGCCGGCCGCACATCCTCGTACAGGTCGTCCTCGGCCAACCGCTCGCCGCGCCCGGCCGCCTCCCGGGCGCGGTACTCCGTGGCGACGTCGATGCCGGGGCGTACGAGACGGAGCGCGTCCGCGTTGTCCTGCCCCCGGGCGACCACGGCCCCGACGAGGGCGGAGAGCGTATGCCTCGGAACCTCCAGCCAGTCGGCCCAGGAAGCCCAGTAGCGATCGTCCCGGACGAGGGTCTCGCCGACGTCGAACACGATGGTGTCAATCACGCCCCGAGCCTACGGGGAGCCGGTACGCCGCCCGAGGGTCGAATAGGTCGGCCATCCACGGCGGGAGGCCACGACCACGAGTCGCCGGGCCATCGATGCTCTGTCCGACGCCGTAGGCGAACAAGCCCAGCTGTACCCGTACACCGTCGGCAAGGCCGCGTCGCAGCCCGTGGCCGAAGCCACGACAATGATCCGAGACCCGCTGTCCACGTAAGAGGATCGACGTGACCACGATTGCCGTCACCGGGCACATGGATCTGACCGAGGCGAGCGTGCCCCTCGTGCGGGAGGCGCTGCGCGGGGTGCTGGAGCCCTACGCCGCGGAGCTGGACGGGCTCTCGTGCCTCGCCGCGGGAGCCGACAGCGTCTTCGCCGATGTCGTGCTGGAGCTGGGCGGCCGCCTCGTCGCCGTCATCCCCTCCAAGGACTACCGGGCGGCCAAGGTGAAGCCGGAGCACGCCGGCACCTTCGACCGTCTCGTCCGGGCCGCGGCCGAGGTGACGGTGCTGGACCATGAGACCGCGAACCGGGCAGCGTACGAGGACGCCAACGCCGTGCTTCTCCGGCGCGCGGACCGACTCGTCGCCGTGTGGAACGGCGAGCCGCCGTCCGGCAAGGGCGGAGGCACCGCGGACACCGTCCTCGACGCCCGCGCTACCGGACTGCCGGTCGACGTGGTGTGGCCGGAGGGCGCCGCTCGCCGGCCGGCGTCCTGAACGGCCCGGGCCGCCCCGCCGGAAGGGGCGGTCCGGGCCGGCGGTCAGTCCTCGTGCGCCTCGTGGGCGGACTCGATCTTCTTCCAGGACTTCGGCTGCGGGACAGCCGCGCCCGGCTTCGCCGCCGTGAGCGAGCGGGAGGCCGCCGCGGCGGCCGGCTTCACCGGCTGGAAGAGCCACGTGTCGAACAGGGCCGCCAGCGGCTTGCCGGAGACCTGTTCCGCGTACTTCTGGAAGTCGGCCACCGACGCGTTGCCGTACGCGTGCGCCGCCGGCCAGCCCTTGAGGATGCGGAAGAACGCGGTGTCGCCGACCTCGTCGCGCAGCGCCTGGATGGCGGCCGCGCCCCGGTCGTAGACGGCGTCGTCGAACTGGTTGTCCGCCCCGGGATCGCCGGGCGCGACCGTCCAGAACGGGTCGTCGGCCGGGTGCGAGGCGTACACGTAGTCCGCCAGCTCCTGCGCCGTGCCCTCGCCCTCGTGCTCCGACCACAGCCACTGCGCGTACGTCGCGAAGCCCTCGTTGAGCCAGATGTCCTTCCAGCCCTTCACCGACACGTCGTCGCCGAACCACTGGTGGCCCAGCTCGTGCACGATCAGCGAGACGTTGGCGCCCTTCGCGAACTGCTTGGGGCTGTAGAACACGCGGGTCTGCGTCTCCAGCGCGTAGCCGGTGGTCGTGTTCGGGACGTAGCCGCCGGCCGAGCTGAAGGGGTACGGCCCGAAGTAGCCGCTCAGCCAGTCGACGATCTCCCCGGTGCGCTCCACGCTCGCCCGCGCCGCCCCGTCGTTGTCGCCGAGGTCCTTGCTGTAGGCGTTGATCACCGGGACGCCGCCCTCGGAGACGCCCGTGGTGATGTCGAACTTCCCGAGCGCCAGCGTGGCCAGGTAGGTGGCCTGCGGCTTGTTCTGCCGCCAGCTGTAGCGGGTCCAGCCCAGCTGCGAGCTGGTCGCCTGGAGGGTGCCGTTGGAGATCGCCTGGGTGCCGTCCGGCACCGCCACCGACACGTCGTACGTCGCCTTGTCGCTCGGGTGGTCGTTGCTCGGGAACCACCACCAGGCGGCCTCGGGCTCGTCCGCCGCGACCGCGCCGTCCGGGGTGCGGTGCCAGGTGGTGAAGCCGTACGCGCTCTTCGTGGACGGCACCCCGCTGTAGCGGACGACCACGGTGACCGCCGTGCCCTTGGCCAGCGGCGTCTTCGGCGTGACCACCAGCTCGTGCTGCCCGGACGTGGTGAAGGCGGCCTTCGTGCCGTTGACCCGCACCTCGCTCACGTCCAGCAGGAAGTCCAGGTCGAAGCTGGACAGGTCCTGCGTGGTCCGCGCGGAGATCGTCGCGGTGCCCTCCAGCTCGTCCGTCGCCGGCTGGTACTTCAGCCGCAGGTCGTAGTGGGAGACGTCGTAGCCGCCGTTGCCGTAGTCGGGGTAGTAGGGGTCGCCGATGCCCGGCGCGCCGGGGGAGAGGCTCGCGGCCGATGCCGGGATCGCCAGCAGGACGGAGGCCGCCGCCAAGACACCCGGCGCGAGGATTCTGCGGTGCACGTCAGCTCCAAGTCGTAGGGGCATGAAGTCTGTTCGGAGCCTATTGAGTCCCTGTGGGCGCAGACATGTCCATGGCCACCCCTGTCACACGATCGCCATTCGGCCGACATGCGCCGGGCACGCGCTTCGCCCGGTTCCCGGCGAATCCGGCGACACGGCTGTCGCCGCGTCAGCCGCCTTCTTCTGCACGGGAGTCGTCCGCTGTACCGTCCCGCTCATGCCGAACAGCATGAGCATGACGATCTGGAGACGGCTGATCGTGACGGCCACCGCCGTCCTGGCCGCCGCCCTCCTCACCCCGGCGGCGGCGCACGGCGCCCCGCACGACAGCCGGGCCCCGCGCGAGAGCCGGCCCGTCTACTCCTACGCGGACGCCGTCCGCGAGTCCGTGTGGGTGGACACCGGGCTCGACGGCGACGGCGACGGCCGCACCGACCGCGTCGCCGCCGACATCGTCCGCCCCCGCGAACCCGCCCTACAGGGCCGGAAAGTGCCCGTCATCATGGACGCCAGCCCGTACTACTCCTGCTGCGGGCGCGGCAACGAGAGCCAGACCAAGACGTACGACGCGGCCGGCCACGTCGTCCAGATGCCGCTGTTCTACGACAACTACTTCGTGCCCCGCGGCTACGCGTTCGTCGGCGTCGACCTCGCCGGCACCGACCGCTCCGACGGCTGCGTCGACGTCGGCGGCCGCTCCGACGTCCAGTCCGCCAAGGCGGTGATCGACTGGCTGAACGGCCGCGCCCGCGCCTACACCACCCGCACCGGCACCACCCCGGCCAAGGCCACCTGGACGAACGGCAGAACCGGCATGATCGGCAAGAGCTGGGACGGCACCATCGCCAACGGCGTCGCCGCCACCGGCGTCAAGGGCCTGAAGACCATTGTGCCGATCAGCTCCATCTCCTCCTGGTACGACTACTACTTCGCCCAGGGCGCCCCCCTCTACGACTCCGGCCCCGACTGGCTCTCCGACTACGTCGAGAGCGACACCGCCCGCGCCCGCTGCGCCGCCGAACAGCGCAAGATCGTCGCCGGCGCCCCGCGCACCGGCGACTGGACCCCGTTCTGGACCGAGCGCGACTACGTCAAGGACGCGAGCAAGGTCCGCGCCAGCGTCTTCGTCGTCCACGGCATGCAGGACCTCAACGTCCGCACCAAGAACTTCGGCCAGTGGTGGGACGCGCTCGCCAAGAACGGCGTGCAGCGCAAGATCTGGCTCTCCCAGACCGGCCACGTCGACCCCTTCGACTACCGGCGCGGCGCCTGGGTGGACACCCTGCACCGCTGGTTCGACCACGAACTCCTCGGCTACGACAACGGCGTCGACCGCGAACCCATGGCCGACGTCGAACGCCACCCCGACCAGTGGACCACCTCCGCCACCTGGCCGCCCCGCGGCACCGCCGCCACCACCCTGCGCCCCGCCCCCGGCTCCGCGACCGGCGTCGGCGCCCTGGGCCTGCGCCCGGCCCGCGGCACCGAGACGTTCACCGACGACCCGTCGCTGAGCGAGACCGACTGGGCCGCGCGGATCGACCGGTCTACCCCGGAGAAGGCCGGCTTCGTCACCGGGCCGCTCGGCCGCGACCTGCGGATCGCCGGTTCCTCCGAGGTCACCGTCACCGCCACCCCGACCACCGCCACGGCCCACCTCTCGGCCGTCCTGGTGGACCTCGGCCCCGACACCATCCGCGACTACGGCGACGTGGACGAGGGCATCACCACCCTCGCCGACCGCAGCTGCTGGGGCGCGAGCACGGCGGGCGACAGCTCCTGCTACAAGGAGACCGCCGCGAAGACGAAGGCCGTGGACTCCACCGTCGTCAGCCGCGGCTGGGCCGACCTCGGCGACTGGGCCGGTGACGGCAAGGGCCGCCCGCTCACCCCGGGCAAGGCGTACACGATCACCCTCGACCTGGCGGCGACCGACCACGTCGTGCCCAAGGGGCACCGCCTGGCGCTGATCGTGGCGGGCACCGACAAGGACCTCATCGACCCGCCGTCGAGCACGCCCACCCTGACCGTGGACCTGTCCCGTACGTCGGCCAAGGTGCCGCTGGTCGGCGGGGCGGCGGCGTTCACGCGGGCGCCCGCGGGGACCGGGGGGAGCGCGGTGGGCGCCACGGCGGCGGTGACCGCTTCCGATGCGGCCTCCGCCTCCGCGCCCGCTGCCGCCGTGGAGGAGGCCCCGCGGGGCGTCCGGCACGAGCCCGCCGTCCACCGGCTTCCCGCGCGGTGACGGGCTGAGGGACTGAGGGCCGGTTCTCAGGCGGCCGGGCGCACCAGCCCGGCCGCCTGACGCGCGCAGCCCCACGCCACGGTGACCCCCGCGCCGCCGTGCCCGTAGTTGTGGACCAGGAGCCGCCCGTCCGGCAGCGCCTCGCGCTCCAGCCGTACCGCGTGCCGGGCCGGGCGCAGCCCGACCCGGTGCTCCAGCACCCGCGCCCCGGCGATCTTTGGCCGTACGGCGGCGCAGCGCGCGACGATCGCCTCGGCCACCGCCGGATCGGGCGTCAGCGACCAGTCGTCCTCCTCCGCTGTCCCACCGAGGACGAGTCCGCCCGGCTGCGGGAAGAAGTACACGGAGGCCGCCGCGGCATGGTCCACGCAGGTCAGCCAGGTCGTGATCCCCGGGTTCTCCACGACGACGAGCTGGCCGCGCACCGGCCGCACCGCCGGGTCCGGCACCAGTTCGCGGGCCCCGAGCCCCGTGCAGTTCACCACCACCGGGGCGTCCACGGCGGCCAGCTCGGTCACCGTCCGCTCCTCGACGCCGCCGCCCGCCGCCCGCAGCCGCTCCCGCAGCCAGGCCAGATGCGCCGGCATGTCGATCAGCGGCAGCCGCGCCCACAGCGCCGGACCCGGATGCTCGTCAGCCGTCGCCACGCGCAGCTGCGGCACCCGCGCCGCCCACGGCCCGAGCGAGTCGAACCGGGTGTCGGCGTGCAGGCCCTCGACCATCCGCACGCCCGTCTCGGCGGGCCGCGCCGCCAGCTCCTCGTAGACGGCCAGGGACTCCAGCGACCAGTCGCCGACCAGCGACTCCGGCTCGATCCGGTACGGCCACCAGAGGGCGCCCGCGACCGCCGACGTCGTCCGCTCGATCGGCTCGCGCGTCCACACCCGTACCCGTACGCCGCGCTCCGCCAGCACCAGCGCGGTCGTCAGCCCGATGACCCCGCCGCCGACCACCACGGCCTCGCCGCCCGGTCCACCCTCGCTCAGTCCACCGTCCACGCCAGGACCGTAGCGGACGACGCCCCGCCGCGCGCACCTCGGCCCCGCGCCGGACGACTAGGATCGGCCCCCTGATGACTGCCACCCTCGTCGCCAAGAACCTCGCCGCCGGACACGGCGACCGCGCCCTGTTCTCCGGGCTCGACCTCGTCGTCGCGCCCGGGGACGTCATCGGGCTGGTCGGCGCCAACGGCGCGGGCAAGTCCACGCTGCTGCGGATGCTCGCCGGCCTCAGCACGCCCGAACAGGGCGACCTCACCCTCTCCCCGCCCTCCGCCGCCGTCGGCCACCTGCCGCAGGAACCCGACCGCCGGCCCGGCGAGACCGTACGTGAGTTCCTGGCCCGCCGTACCGGCGTCGCCGCCGCCCAGCGGGCGATGGACGAGGCGACCCAGGCCCTGGTCGACTCCGCGCCCGGCGCGGACGACGCCTACGCCGGCGCCCTGGAGCGCTGGCTCGGCCTCGGCGGCGCCGACCTGGACGAACGGGCGGAGGAGACCGCCGACTCCCTCGGCCTGGCCGTCGACCTCGATCAGCCGATGACGTCCCTGTCCGGCGGCCAGGCGGCCCGCGCCGGCCTCGCCTCGCTGCTGCTGTCCCGCTACGACGTCTTCCTGCTGGACGAGCCCACCAACGACCTCGACCTCGACGGCCTCGAACGCCTCGAACGCTTCGTCACAGGACTGCGCGCCGGGACGGTCGTCGTCAGCCACGACCGCGAGTTCCTCACCCGCACGGTCACCAAGGTCCTCGAACTCGACCTGGCCCAGCGGCAGATCAACCTCTACGGCGGCGGTTACGCGGCCTATCTGGAGGAGCGCGAGGTGGCCCGCCGGCACGCCCGCGACGAGTACGAGGAATACGCCGACAAGCGGGCCTCCCTCCAGGACCGGGCGCAGATGCAGCGCTCCTGGATGGACAAGGGCGTGAAGAACGCCCGGCGCAAGGCGGGCAACGACAACGACAAGATCGGCCGCAAGTTCCGCAGCGAGGCCAGCGAGAAGCAGGCCGCGAAGGCGCGGCAGACCCAGCGGATGATCGAGCGCCTGGACGTCGTCGAGGAGCCGCGCAAGGAGTGGGAACTGCGCATGGAGATCGCGGCGGCGCCGCGATCCGGCGCGGTCGTCGCCACGCTGCGCGACGCGGAGGTGCGGCGCGGCGGCTTCGCGCTCGGGCCGGTCTCGCTGCAGATCGACTGGGCGGACCGGGTGGCGGTCACCGGTGCGAACGGGGCCGGCAAGTCGACGCTGCTGGCCGCGCTGCTGGGACGGCTTCCGCTGGACGCCGGGCACGCGGCGCTGGGGTCCGGTGTGCTGGTCGGCGAGGTGGACCAGGCGCGGCGGCTCTTCCACGGCGAGGAGACGCTGCTGGACGCCTTCCGGGCGGCGGTCCCGGACACCGAACCGGTCGAAGTGCGGACGCTGCTGGCCAAGTTCGGGCTGAAGAGCGAGCATGTGATGCGGCCGGCCGCGACGTTGTCGCCGGGGGAGCGGACCCGGGCCGCGCTCGCGCTGCTCCAGGGGCGGGGGGTCAATCTGCTGGTCCTGGACGAGCCGACGAACCACCTCGATCTGCCGGCGATCGAGCAGCTGGAGTCGGCGCTGGAGTCCTACGAGGGGACGTTGCTGCTGGTCACCCATGACCGGCGGATGCTGTCCGCGGTCCGGACGAACCGTCATCTGGAGGTCGTGGACGGTAAGGTGACGGAGCATCAGGTGTAGGTGCGGGGTGCGCGCGGGGTGCGCCGCGGGACGGGTGGTCCCGATGTGCCGGGTGTACCGGCCATGAGGGGCTTCGGGGCGGGGGCCTACACTCGGCAACCGTTGTCCAGCGGAGAGAGACCGCCGACCGAAAGGCCTGGTTGCCCATGTTCCAAGACGCCCCCATCTACCACCAACTCGTCGCCGAGCGGGGCGATGTGCCCGCGCGTGTGCGGGACGCGGCCACGAGCATACTTCGGGAGCTTGAGGAAGTGATGCGTGTGGGGCAGCCGTCGGGCGGGTTCCTGCCCGGCCCGGCCCCGCGGGGCGCGGCAGCGCCACGCCCCCACTCGGCCCTACCGCCGGGGCAGCATCCGCGCTGAGGTTTGTGGGGCGGGGGTGTGAGCGCGGTGCGGGTGGGCGGGGATGCGGTGCCGGTGGGCGGGGGTGCGGGCTCGTTGGATCCGCCCCCGCCGCCCTTACCCATTCCCCTCCAAAGAAGGGGCTCCGCCCCTCCGCCCCCACCAGGGGCTCCGCCCCTGAAACCCCGGCGGGAGTCCCCGGCCCCCGCCGTGGAGTGCGGCGGGGGCCGGGGGTGGGGTCAGGTGCGGCCGTTCTTCGTGTTGAGGAGGCCCGCGCGGCGCAAGGCGTCCGCCATCGCGCTGTTGGCGGGCGGGGGCGCCTGGCGTGAGGCGCCGCCGGCGCCGCCGCCCGAGCGGCCCTGGCGCTGCTGCGGCGGACGGCCCCCGCGCTGGCGGCGCTCGCCGCCGCCGTTCTGCTTCTCCTGCGGCGCCGCCTCGTCGTCCAGCCGCAGCGTCAGCGAGATCCGCTTGCGCGGGATGTCGACGTCCAGCACCTTCACCTTGACGATGTCACCCGGCTTGACCACGTCCCGCGGGTCCTTCACGAACGTCCGCGACATCGCCGACACATGCACCAGACCGTCCTGGTGGACGCCGACGTCCACGAACGCGCCGAAGGCCGCCACGTTCGTCACCACACCCTCCAGGATCATCCCCGAGGACAGGTCGGAGATCTTCTCCACGCCCTCCTTGAAGGTGGCCGTCTTGAAGGCGGGCCGCGGGTCGCGCCCCGGCTTCTCCAGCTCCTTGAGGATGTCGGTGACCGTCGGCAGACCGAACGTGTCGTCCACGAAGTCCGCCGGCCGCAGCGAGCGCAGCACCCCGGTGTTGCCGACCAGGGAGGCCACCTCCTGCCCCGTGGTCTTCACCATCCGCCGCACCACCGGATACGCCTCCGGGTGCACACTGGAGGCGTCCAGCGGGTCGTCGCCGCCGCGGATCCTGAGGAAGCCCGCGCACTGCTCGTACGCCTTGGGGCCGAGCCGGGAGACCTTCTTCAGCTGGGCGCGCGAGGTGAACGGCCCGTTGGCGTCCCGGTGCGCGACGATGTTCTCCGCGAGCGACCCGGTGATGCCCGAGACCCGCGAAAGCAGCGGCACCGACGCCGTGTTGACGTCCACGCCCACGCCGTTCACACAGTCCTCGACCACCGCGTCCAGCGAGCGCGACAGCTTCACCTCGGACAGGTCGTGCTGGTACTGGCCGACCCCGATGGACTTCGGGTCGATCTTCACCAGTTCGGCCAGCGGGTCCTGGAGCCGGCGCGCGATGGACACCGCGCCGCGCAGCGACACGTCCATGCCCGGCAGTTCCTGCGAGGCGTAGGCGGAGGCGGAGTACACCGACGCGCCCGCCTCCGACACCATCACCTTGGTGAGCTTCAACTCCGGGTGCTTGGCGATGAGTTCACCGGCGAGCTTGTCGGTCTCGCGGGACGCGGTGCCGTTGCCGATGGCGATCAGCTCGACCGCGTGCTCCTTCGCTAGCCGCGCCAGCTTCGCGATCGCCTCGTCCCACTTGTTGGCCGGGACGTGCGGATAGATGACGTCCGTGGCGACGACCTTGCCGGTCGCGTCCACCACGGCCACCTTCACGCCCGTACGGAAGCCGGGGTCCAGGCCCAGCGTCGCGCGGGTGCCGGCCGGGGCGGCCAGCAGCAGATCGCGCAGGTTGGCCGCGAACACGTTCACCGCCTCGTCCTCGGCGGCCGTGCGCAGCCGCAGCCGCAGGTCGATGCCGAGGTGGACCAGGATGCGGGTGCGCCAGGCCCAGCGGACGGTGTCCTTCAGCCACTTGTCGCCGGGCCGGCCGCGGTCGGCGATGCCGAACCGGTGCGCCACGATGCCCTCATAGGAGGACGGGCCGTCGGTGGGCTCCTCCGGCTCCAGGACGAGGTCGAGGACCTCCTCCTTCTCGCCGCGCAGCATCGCCAGGACCCGGTGCGAGGGCAGCTCGGTGAACGGCTCGGTGAAGTCGAAGTAGTCGGCGAACTTCGCGCCCGCCTCCTCCTTGCCCTCGCGCACCTTCGCCGCCAGCCGGCCGCGCGTCCACATGCGTTCGCGCAGCTCGCCGATCAGGTCGGCGTCCTCCGAGAACCGCTCGGTGAGGATCGCCCGGGCGCCGTCCAGCGCGGCCTGCGGATCGGCCACGCCCTTGTCCGCGTCCACGAAGGCCGCCGCCGCGGCGAGCGGGTCCACGGACGGGTCGCCGAGCAGGCCGTCGGCCAGCGGCTCCAGACCCGCCTCGCGCGCGATCTGCGCCTTGGTGCGCCGCTTCGGCTTGTACGGCAGGTAGATGTCCTCCAGGCGCGCCTTGGTCTGGGCGCCCCGGATCCGCGCCTCCAGCTCGTCGGTGAGCTTGCCCTGCTCGCGCACCGACTCCAGGACGGCGGCCCGCCGGTCCTCCAGCTCCCGCAGATAGCGCAGCCGCTCCTCGATCGTGCGCAGCTGCGCGTCGTCGAGCATCTCGGTCGCTTCCTTGCGGTAGCGGGCGACGAAGGGCACCGTCGAACCGCCGTCGAGCAGCTCCACGGCGGCCTTGACCTGCCGCTCCCGTACGCCGAGCTCCTCGGCGATCCTGCCTTCGATGGACCCTGTGAGGGGTGTCGTCACGTTCCCGTACCGCCTTCTCCGCTTCGGGTTGCGCCGCAATTGTGGCAGGTGGCGCCGTCAACCGGGGATCAGGGCGGCTTCCGGCGGGGCGGCCCCGACCGCCCACCGCGCCGGAGCGCCCGGGGCGGCCCCGACCGCCCACCGCGCCGGGGCGACCGGGGCGGGCGTGACCGCAACCACCGCCGTACCGCCGCGCCCCCGTGGCAGAAAAGGTGGGGAACCCGTCATTGCGGCCATCGCGCGGCCCGCGAAGAATCGTCGGCATGGCGCAGCGAACCGTTCTCGTCGTTCTCTTCGACGGCGTCCAGAGCCTCGACGTCACCGGTCCCCTGGAGGTCTTCGCCGGTGCCGACCAGCACACGCCGGGCTCCTACCGGCTCCGCACCGCCTCCCTGGACGGCGGTCCCGTGCGCACCAGCAGCGGCCTGACGCTCGTACCGGACCTCGCGCTCGCCGACGCACCCGAGGCGCACACCCTCCTCGTCCCCGGCGGCCAGGGCACCCGCCGGCCCGACGGACGCCTGATCGAATGGGTGCGCGCGCACGGGCCGCGGGCCGACCGGCTGGTCTCGGTGTGCACGGGCGCGATCCTGCTGGCCGAGGCGGGCCTGCTGGACGGCCGCCGGGCCACCACCCACTGGGCCTACTGCGACACCTTCGCCCGCCGGCACCCCGCCGTACGGGTCGAGGCCGACCCGATCTACGTCCGCGACGGCCACGTCGCCACCTCCGCCGGGGTCACCTGCGGCATCGACCTCGCCCTCGCGCTGGTCGAGGAGGACCTCGGCCGCGACGCCGCGCTCGCCGTCGCCCGCCATCTCGTCGTCTTCCTGCGCCGGCCCGGCAACCAGGCCCAGTTCAGCGCGCAGCTCGCCGTCCAGACGGCCCGCCGAGCGCCGCTGCGGGACGTACAGCAGTGGATCACCGAGCACCCCGCCGCCGATCTGTCCGTCGAGGCGCTCGCCGCCCGCGCCCGCCTCTCGCCGCGCCACTTCGCCCGCGCCTTCCGCGCCGAGACCGGCGCCACCCCCGGCCGCTACGTCGACCGGGTCCGCCTCGAACACGCCCGGAGGCTGCTGGAGGACACCTCCGACGGCGTCGAGGAGATCTCCCGCGCCAGCGGCTACGGCACCCCCGAGGCCATGCGCCGCGCGTTCGTCAAGGCGCTCGGCGCCTCCCCGGCCGAGTACCGCCGCCGCTTCCACCCCGCCCCGGCCCCCTGAATCCGCCGAGGCCCACCGAGGCCGAACCGAAGCCCACCGAGGCCCATCGAAGCCCCGAGCCCACCTGAACCACCCGAAGTCCACCGAGCCCACCTGAACCGCCCGAGTCCACGAGTCCACGAGTCCACCCGAGGAGAACCCGTGCAGATCGCCGTCGTCCTCTACGACCGCTTCACCGCCCTCGACGCCGTCGGCCCCTACGAGATCCTCCAGCGCCTCCCGGACGCCCGCGTCGTCTTCGTCGCCGAACAGGCCGGTCCCGTGCGCACCGACACCGGCGCCCTCGCCCTCGTCGCCGACCAGGCCCTCGCCGAGGTGACCGTCCCCGACGTGGTGGTCGTCCCGGGCGGGCCGGGCCAGAGCGCCCTCATGGACCACGCACCGCTGCTGGACTGGCTGCGCGCGGCCGACGCCACCAGCACCTGGACCACCTCGGTGTGCACCGGCTCCCTGCTGCTGGGCGCCGCCGGACTGCTTCAAGGACGCCGCGCGACCTCGCACTGGCTGGCGCTGGACCAACTGCCCGCCCTCGGCGCCGAGCCCACCGGCGAGCGGGTCGTGGTGGACGGCAAGTACGTCACCGGGGCCGGGGTCTCCGCCGGGATCGACATGGCCCTCACCCTGGCCGGCCGGATCGCCGGCGACGACGTCGCCCGGTCCGTCCAGCTCGGCACGGAGTACGACCCGCGCCCGCCCTACGACGCCGGCTCCCCGGACAAGGCGCCCGCCCACCTGGTCGACGCCCTGCGGGCCCGCAGCCGCTTCCTCCTGACATGACGGACGCGACGGACGCGACCGACGTGAGGGATCAGCCGGAGGTGGACACGCTCCAGGTGAAGCGCGGCGCCCTGCGCTCCAGGAACGCGGCGACCCCCTCGGCGGTGTCGCCGCTGCCGCGCGCCTGCTCGGTCCAGTGGCCGTCCCGGTCCGTACGGCCGTCCGCGAACTCCTTGGCGGCGGCCTGCGTCAGCTGCGAGCGGGCGGCCAGGGTCCGGGTGAACTCGGCGACCCGCTTGTCGAGTTCGCCCTCCGGCAGCACCTCGTCCACCAGGCCGGTGCGCAGCGCGCGCTCCGTGTCGATCAACTCACCGGAGAACAGCAGGTACTTGGCGGTGGCCGGGCCGACCAGGGAGACCAGCCGCCGGGTGGCGGAGGCGGGGTAGACGATGCCGAGCTTCGCCGGCGTGACCCCGAACAGCGCGCCGGCCTCGGCGAACCGCAGATCGCAGGCGGCCGCGAGCTGTGCGCCGCCGCCCACGCAGTGCCCGCGCACCGCGGCCAGCGTCGGCTTGGGGAACGCCGCCAGGGCCTCCTCGGCCCGCACCGCCAGGCGCTGCGCCTCGTCCGGCGAGCCGCGCAGCGTGGAGATGTCGGCGCCGGCGCAGAACGTGCCGCCCGCACCCGTCAGCACCAGCGCCCGCACCCGCGGATCGGCCGCCAGGGAGTCCAGGAGCGGCGGCAGCGACCGCCACATCCCGGCGGTCATGGCGTTGCGCTTGGCCGGGTGATGGACGACGACGGTGGCGACCGCGTCGGTGACCTCGTGCAGCAGCTGCGGCTCCATGCGCCGGATGCTATCCGCTCACCCCGGCGGGCGGTCGGCGGGGGCGGACGGCGCAACCCGTACAACACGAAGAGTTCACGAACCCGGCGCGGACCGAAGGCCGGCGGTCACGTCCGGTAGAAATGTGGACGCGAACGGTCGTAAGGCGACGTGAAGCCGCTGACTTGTGTTCAGTGCTTGGGGCGGGACGCCGGGGCGCGAACACTCTTCGTGTGGCGACAATCGAGGGCGGCGACCGGACGATGGACGACCACGGGCGCGGGGAGGGCCCGCGCCCGGCAGGCGGCACGGAGGCGTTCGCCCCCCGGACCGCCGAGCCGCCGGACCCGCTCCCGTACGAGGGGGTGTGGCGCTTCACCGCGCCGGCCGCCGACGCCTCCGTCCCGCAGGCCCGGCACGCGGTGCGGGACCTGCTGCGCCGCCAGGGCGTCCCGGCGTCGCCCGACCTCGTCCACGGGCTGCTGCTGATCGTGTCCGAGCTGGTCACCAACGCCGTACGGCACGCCGCCGTGCTGTCGCCGACGCTCGCCGTGGAGGTCGCCGTCGGCGCCGGGTGGGTGCGGGTCGCCGTGGAGGACCAGCATCCCTACCGGCCGACCGCGCTGGAGACCGACCACGGCCGCACCGGCGGGCGCGGGCTGCTGCTGGTCCGCGAGATCGCCCGGGAGGCGGGCGGGGTCTGCGACGTGGAGCACACGGCGAGCGGCGGCAAGGTGATCTGGGTCGCCCTTCCGCTGGGCTCCGTCTGAGACGACGGCCCCGGACCCCGGGGGCGGGCGCACCGCTTCCGTCCGGTCCCGTCCGCGCCGTTCAGCCGGCCCCGCCCCGTCGGGGCGGGTGCGCGGGTTCTGGTCCGGTCCGTCCGCGCGCGTTCAGGAAGACCGCGGACCTGTCCGTACCGACGGCCCCGGTCCGGCCCGTGCCGACGGCCCCGGTCCGGTCCGCGCCGCCGCGACGGACCGGACCGGCCGCCGGTCTCACCAGCCCGCGGGGCCCGTCAGCTCCCTGATCGCCGGACGCGCCGCGTCCAGCACGGTCATGAACCAGGCGGAGAAGGGGGCCCGGGCGTGCCGCTCGGCCAGCTCGGCCGGCGTCACGAACGCCGTGTCGCCCACCTCGTCCGGGTCCGGCCGCAGCCGGGACTGCACCAGGCCGACGAAGAGGTGGTTGAACTCCTGCTCCACCAGGCCGGAGGCCGGGTCCGGGTGGTTGTAGCGGACGGTGCCCGCCGCGGCGAGCAGCGAGGGGGAGACCCCCAGCTCCTCGTACGTGCGCCGGGCCGCCGCCGCGAAGGGGGCCTCGCCGGGGTACGGGTGACCGCAGCAGGTGTTGGACCACACGCCGGGGGAGTGGTACTTGCCGAGCGCCCGCTGCTGGAGCAGCAGCCGGCCCTGCTCGTCGAAGAGGAACACGGAGAAGGCGCGGTGCAGCTGCCCCGGCGGCTGATGGGCGGCGAGCTTCTCCGCGGTGCCGATCGTCACACCGTCCTCGTCGACGAGTTCCAGCAAGATCGCGTCCGCGGTGCCGTTCGACGAGCTGTGCGCAGCGGTGGCAGGTGTGATCGGCATACCCATCCTTCACATCGGTCCTCGAGCCCCAAGTCTGCCGCACGAATCCGGCACTCCCGGCACTTCCCGGCCGCCCGCATGTCCCGCGCGGGGCGGGCGGCGGGCCGTCGCCGGGGCGGCGGAAGAGGGGCTACCGGTAGATGATCGTGCCCGGCGCGGCGCCGGCGGAACCTTCCGGGGGTCCGGCCGGTGACGCCCCGGCGCACTCGGCGGCGCGCGGCCGGTCCGGCGGCGCCCGGTGCGTTCGGCGGTGCGCCGGGCCGGTCGGCGGTGCCTCGGTTCGTTCAGCGGTGCCTCGGTCCTTCAGAGGTGCGCCGGGCCGTTCAGTGACACCGGCCCCAGCGGCTCAGGCGTCAGCAGCACAGCCTCAGCGGCCCATGCCTCAGTGGCACAGGCCCGCCTCGTGCTCGGCGTGGCCGCTCGGCTCCAGCTGGAAGGTGCAGTGCTCCACGTCGAAGTGGTCCCCGAGGCAGCCCTGCAGCTCGTGCAGCAGCTTCTCGTGACCGATGGCGCCGAGCAGCTCGGAACTGACGACCACGTGCGCGGAGAGCACCGGCAGCCCGGAGGTGATCGTCCAGGCGTGCAGGTCGTGCACGTCCTCGACCCCGTCCAGGGCCAGGATGTGCGCCCGCACCTCGTCCATGTCCACGTTCTTCGGCGCCGCCTCCAGCAGGACGTCCAGCGTCTCGCGCAGCAGCTTGACGGTGCGCGGCACGATCAGCAGGCCGATGGCCAGGGAGGCGATCGGGTCGGCGGTGCGCCAGCCGGTGAGCAGGATCACCGCGGCCGAGATCATCACGGCGAGCGAGCCGAGTGCGTCGGCGGCGACCTCCAGGAACGCGCCGCGCACGTTCAGGCTCTCCTTCTGGCCGCGCATCAGGAGGGTCAGCGAGACGGAGTTGGCCACCAGGCCGATCAGACCGAACACGATCATCAGCCCGCCGTGGGTGTCGGCCGGGGTGACGAACCGCTGGATCGCCTCGAAGAGGACGTAGCCGCCGACGCCGAGCAGCAGCAGACAGTTGGCGAGCGCGGCGAGGATCTCGGCGCGGGCCAGGCCGAAGGTGCGGTTGCGGCTCGGCGGGCGGTTGGCGATGCGGATGGCGAACAGCGCCATGCCGAGGCCGAGGGCGTCCGTGGCCATGTGGGCGGCGTCGGCCACCAGGGCGAGGGAGTCGGCGAGCAGACCGCCGACGATCTCCACCACCGTCACGGCGAGCGTGATGGACAGCGCGATGCGCAGCGTGCCGACGTGCGCCGCCGCGGCCGTGCCGGAGCCGCCGTGCGTGTGCCCGTGCGCGTGGTCGTGACCGGCCCCCATGAGCTGTCCGCCCTCCTGTGTTCCGTCCGGAACCACAGTGAACTACGGCCCGGGGGTATCGGGCAACGCGGCACTGAACACCGTTGTCATGTGCCCTGACCTGCGCAAACGAACCGCAGGTCAGGCCCTGCGCCCCGCCCGCACCACCCCTGCGGCCCACACCGCACGCCCGCGCCACGGTGCGCACTGCCACCCGCGCCGCACGCCCCCTCCCGCGGTGCGCACTGTCGCCCGCGCCGCGCACCCGCTCCTGCGGCGCGTACGGCGTGACCCCGGACACCTCTCGCACAGCGCGCCCGCCCCCGCGCGCCCCCCTGCGGACCCATGCCGCGCCCCACGGGCCCGTCCCTACGGCCTCATGCCGCTCCCCACGGCCCCATGCCGCCCCTCGGCGGTCCTATGCACCGAATGCCCGTTCTACCCCGCCCCCCGCCCCCCGGAGTTTGTGACCCGGCCCTCCGATCGCCCATGATGATCGCGGCGCAGGCTGGAGCAGACGGCGTGGAGCAGCCCGTTAACGGGCGGTGAACGTGGCCCTTCGGGCATCCGATAGCCTCTGCCGACATGCCGCCCGGGCGCGTCGCACCAGCGGCGCCCCACCATGCACATGACCGGCGCGGACGCGTCGGCACAGGGAGTGAGTTCGGTTGTCGACCGCCATCCTCACCGGTCAGCCGGTCCCCGGATCGTCGATCGAGGGCGATCTGCGGTCCCTCGGATTCGAGGTCCGGATCGCCGCCGACGTCCCGGAGGCCGAGACCCTCCTCGCCCAGGTCCCCGCCGACCGGCGCGTCGCCGTCGTGGACGCCGCCTTCGTCGGCCATCTGCACGCCCTGCGGCTGGGGCTGACCGACCCGCGCTTCCCGCTGGCCGCCGTCCCCGGCGCCGTCACCGCCCAGCCCGCCGGCCGGCAGGCCCTCACCCGCGCGATGGCCCGCGAGCACTCCGACGGCGGGGGCGCCTCCCTGGCCGTCGACAACCACGTCGCCGGCCTCGCCGACCGGATCGCCGCCGCCCTCGACGCCGACGGCGCCGCCGTGCACCGCCCGGATCTCGGCAGCCTCGTGGCCGCCGTGCCCGCCGACCCCCAGGCCCGCAACGAGGCCCGGCAGGCGGTGGCCGTCGTGGACGACGAGGCCGTCCGCCTCAAGTCGGCCGTCAAGGCGCGCGACGGCTTCTTCACCACCTTCTTCATCAGCCCGTACTCGCGCTACCTCGCGCGCTGGTGCGCCCGCCGCGGCCTGACCCCCAACCAGGTCACCACCGCGTCCCTGGTCACCGCGCTGATAGCGGCCGGCTGCGCCGCCACCGGCACCCGCGGCGGCTTCGTCGCCGCCGGCGTGCTCCTCATCGCCTCGTTCGTCCTGGACTGCACCGACGGACAGCTCGCCCGCTACTCCCTGCAGTACTCCACCCTCGGCGCCTGGCTGGACGCCACCTTCGACCGGGCCAAGGAGTACGCCTACTACGCCGGCCTCGCCCTCGGCGCGGCCCGCGGCGGCGACGACGTCTGGGCCCTCGCCCTCGGCGCCATGGTCCTGCAGACCTGCCGGCACGTGGTCGACTTCTCCTTCAACGAGGCCAACCACGACGCCACCGCCAACACCAGCCCCACCGCCGCCCTCTCCGACCGCCTCGACAGCGTCGGCTGGACGGTCTGGCTGCGCCGGATGATCGTCCTGCCCATCGGCGAACGCTGGGCCATGATCGCCGTCCTCACCGCGGCCACCACCCCCCGCATCACCTTCTACGCGCTGCTCGCCGGCTGCGCCCTGGCCGCGTCGTACACCACCGCCGGCCGGCTGCTGCGCTCCGTGACCCGCCGGGCCACCCGCACCGACCGCGCGGCACAGGCGCTCGCGGACCTCGCCGACACCGGGCCGCTGGCCGAGCTGTGCGGGCGCTTCCTGCGCCGGGTGCCGCGCCACTCGGCCGCCTACCTGGCGCTGATCGGCGGCGCCCTCGTGACCGGCTCCGCCGCGCTGTGGGGCGCCGGCTGGCAGACCGTCGTGTGCGCCGCCCTCTACGTCCCGCTCTCGGCGGCCGCCGTCGCCCGCCCCCTCAAGGGCCCCCTGGACTGGCTGGTGCCGCCCTTCTTCCGCGCCGCCGAGTACGGCACGGTCCTGGCCCTGGCCGCCCACGCCGAGGTGAACGGCGCCCTGCCGGCGGCTTTCGGCCTGGTGGCGGCCGTCGCCTACCATCACTACGACACGGTGTACCGCATCCGCGGCGGCGCCGGAGCGCCACCGGCCCGCCTGGTGCGCGCCATCGGGGGGCAGGAGGGGCGGACACTGCTCGTCGCCGTGCTCGCCGCGCTGCTCACCGCCGTCCAGTTCAAGGTCGCGCTCACGGTGCTCGCCGTGTTCGTGGCCGTGCTGGTGCTCACCGAGAGCATCCGCTTCTGGGTGCGCGCCCACCGGGGCGGCGCACCCGCCGTACATGACGAAGGAGAACCCGCATGATCGGCCTCGTGCTGGCGGCCGGCGCCGGACGGCGCCTGCGCCCCTACACCGACACCCTGCCCAAGGCGCTGGTGCCGGTGGGGCCCGAGGGTGCGGAGGACGCCGTCACCGTGCTCGACATAGCGCTCGGCAACTTCGCCGAGGTGGGCCTGACCGAGGTCGGGATCATCGTGGGCTACCGCAAGGAGGCCGTCTACGAGCGCCGCGCGGCCCTGGAGCAGAAGTACGGCCTGAAGATCACCCTGATCGACAACGACAAGGCCGAGGAGTGGAACAACGCCTACTCCCTGTGGTGCGGCCGTGACGCCCTGAAGGACGGCGTGATCCTCGCCAACGGCGACACCGTCCACCCGGTCTCGGTGGAGAAGACCCTGCTGGCCGCCCGCGGCGACGGCAAGAAGATCATCCTCGCGCTGGACACCGTGAAGTCCCTGGCCGACGAGGAGATGAAGGTCGTCGTCGGACCGGAGGGCGGTGTCCGCCGGATCACCAAGCTGATGGACCCGGCCGAGGCCACCGGCGAGTACATCGGCGTCACCCTGATCGAGGGCGAGGCGGCCGGGGAGCTGGCCGACGCGCTGAAGGCCACCTTCGAGCGCGACCCGCAGCTGTACTACGAGGACGGCTACCAGGAGCTGGTGAACCGCGGCTTCAAGGTCGACGTGGCCCCGATCGGCGAGGTCGACTGGGTGGAGATCGACAACCACGACGACCTCGCCAAGGGCCGGGAGATCGCGTGCCGGTACTGACGAGGCTCATCCCCTCGCCGCTCGTCGTGGACATCCGGCCGGGGGCGCTCGACGACCTGGCCGTGATCCTCTCCGACGAGCGGATCTCGCCCTCGGGGCGGCTGGCCTTCGCCATCAGCAACGGCTCCGGCCAGGTGCTGCGGGACCGGTTCGCGCCGGCCTTCCCCGGCGCCGACTGGTTCGCCGACGCCGACGGCACCATCGACGGCGCCGTCCGGCTCGCCGACTCCATCAAGAAGGCCGGCCGCTACGACGCGGTGGTCGGCGTCGGCGGCGGCAAGGTCATCGACTGCGCCAAGTACGCGGCGGCCCGGGTGGGCCTGCCGCTGGTCGCGGTCGCCACCAACCTGGCCAACGACGGGCTGTGCTCCCCGGTCGCCACCCTCGACAACGACGCGGGCCGCGGCTCCTACGGCGTGCCCAACCCCATCGGCATCGTCATCGACCTCGATGTGATCCGCGAGGCCCCGGTGCGCTACGTCCGGGCCGGCATCGGCGATGTGATCTGCAAGATCTCCGCCGTGGCCGACTGGGAGCTGTCGCACCGCGAGACCGGCGAGAAGGTCGACGGCCTGGCCGCCGCGATGGCCCGCCAGGCCGCCGAGGCGGTGCTGCGCCACCCCGGGACCATCGGCGACGCCTCGTTCCTGACGACGCTCGCCGAGTCCCTGGTGCTGTGCGGCATCTCCATGTCGGTGGCCGGCGACAGCCGGCCCGCCTCGGGCGCCTGCCACGAGATCAGCCACGCGTTCGACCTGCGGTACCCCAAGCGCAGCGCGCTCCACGGCGAGCAGTGCGGCCTCGGCGGCGCCTTCGCCACGTTCCTGCGCGGCGACCGGGAGACGGCCGGGCAGATGGCCGACGTGCTGCGCCACCACGGGCTGCCCGTGCTGCCCGGCGAGATCGGCTTCGACCCGGACGAGTTCGTCCAGGCCGTCGACTACGCCCCGCAGACCCGGCCCGGCCGCTACACCATCCTCGAACACCTCGACCTCTCCACCGACCAGATCAGGGACGCATACGCCGACTATGCAAAAGCCATCGGTAGCTGAGCTCCGCCCGGTCGTCCACCCCGCGGGGGTGAAGGACCGGCGGAGCGGCGAGCACTGGGCCGGCCGGCTCTACATGCGCGAGATCTCGCTGCGCATCGACCGGCACCTGGTGAACACCCGGGTCACGCCCAACCAACTGACCTACCTGATGACCGTGTTCGGGGTCCTCGCGGCCCCGGCCCTGCTGGTGCCGGGGATCTGGGGCGCCGTGCTAGGCGTGGTCATGGTCCAGCTGTACCTGCTGCTGGACTGCGTCGACGGCGAGGTCGCCCGCTGGAAGCGGCAGTTCTCGCTCGGCGGGGTCTACCTCGACCGGGTCGGGGCGTACCTGACCGACGCCGCGGTCCTGGTCGGGCTCGGGCTGCGCGCCGCCGACCTGTTCGGCAGCGGCCGGATTGACTGGCTGTGGGCGTTCCTCGGCACCCTGGCCGCCCTCGGCGCCATCCTGATCAAGGCGGAGACCGACCTCGTCGGCGTCGCCCGGCACCAGGGCGGGCTGCCGCCGGTGAAGGAGTCCGCCTCCGAGCCGCGCTCCTCCGGCATGGCGCTGGCCCGCCGCGCCGCCGGCGCGCTCAAGTTCCACCGGCTGATCCTCGGCATCGAGGCCTCGCTGCTGATCCTGGTCCTCGCGATCGTGGACCAGATCCGGGGCGACCTGTTCTTCACCCGGCTCGGCACCGCCGTCCTGGCCGGCATCGCGCTGCTGCAGACCCTGCTGCACCTGGTGTCCATCCTCGCCTCCAGCAGGCTGAAGTGAGCGGCTCCATGGACAGGTCCCTGAAGGTCGGCGCGGTCGTCATCACCATGGGCAACCGCCCCGAGGAGCTGCGCGCGCTGCTGGACTCGGTCGCCAAGCAGGACGGCGACCGCGTCGAGGTCGTCGTCGTCGGCAACGGCTCGCCCGTCCCGGACGTCCCCGAGGGCGTACGGACGATCGAGCTGCCGGAGAACCTCGGCATCCCCGGCGGCCGCAACGTCGGCATCGAGGCCTTCGGGCCCGGCGGCCGGGACGTGGACGTCCTGCTCTTCCTGGACGACGACGGACTGCTGGCCCGCACCGACACCGCCGAGCTGTGCCGGCAGGCGTTCGCGGCCGACGAGAAGCTCGGCATCATCAGCTTCCGCATCGCCGACCCGGACACCGGCCTCACCCAGCGCCGCCACGTGCCGCGCCTGCGGGCCTCCGACCCGATGCGCTCCTCCCGGGTCACCACCTTCCTCGGCGGCGCGAACGCCGTGCGCACCCAGGTCTTCGCCGAGGTCGGCGGCCTGCCGGACGCGTTCTTCTACGCCCACGAGGAGACCGACCTGGCGTGGCGGGCCCTGGACGCGGGCTGGCTGATCGACTACCGGTCCGACATGGTGCTGTACCACCCGACGACCGCGCCCTCCCGGCACGCGGTCTACCACCGCATGGTCGCCCGCAACCGGGTCTGGCTGGCCCGCCGCAACCTGCCCGCCCCGCTCGTGCCGGTCTACCTGGGGGTGTGGCTGCTGCTCACCCTGGCCCGCCGCCCCTCGGGCCCGGCCCTCAAGGCCTGGTTCAGCGGCTTCAAGGAGGGCTGGAGCACGTCGTGCGGACCGCGCCGGCCGATGAAGTGGCGTACCGTGTGGCGGCTCACCCGGCTGGGCCGGCCGCCGGTCATCTGACAGTCTCGTTCGTGGCGGGTACCCGATCCGCCCTGTCCGTGCCCGACAGCCGCACACGCTGCGCATGAGAAGACGAAAGCAAGGCCTCGTGAGTGAGACAACGCAGGACGGCGCCGTCGCCCTCGGCGCGGCGGCCGACCGGGGACTGACGCCGGCGCAGCTCGCCGCCAAGTACGGGCTGTCCGTCAGCGGCGCCCGGCCCCCGCTCATGGAGTACGTACGCCAGTTGTGGGGCCGGCGCCACTTCATCCTCGCCTTCTCCCAGGCCAAGCTGACCGCCCAGTACAGTCAGGCCAAGCTCGGCCAGGTGTGGCAGGTGGCGACCCCGCTGCTGAACGCGGCCGTCTACTACTTCATCTTCGGCCTCATCCTGAAGGCCAACCGGGGCATGAGCCACGGCTCGTACATCCCGTTCCTGGTGACCGGGGTGTTCGTGTTCACCTTCACCCAGAGTTCGGTCATGGCCGGGGTGCGCGCCATCTCCGGCAATCTGGGGCTGGTGCGCGCGCTGCACTTCCCGCGCGCCGCGCTGCCGATCTCCTTCGCGCTCCAGCAGCTCCAGCAGCTGCTGTTCTCGATGATCGTGGTGTTCGTCGTCACGGTCGCCTTCGGCAGCTATCCGGGGCTGTCCTGGCTGCTGATCGTGCCGGCGCTGGCGCTGCAGCTGCTGTTCAACTCCGGGCTGGCGCTGATCCTGGCCCGGCTCGGCGCCAAGACCCCCGACCTCGCGCAGCTCATGCCGTTCGTCATGCGCACCTGGATGTACGCCTCGGGCGTGATGTTCTCCATCAGCAGCGTGCTGGCCGGCAAGCCCGAGTGGCTCATCCGGGCGATGCAGGCCAACCCCGCCGCGGTCTACATGGACCTCGTCCGGTTCGCCCTGATCGACGGCTACGACTCCTCGCACCTGTCGCCGCACATCTGGCCGCTGGCCGTGTTCTGGGCCGTCGTCTTCTTCGCCGGCGGTTTCGTGTTCTTCTGGAAGGCCGAGGAGAGGTACGGCCGTGGCTGAGCGGAGCGAGCGGCGCACCGGCCGGTGACCCGTGCCGACGCGAGGCCCCGCCGGAACCGTCCGGCGGGGCCTCGCGTGTGCAAAGGAAGCGTCAACTCCCGCGGCGCCAAGGAATCTTGATAACGATCGGTGTGTTGTTGTGATGTGCAGGACACCCCCATGCGGTTCGCTGCGTTGTACAACGTAAGCTGTACCGGTCCCGGAAAGCGGCAAGTGGGGAGATAATGCGCGACACCCTCCGCCAGGGCCGCCGCCCGGACGGCAGGGCGGCGTGTCCGAAATAGTGTGTGTCGGGTCGGCAGTGTAGAACGGGAGATGTGACGGCAATGGCTACGGAAACTCCCCAGCTCAACGCAGCATGTGCCGTCCCCGCGCCGGGCAGCGGACGATGACGGCGACGAGCGCGGCGCACGATCTCGAACGCGCCACCCTCGACAAGGCCGCGGGTGAGAACTTCCCCGTGGCGCCGTTCTTCCTGCCCCGCGCCTGGCGCACCGACCTCATGGCCGTCTACGGCTTCGCCCGTCTCGTCGACGACATCGGCGACGGCGACCTGGCCCCCGGCGGCGCCGACGCCCGGCTGCTCGGCGTGTCGGCCACCGACGCGCAGGACCGCCTCGTGCTCCTCGACGCCTTCGAGGCCGATCTGCGCCGCGTCTTCGACGGCACGCCCCGCCACCCCCTGCTGCGCCGGCTCCAGCCCACCGTCCGCCGGTGCGCGCTGCCGGTCGAGCCGTTCCTCGGCCTGATCGCCGCCAACCGCCAGGACCAGCTCGTCGCCCGGTACGAGACCTACGACGACCTCCTCGCCTACTGCGAGCTGTCCGCCAACCCCGTGGGCCGGCTGGTCCTCGGCGTCACCGGCACCTCGACCCCCGAGCGCGTCCGCCGCTCCGACGCGATCTGCACCGCGCTGCAGATCGTCGAGCACCTCCAGGACGTCAAGGAGGACCTCGGCCGCGACCGCGTCTACCTCCCCGCCGAGGACATGAAGCGCTTCCACGTCCAGGAGGCGGACCTCGCCGCGCCCACCGCCGGCGCATCGGTGCGCGCCCTGGTCGCGTACGAAGCGGAACGCGCCCGCGATCTGCTGAATGAAGGCGCCCCCCTGGTGGGTAGCGTCCACGGCAGGCTGAAGCTGCTGCTCGCGGGGTTCGTGGCAGGGGGGAGGGCGGCCGTCGACGCGATCGCCGCCGCCGCATACGACGTACTTCCCGGCCCGCCCAAGCCCGGCAAGGTCCAGTTGCTGCGCGAGGTGGGCGTGACTCTGCGAGGAGAGGGGTGATCCGGACCGTGGAGTCGGAACAGCACGCGTCCGCACCGGTACTCGCCGCCTACAGCTACTGCGAGGCCGTCACCGGGCAGCAGGCCCGTAACTTCGCCTACGGCATCCGGCTGCTGCCGACGCCCAAGCGCCGCGCGATGTCGGCGCTGTACGCGTTCTCCCGGCGCGTGGACGACATCGGCGACGGCGCGCTGGCGGACGACGTCAAGGCCGCCCGTCTCAAGGACACCCGGGCGCTGCTCGACCGCATCCGGGACGGCGCCGTCGAGGACGACGACACCGACCCCGTGGCCGTCGCCCTCGCCCACGCCGCCCGCTCCTTCCCGATCCCGCTCGACGGCCTCGACGAGCTGATCGACGGCGTCCTCGCCGACGTGCGCGGCGAGACCTACGAGACCTGGGACGACCTCAAGGTCTACTGCCGCTGCGTGGCCGGCGCCATCGGACGGCTCTCGCTCGGCGTGTTCGGCACCGAGCCCGGCGCGCGCGGCGCCGAGCGCGCCCCCGAGTACGCCGACACGCTGGGCCTCGCCCTCCAGCTCACCAACATCCTGCGCGACATCCGCGAGGACGCCGAGGGCGGCCGCACCTATCTGCCCGCCGACGACCTCGCCAAGTTCGGCTGCTCGGCCGGCTTCCACGGGCCGATCCCGCCGGAGGGCTCCGACTTCGCCGGTCTGATCCACTTCGAAGTCCGGCGCGCCCGCGCCCTGTTCGCCGAGGGCTACCAGCTGCTGCCCATGCTGGACCGGCGCAGCGGCGCCTGCGTGGCCGCCATGGCCGGCATCTACCGGCGGCTGCTGGACCGCATCGCCCGCGACCCCGAGGCCGTCCTGCGCGGCCGGGTCTCCCTGCCCGGACGGGAGAAGGCGTACGTCGCCGTGCGCGGGCTGTCCGGGCTCGACACCCGGCATGTGAGCAGGCAGACCGTCAGGAGGCGGGCCTGATGGACGCACCGGCCACCGGCGCCCGGCCGGAGAGCAGGCGGCGGGCAACCCGCCGCTGCCGCACGGCGTCCCTGACGGCGACGACCGGCGGCGAAGCACCCGCTCACCGCGGCGGACGAACAGGGGAGGGCGCGCGATGAGCGACGGCACGCTACCGCAGCAACCGCACGGCGGCACGGCCCGCACCGGCGGCCGGCACGCCGTCGTGGTCGGCGGCGGACTGGCCGGACTCACCTCCGCGCTCGCCCTCGCCGACGCCGGGGTGCGCGTGACGCTGCTGGAGAGCCGGCCGCGCCTGGGCGGCCTCGCCTTCTCCTTCCAGCGCGGCGACCTCACCGTCGACAACGGACAGCACGTCTATCTGCGCTGCTGCACCGCCTACCGCTGGTTCCTCGACCGCGTCGGCGGCGCGCACCTCGCCCCGTTGCAGAACCGGCTCGACGTGCCCGTCCTGGACCTGGCCCGGCCCGAGGGCCGACGGCTCGGCAGACTCCGGCGCGACCCGCTGCCCGTACCCCTGCACCTGGGGCGCAGCCTGGCCGCCTATCCGCACCTCTCGCTCGCCGAGCGCGCCCGCGTCGGCCGTGCCGCACTGGCGCTGCGCTCCCTCGACCCCGCCGACCCGGCCCTGGACGCGACCGACTTCGGCAGCTGGCTGGCCGCGCACGGGCAGTCCGCGCGGGCCGTCGAGGCACTGTGGGACCTCGTCGGGGTCGCCACCCTCAACGCGCGAGCCGCCGACGCCTCACTGGGGCTCGCCGCGATGGTGTTCAAGACCGGTCTGCTGTCCGACCCGGGCGCCGCCGACATCGGCTGGGCCCGCGTCCCGCTGGGCGAACTGCACGACCGGCTCGCCCGCAAGGCGCTCGACTCCGCGGGCGTGCGTACCGAGGTCCGGACACGGGTCACCTCCCTCTCCCCCAACGAAAACGGCGGCTGGAGCGTTCAGGTTCCCGGCGAGAGACTCGACGCGGACGCCGTCGTGCTCGCCGTACCGCAGCGCGAGGCGCACGACCTGCTGCCCGCCGGCGCCCTGGACGCACCCGAACGGCTGCTGGAGATCGGCACCGCCCCGATCCTCAACATCCACGTCCGCTACGACCGCAAGGTGCTCGCCGCCCCCTTCGTGGCCGCCCTCGGCACCCCGGTGCAGTGGGTCTTCGACCGCACCGAGGCCGCCGGCGTCCAGCACGGCCAGTACCTGGCGCTGTCCCAGTCGGTGGCGCAGGACGAGATCGACACGCCCGTCGCCGACCTGCGCGAGCGCTATCTGCCCGAGCTGCGCCGCCTGCTGCCCCGCACACGCGAGGCCGAGGTCGTGGACTTCTTCGTGACCCGGGAGCGCACGGCGACGTTCGCCCCGGCCCCCGGCGTCGGCCGGCTGCGGCCCGGCGCCCGCACCAAGGCACCCGGCCTGTACCTGGCCGGAGCGTGGACCGCCACCGGGTGGCCCGCGACCATGGAGAGCGCGGTCCGCAGCGGCGTGAGCGCGGCCGACGCCGCGCTCGACGCCCTGGGGCGGCCCCGCCCGACCCGTCTCTTCGTCCCCGAGGAGGCGGCCGCGTGACGTTTCGACAGCGGCCGGCGGCGGACCCCCGCACCTCCGGCACCGCGACAAGAGGAGAGACTGTGCCCACTGTGCCCCCGGCCCCGACGGCCGCTCGGCGGACCGCGGTGGACGTGACCGCGCTGTTGGACCGCGGCCGGACCCTGGCCACCCCGGTCCTCAAGGCGGCCGTCGACCGCCTGGCCCCTCCGATGGACACCGTCGCCGCCTACCACTTCGGCTGGATCGACGCCGCCGGCAACCCCGCCGACGGGGACGGCGGCAAGGCCGTGCGCCCCGCCCTGGCCGTGCTCTCCGCGGAGGTCGCCGGCGCCGCCCCCGAGGCCGGCGTGCCCGGCGCGGTCGCCGTGGAACTCGTGCACAACTTCTCGCTGCTGCACGACGACCTGATGGACGGCGACGAGCAGCGCCGGCACCGCGACACCGTCTGGAAGGTGCACGGCCCCGCCCAGGCCATCCTGGTCGGCGACGCGCTGTTCGCCCTCGCCAACGAGGTCCTGCTGGAGCTCGGCACGGTCGAGGCCGGCCGCGCCGCCCGCCGGCTGACCACCGCCACCCGCGCCCTGATCGACGGCCAGGCGCAGGACATCTCCTACGAGCACCGCGACCGGGTCAGCGTCGAGGAGTGCCTGGAGATGGAGGGCAACAAGACCGGTGCCCTGCTCGCCTGCGCCTGCTCCATCGGCGCCGTGCTCGGCGGCGCCGACGACCGCACCGCCGACACCCTGGAGAAGTACGGCTACCACCTCGGCCTGGCCTTCCAGGCCGTCGACGACCTCCTCGGCATCTGGGGCGACCCGGACGCCACCGGCAAGCAGACCTGGAGCGATCTGCGCCAGCGCAAGAAGTCCCTGCCGGTCGTGGCCGCGCTCGCGGCGGGCGGCGACGCCTCCGAGCGGCTCGGCGAGATCCTCGCCGCCGACGCCAAGAGCAGCGACTTCGAGAACTTCTCCGAGGAGGAGTTCGCGGCCCGTGCCGCCCTCATCGAGGAGGCCGGCGGCCGCGAATGGACGGCTCAGGAAGCACGCCGTCAGCACACCATCGCCATCGAAGCCCTCGACGCCGTGGACATGCCCGACCAGGTGCGGTCCGCGTTCGCGGCGCTCGCCGACTTCGTCGTCGTACGAAAGAGATGATCACTATCGGTCGAACCACCCTCGCGTAGTCGCCGGCCGGTGCAGGAACGTTGCGCGCACCGGCCGACGGCGGACCCACAGCAGCACGACTTGCACGACTGCACGAAGGGGAAGCCATGACAGCGACGACCGACGGAAGCACCGGGGCGACACTGCCGACCCGCGCTGCCGCGGCCAGCGAACCCGTACTCACCACCCCCGTCGCGGCCGGGGTACACCAAGCCGCGGAACACGCCGTCAGGCGTGCCACCGACTTCCTGCTGAGCAGGCAGGACGCCGAGGGCTGGTGGAAAGGCGACCTCGAGACCAACGTCACGATGGACGCCGAAGACCTGCTCCTGCGCCAGTTCCTGGGCATCCAGGACGAGGCGACCACGCACGCCGCCGCGCTCTTCATCCGCGGCGAGCAGCGCGAGGACGGCACCTGGGCCACCTTCTACGGCGGCCCCGGCGAACTGTCCACCACCATCGAGGCCTATGTGGCGCTGCGGCTGGCCGGCGACGCGCCCGACGCCCCGCACATGGCGAAGGCCGCGGCCTGGGTGCGCGCGCGGGGCGGCATCGCCGCCTCCCGCGTCTTCACCCGGATCTGGCTCGCCCTGTTCGGCTGGTGGAAGTGGGAGGACCTGCCCGAACTCCCGCCCGAGCTGATCTACTTCCCCACCTGGTTCCCGCTCAACATCTACGACTTCGGCTGCTGGGCGCGGCAGACCATCGTGCCGCTCACCATCGTCTCCGCGAAGCGGCCGGTGCGCCCCGCCCCGTTCCCGCTGGACGAGCTGCACACCGACCCGGCCCAGCCCAACCCCGTCAAGCCCCTGGCCCCTGCGGCGAGTTGGGACGGCGCCTTCCAGCGTCTGGACAAGGCGCTGCACGCCTTCCGCAAGGTGGCGCCCAAGCGGCTGCGCCGCTCGGCGATGAACACCGCCGCCCGCTGGATCATCGAGAGGCAGGAGAACGACGGCTGCTGGGGCGGCATCCAGCCGCCGGCCGTGTACTCGATCATCGCACTGCACCTGTTGGGTTACGACCTGCAGCACCCCGTGATGCGCGCGGGCCTGGAGTCGCTGGACCGGTTCGCGGTGTGGCGCGAGGACGGCGCCCGGATGATCGAGGCCTGCCAGTCGCCGGTGTGGGACACCTGCCTGGCCACCATCGCGCTCGCCGACGCCGGACTGCCCGCCGACCACCCGCAGTTGGTGAAGGCCGCCGACTGGATGCTCGGCGAGGAGATCGTGCGCCCCGGCGACTGGTCGGTGCGCCGGCCCCAACTTCCGCCGGGCGGCTGGGCGTTCGAGTTCCACAACGACAACTACCCCGACATCGACGACACCGCCGAGGTGGTCCTCGCGCTGCGCCGGGTCAGGCACCACGACCCGGAGCGGGTCGACCGGGCCATCGGGCGCGGGGTGCGCTGGAACCTCGGCATGCAGTCGAAGAACGGCGCCTGGGGCGCCTTCGACGTCGACAACACCAGCCCCTTCCCCAACCGGCTGCCGTTCTGCGACTTCGGCGAGGTCATCGACCCGCCGTCGGCCGACGTCACCGCGCACGTCGTGGAGATGCTGGCCGTCGAGGGCCTGGCCCACGACCCGCGCACCCGGCGCGGCATCCAGTGGCTGCTGGAGGAACAGGAGCCCGACGGCTCGTGGTTCGGCCGCTGGGGCGTCAACTACATCTACGGCACCGGCTCCGTCGTCCCCGCCCTGACCGCCGCCGGACTGCCCGGCTCGCACCCGGCGATCCGCCGCGCGGTGGCCTGGCTCAAGCGGGTGCAGAACGACGACGGCGGCTGGGGCGAGGACCTGCGCTCCTACCGGGACTCCAAGAAGTGGAGCGGCAAGGGCGCCTCCACCGCCTCGCAGACCGCGTGGGCGCTGATGGCCCTGCTGGCGGCCGGGGAGCGGGACTCCGAGGCCGTCGAGCGCGGCGTGCGGTGGCTCGCGGACACCCAGCGGGAGGACGGCTCCTGGGACGAGCCGTACTTCACCGGCACCGGCTTCCCGTGGGACTTCTCCATCAACTACCACCTGTACCGGCAGGTGTTCCCGCTGACCGCGCTCGGCCGGTACGTCCACGGCGAACCGTTCGCCGCCCAGGCTCCCGCCGGCCGGCCCCTCGCCGAGGCCAAGGGGAGCTGATGGCGACCCGGCCCGCCCCGCCCCCGCTGCTGGTCGCCTGCGCGCTCGGCATCGAGCACGTCGCCCTGCGCACGGGCGAGCGGCGCGCGCGCCGCCGCGGCGAGGCGCGCCGCCCCGGCGCCGCGCCGGGCGACTGGGGCGGCGGCGGGCCCGTCACCCTCCTGCGCACCGGCATGGGACCCCGGGCGGCGGAACGCTCCGTCACCCGGGCCCTGGCCGGGCCGGATCTGGCCCGCGCCGCCGTGCTGGCCACCGGCTTCTGCGCGGGACTCGCCCCCGGCATGCACCCCGGCGACCTGGTCGTCGCCGAGGAGACCCGCGACGCCCGCGGCACCGTCGAGTGCGTGGGCGCCGAACTGCTCGTCAAGGAACTCACCCGCGCCCTGCCCGGCCGCACCGTCCACACCGGTCCGCTGACCGGCTCGGACCATGTCGTCCGGGGCCCGGAGCGCTCCGATCTGCGCGCCACCGGGGCGATCGCGGTCGACATGGAGTCGGCCGCGACCCTGCTGAGCGCCGTCCGCGCGGGCGTCCGCCCCGTTGCGGCCGTCCGGGTGGTCGTGGACGCCCCGGAACACGAACTCGTCCGGATCGGCACGGTGCGCGGTGGAATATCTGCTTTCCGTGTTCTCCGTTCCGTACTGCCGACTTTTTTCGAATGGCACCGCAATGTGCTACTCCCCAGGAGGTGAGCCAGATGGCCATGCCACTGCGCCAGTCCATCAAGGTCGCTACATATCTGGCCGAACAGAAGCTGCGCAAGCGGGACAAGTTCCCGCTCATCGTGGAGCTGGAGCCGCTGTTCGCCTGCAACCTGAAGTGCGAGGGATGCGGCAAGATCCAGCACCCGGCCGGAGTGCTCAAGCAGCGCATGCCGGTCGCCCAGGCGGTGGGCGCGGTGCTGGAGTCGGGCGCGCCGATGGTGTCCATCGCCGGCGGTGAACCGCTGATGCACCCTCAGATCGACGAGATCGTGCGTCAGTTGGTCGCCAAGCGGAAATACGTCTTCCTGTGCACCAACGCGATGCTGCTGCGCAAGAAGATGGACAAGTTCACCCCCTCGCCCTACTTCGCCTTCGCGGTGCACATCGACGGGCTGCGCGAGCGGCACGACGAGTCGGTGGCGAAGGAAGGCGTGTTCGACGAGGCCGTGGCGGCCATCAAGGAGGCCAAGCGGCGCGGCTTCCGGGTGACCACCAACTCCACCTTCTTCAACACCGACACCCCGCAGACCATCGTCGAGGTCCTCAACTTCCTCAACGACGACCTCAAGGTGGACGAGATGATGATCTCGCCCGCCTACGCCTACGAGAAGGCGCCCGACCAGGAGCACTTCCTGGGCGTGGAGCAGACCCGCGAACTGTTCAAGAAGGCGTTCGCGGGCGGCAACCGGCGCAAGTGGCGGCTCAACCACTCCCCGCTCTTCCTGGACTTCCTGGAGGGCAAGGTCGACTTCCCGTGCACCGCGTGGGCGATCCCGAACTACTCCCTCTTCGGCTGGCAGCGCCCCTGCTACCTGATGAGCGACGGCTACGTGCCCACGTACCGCGAACTCATCGAGAAGACCGACTGGGACAAGTACGGCCGCGGCAAGGACCCGCGCTGCGCC
>NZ_JAIOAB010000018.1 GCF_019890635.1 Streptomyces sennicomposti
TAGGCAGTGTCCGACGGGTCGGGTGACTGGGCGGTGTTCATGTCGTTCTGCTCCTCGTGGAGCGGGGCGATCTATCCGACGCAGAGTGGGATCGGCTGAGGCCGCATCTGCCACGGAACGTTGGGCGGGGCGGACGGTGGCAGAGCCACCGCAGGGTGATCAACGGCATTCTCTTCCGCCAGCGGACTGGAATCCCATGGCGGACCTGCCGCGACGGTTCGGGAAGTGGAAAACGGTCTACGACCGGCATCGACGCTGGTCCGCGGACGGCACCGCTGGTCTCTCCTGCGACGCGGCTGGCTCTCCAACGTCGCCTTCAGTACTCCCGAACACCTCGTCAAGCGCATCCGACACGGCCTACGGCACCTCCAGTACCGCACCCACCTCATAGACGGCTGCCTCGCCGAGACCGGCCTGGCCATCAGACCCGCCTGACCAGCCGCACGACATCACGAGTTCAACCCCAGTAGGCGGTCCCCGTATACCCCTCGGCCTGAAGGAAGTTCCCGGCGGTCTGGCTGAACTCGGCTTCGACTGACCTAACCGGAGGCAGTTCGATCCCGGCGAGCGGGTTGTCATCGGGGTGATGGAACAGCTCGATGCGCGAGTTCCACGCGAAGCGGCGGTTCAGCTCCTTCGCCACCGCCGTGCTGGCCGGGAACATGCCGTCCCGACCACCGGACGCCGTCATGATGATGGCCGCCCGGCGGTCGATGGGCACCATGATCGCGGCAGCGTTGGCGAGGCCGACGCCCCTCCACTCCGGTTCCTCTTCGTCACGGAGCAGGGTGACGGGGTGATCGGGCAGCAGCAGGGTCTTGCGCTCGAAGCGGCAGAGCTTCCACGAGCGGGCCATCACCATCTTGTAGGCGGTGGCCATCGCTTGCCCCATGGTGATCAGGTGGTCATTGACCGGCAGCTCGACGTAGTAGCTGGAGAAGTCGCTCAGCTCGGCCCAGGCGGCATCTACCTCCTCGTCCGAGACCGGACCATCGCTCTGGGCCTCCATACGGCGGCGGGCTTCGGGCTTCCCGCCAATGGCGATCGCCATCTTCAAGAGCTGGTCGGCGATCTCGTTGTTCGCCTGGCGAACCGCCGGGATGCGTGCGTACTGGGCTGCGACCCATTCCCCCAGGACCGCCCGGTCGGCTATGGACAGGGGCCACACATGCTCGGCGACGATCTTCGTGATCACCCTGGCGGTCTGGTCTTCAAGGTCGGCCAACAGGTTCTCGATCGTGTCGTCGCGTTGCCCGGTCTTGTCCTGCATCGAGTAGAAGTGGCTGCGGACCGTCGCGTCACCGATGCCGATGGGCTTGGGCCCGCTGCCGTCCAGCGGGACGCGCATGATCCGTTTGCCGTCCGCGAACCGCCGCAGAAGCAGCCGAGGGACCGTGTGGTGATGGCGCTTCAGCTTCTGCTTGCCCGGGTCCGTGCTCATGGGGAGACGATACGGACAGCCCCTGACACCGTCATGGCCTTTTCCGAAGGCTCAGGCCGGCTGTGGCGGCCAAGCGACGTCCAGCTCAGGTGCCCTTGAGCCCAGGGTCCCCATCCTCAAGGCCGTCGTCATACTCGGTCCACAAGGCGTCCAGCAGGTCCCTCAAGGCTCCCCCATCCCCCATGGACAGGATCAGCAAGGCATCACGCTGGTCTCTCGTCAGTCCATCGAACAGAAGACTGATGGCCTCGTCCTGCACTTCGCTCAGGTCCTTCGCGTCGGTGTCACGACCTACGCGATCAGAACCGGGCATCCGCTGCCGAGCGGCAGAGTTCCCCGCCGAGACGGGAGCCGAATCAGGAGATGAGTGGGAGGGGGTGGAGGCAAAAATGCCATCCCCTGACACCTGATCGCGCTGCATGTCCTCCATGAGCTGCGCCTGCTGCTGGACCACATAAGGGTCCAGGTCGCCCTGGGGGCCGAACACCGAAGCCGCCGTGTTCCAGACGTCGTCCGGGTACTCATCCATGGGATACGTCACAGGGTCCCCCTACTTGGTGTAGCGGCCAGTGTCGGGCCGAAGCACTGATCACCTCAAGCCGCAACGTCGCGCTCTTCGTCGCAAGGCGCATCAGGTCCTGCTTTACCCGTCGAAGCATCTTGGCCTGGTAGGCGGTCAGCGGCGGCGCGGTGGCCAACTGCCGCTCCACCAGGCGGCCTCCTGGCCCTCCCGCTCGACGAAGGCCATCTGGTGCCGCACGAGGCCCTGGACGAGCTTCCGCATCGCCGGGGACCTCAGACTCTTCCATCTTGCGGCCGTACTCCCGAACACCTCGTCAAGCGCATCCGACACGGCCTACGGCACCTCCAGTACCGCACCCATCTCATAGACGGCTGCCTCACGGAGGCCGGCCTGGCCATCAGACCCGCCTGACCAGCCGCACGACATCACGAGTTCAACCTCAGTAACGCCTGGAAGCCGGGCCTCCCCAAGGGGAGGCCCGGCTTCGTGCTACTGCGCCTTGGCCCGCGTCAAAAAGACTTCTGTCGAATTGAATGCGTGGGCGGATAGTAATTAACAGGCTGGCCCGGCCGCTATTTGGGCAGACCTGAGGAAAGCCAGTCCATGGCCCTCATCCCAGCGACGACCAATTGTCTCGCATCAAGATGTGTCGGAGTCTTGAGCTTATGGGCCATCTTATTCCGCGCATTGAAGAGCGCTCCGAGATCCGACCAGAGCGCAGGATCATCTGCTTCGAGGGATCGACTAATCACTGCTTTCGCAATCGGCCCGTAGAGGTCGACGGCGGTACCGTGCTCTTGCTGGAGTGTTCGCAGGCTGGGCGTGGATCCGGGAGGTCGGCAAGACTTGAAGGATTCCTTGGCATGCGTCTCGGCCGCGACTGCCGCCAACAGAATAGCCATCCCGGGCTGTGGGCTGTTGGTCGACTGCGTCAGGTACCGCGCTTGCGCGAGCAGCGCTCGTGCGGGCGAGACACCGTCGCGCAGTGCTCTCGTGGCCGTGTCGACGGTGAGTGCGGGCAGACCCACCACCATGGAGTATCCGGGATTGAGTGGTTCAGGCACCGGCAGTTCGAGACCCTGGGTGATGTCTCTCACTGTGAGAGAAAGCATCTTCGGGATCTCTCCCACCATTCCGACGCTCGGCTGCTCGACCCGCAGCGCGTCGGACAGGCGTGCAGCGGCGAACCTAATGGCCGTGATGGCGGCTTTCAGCTCTCTTCGCACGACATCTTCATCAAGGTCGGAAGTGAGCGTGAAAACGGTGTGCGCGGTGAACCGTGCCGGGCCCAGCGCCACCGGTGCGCTGCCGTCGCCCCACCAACTGACGTATCCCTCAGCAGGAAGCTGGCCCTCGAACTTGGGGAAGGCGAGCACCACATCGAAGGCATCGACCGTGGCCGTGAGGGGCACAGAGGCGAGGGCAGGGTCGATGTGGCACATGCGGCCGACGGTCGGCTCACTGGATGCCTGGTATACGGCATCTATGCGGATCTCATTCATAGGGAATGATGTTCGCCTGTGGGCCTAATGTTCCGCAGCCGATTTCCGGAGTCTGGGGCGCCGCGTTCGTACTCGGGTTGGTACCTCTAGCGCTTGAAGGCGAGAGCAAAGGTTCGGTCCCTTCTGCCCGTCCCAATCTCCGGTTGGTGCACGGATGCGTTCTCACTGCAACCCACCACTCTCCCCAGCTCCCATCCCGTCCGCCGTCGCCCCACACACCGTGGAGCGAGCCTGGTCCATGGCGTCCAGGTGGAGCGCGCCACTGTTTACCCGCGAGCGGCCTGACGGCCTGCTTCTACCGCTGCTGTAGGCGTTGCTGTTCGGCAGGTGCCGTCGCCACCGTCGAGGGCCGGGGGCTGGGGTGCTGCCGGGCGGGAACCGAACCCGCGATGGTTGAGCGTCGGCGGGCGGCTTCGGCTCGGCGGTTGGGTGCCGGGTTTCGGCTGGTGTGCTGGATGCGGGTGATGAGGACGCGGGCGGGCTGGCGGGCGGTGGTCAGCTCGCGCTGTGCGGCGGCTTCTGTGAGGAGCTGGTGGGGCTGGTAGCCGCGGGCTTGGGCATCGGCGAGGACGGTGGCGAGTGCCGGCCAGACCGGGTCGGTGAGGATCCGCTCGGCGTGGTCGGGGACTGCCGCTCGTACGTCGCTGGCCAGAACGCCAAGCGCTTGCTCCCTGGTGGGCCGTGCCGCGAGTTCGGTGAGCGTAGGGGTGAGGGCGTTGTCGGCGGCGGTCTGGAGGTGCTGGACTGCCTGGCGGGCCGCTTCGGCCTGGTGGGCGTGGTTCTTCGCCTCGTGCCAGCGTCCGGCGACGATGGCAGACCAGACGAGGCCGGCGAGCAGAGCGGCCAGCGCGCTGCCGTCGGGGCCGGTGGCGGTGTGGACGATGTCGCGTGCCGCAAGACGCAGGGCGTGGGCAGCGCGGTCTTCGGCGCGAATCTGGGAGCGCTGGGCCCGGGCGAACGCCTTGGAGGCCGCCTGGAGTTCGGCGCGCAGGTTGGCCGGTGCTTTCTGGGCGGTGGCTTCGATCAGTTCGCCGAGGGCGGTGATGTGGGCCTGGGCGCGAGTGTCGTCGACCAGGTCGCTGTGGAGGGTGTCGAGTGCGTCGGCAGCCTGGTGCCAGGGGGTGCTGGGGCGGTTGCGGCGGGCGGTGGGATGCTCTTCGACGCGGCTGGATTCGAGGCGGGCCTGGATCTTGGGCAGGGACAAGTCGGGGGCGATCCTGCCTCCGGAGTGGAAGATCTGTTCACCGTCCTCGTTGAGGTCGCCGGGACGGCCGGCTGCGTAACCGAGGAGGTCTCCTGACGGGCCGCGCCGGGCTTTGACCTCGATGCCGTCGGCTTCAAGGTAGGCGAGGAATTCCTCGGCACCGGTCACGTGGGGGATGGCGGCGCGGATGCGGTCCTGGAGCCATTCACGGCTGCTCTGGTCCCAGCCGAGTCTTTCAGCCTTGTGCATCTCAGCCTGGGTGGGCCGGCGCGTACCGGTGCGGTCGCCCTTGTTCAGGCGGCGCAGCCCGTAGTCCTTCTCGATCTCGCGGCAGGCGTCGCCGACGCGCAGGCCGCTGTCGTGGAGTTTGGGGCGGCGGCCGTCCTCGCGGACGGTAGTGGCGAGGATGTGGATGTGGTCGTCGGCGTGGCGTACGGCGATCCAGCGGCAGGCCAGGTCGTCGCCGGCGGGGGCGATGCCGGCGGCCTGGACGATGCGCTGGGCGATCTCGGCCCACTCGGCGTCGGAGAGGTAGCGGTCCTCGGGCGCGGCGCGGACGGGGCAGTGCCAGACGTGGTCGGTGACCTTCCTTCCGAACTCGCTGTTGCGCAGCCTTACGGGTTCGTCGAGGTGGCGGGCGAGTTCGGTGAGGGTAGCGTTCTCGTCGCGGCCGGGGTCGGGCATGCCGAGCATGGCGAAGCCGGCCACGATGTGCGGGTCGAGGTGTTCGTCGTGGCGGCCGGGTCCGTAGAGGTAGGCGAGCAGGCCGCGGGTGTTGGCCCCGGCCGGTTTGATGGCGGCGATCACGCGGACGCCTCCGTTTCTGGGTCGGCGGGCTGGCGCAGGGCCTCGGCGATCAGCTCCAGCAAGTCCTGGACTTCTGCAAGGTGCCGGCGGATGTCGGGCGGGGTGTAGTCGCTGTTGAGGGCTCGGGCGATCTGGTTGACGTTGACGCCGATGCGGTTGAGCTGGCGCAGGACCTGCGCGCGGAAGATGTGGGTGCGGCGGCGGTCCTCGGACAGGGGCAGGTTGGCGGTGAACCGGCCGCTGATGAACGCCAGGACGATGTCCGCGGCGAAGCCGGATTCGCCCTTGTAGCCTTGCTCGGCGGCGGCTTCCCTGAGCCGGGTGCGCTCGTCGTCGGTGAAGCGCAGGGGGCCGACGCGGTCATCACGCTTGTCGCCGGTGAAGCGGCGGATCGTCGGCTGGACGCTCTGCACGGCGGGCTCGCCGGCGATAGCAGCGTCTTGACGCACAGGGTGGAGGATCTGGCGCTGGACGGCGTGGAGCGTGTCCGGGTCAGGGCCGTCCTCGGCCACGGCCTCCTGGTCCTGCGCCCCCTGGCGCCGGGCCGTCTCTGCCACCCCCGGGGCGGAGATCCCCGAAGTCCGGCCTTGAGTCGGACTCGGGGTACTACTGGCTCCGCCAGGGGCACCCCGTCCGAACGCACGCCGCAGACGGTTCATCAGCGTCGGGGACTTCGTCAGCGCCATCGGCTCGTCTGGGGCGTTTTCGGGGTGGTGCGGGTCGTGCGTCACTGGCGGCGCTCCAAGGGGGATGGGCAAGGCGGGCGGTTCACGCAGGAGAGGGCAGCGGAGTGGGGGGTCACCGCCCCGTCCACGGATGTGGATAAGCGGGCGTCGAGTGAAACCGGGGATCGACTGGCCGGGGTGACCGGAAGGGTTCCGGTCACCCCGGTGGGAATCCGGTCAGCCGCTGTCCGGACCGGTCTCGGCGGCGGATTCGATTTCGGGCCGGAGGGTGGTCATCACGTCGGTCTGCCGCTCGCTGCTGATCGTCAGCCCTTTGGTCTTGACGGCCTTTCGGAGCAGTGACCGGGTCAGCGTTCCGTGCTCGGCGAGGGTGATCCGGCCGATCTCCACGAGTTCCTCAAGCGTGGCGCCGGGCGGACGGCCACCACGCGGCCTGCTCTCCGCAATCCCGGAAGGTGGTTCCGTTAGCTGGCTGGGCACAGCGGCCAGCGGCTGGGTGGGCCGGACCGGCTCGGCCGGCGGCTCGCCGATCGTGGCGGGGGCGGCGACCGGTGGTTCCGGCGCCAGAACCGGCGCGGGATCCGGATGGCCTGCGGGTTGGTCGACGAGCTGGTGGATCTGCCGCATCAGGACACCGAAGGCCAGCAGTGCGGCGGTCGGAGGAACCGCGGCGACCACGTAGTCGAGCAGCGGCACGGTGCCCGCGCTGCCCGTGCCGTTGACTCCGGCCACGTTGAGCGCGATGGAACCGACCGACCCGGTGGCCGTGAGGGCGATTGCCCACTTGTCGGTCACCCTGCGCAGGCCCGCGCGGAGCATGAGCAGTTCACCCGCGACGATGAACGCGTCCAGGGTCGCAGGCCAGGCCCAGCGGCGGGTGGGAGAGCTGCGCAGCCCGTGCTGGCCGGCGACCTCGGCAAGGTGCGCGTACGACAGCCAGAATCCGCTGATGGTGAGGGCGACGATGACCAAGCCGGCCGCACCGAGCGTGTACCGCTCGATGTCCTGCTTGGTCATCGACAGCCGCCCTCCGCCGGGGCGGTGCCCACGACTGGTGGGTGTGGGGTTGGAGGTGGGGAGGGTCAAGCGGGGTGCTCCTGGGGGTGTGGCGGTGTGATCCGTCTTGCCGTCTTGGCCGTTGCAAGCGCAGGTCAGGGCCGGTACGGCAGGGGCCTTGATGTGCCGTACCGGCCGGGTCCGGGCGCTTCCCGCGTGTGCAGGCGCGGCCTGGCGGCGAGGGTCGGCCGGTGGGGTCTCGGCCTATCCCTTGCGGACCGGGACGGCACCGCTCCGTTGTGCCGTCCCGGCAGACCGGGCTTTGACCTGCGGTGATACGGCGCGGACGCATGGGACGGCACAAGACGGATCCGGGCGGCGTCTCACGGCAGCAGCGATCGCCATGATCGTGCTGCCGTCTTGTCCCCGGTTGCCGTCTTGCCTGCGTGCCGTTTGACCTGCGAGATCACGGCAGGGACGGCAGGGACGGCCACCCGGGGGGTGCGGGGCTCAGCCTGTAGCGGGGGCGGCAGGCTCGGCGTTCACCGAGTGAACGGTGGGGCAGTAGCGCCGCCAGGCGTCGAGGAACTTGTTGCGCATGTAGCCCTTGCGCTGGGTTCCGTCGGCGAGGCGGACATTGCCGGGCCTGATGCCGAACTCCCGGAGCATCGCTGCCAGGTCCTTGGCGTTCAGCCCGTTGCGTCCCCACTCCGCCCACGGGCTCTCGGCATCCAGGCGGAGCTGGTGGAGCAGCTCGTCCGTGGTGAGGCTGTCGGGCTCGCGCTGTGCCACGAACACCCTGCGGATGTCCGCGAGGATCCGGGCCCCGCCGGACCGGTCCTCCTCCGCCTCGACCTCGGCGGCGACCATCCGTGCACACGCCTCGCGGGCGCGCCGGGGCCAGGATCCGGCAGCCAGGTCCGCGATGATGACCAACGGCTCCCAGGTGTCCGCGGCCCGGTCCTCCACCGGCATCTCCGGCTCCAGATCCGCCGCCTCATCCAGCAGCGGCCTCGCCCATGCAGCGACCCGGTCGCGCAGGTCGTGCAGAGCCGGGATGTCGCGTCGGGAGCGGAAGGGCTTGACGCGCTCCCCGTCCGCCCGGCGGCGCATACGGACCACCACAGCCCGGTCCATGATCGTGTCGGGCAGGTCACCGATCCCCGCCAGCGCCGCCATGGCGAAGGTAGCGAACCGGTGCGGGGTGTGGTCGTTGCCGACCACACGGATGACGTAGCGGTTGCGCTGATGGCCGGCGTTGAGCAGGCCGCGCATCTCCTCGTTCTTCTCCGCCTGCTTCGGCGTGCCGAAGATGGTGTCCGCCTCGTCCACCAGGAGCGTGGGCGGTTCCTCGGTGATCGACCGGAAGACCGCAGCCGGTGTGGTGTTGATGGTGAGCATCGGCTCGTGGACCGTCTCGGTCAGCACATCCAGCAGCCGCGACTTACCGCACCGCTTCGCCGGCCCCACCACCGCCAGCCGCGGCGCATGCTGCCAGGCGGGCTGCAGATGCGTCGCCGCCACCCACAACGTCACCGCATCCAGCGCCTCCGGCGACGGCAGAATCACGAACTTCGCTATCTGCCCACGCAGTTCATCCAGCAGCATCGACCCAGCGGTCGGCTCCGGATCCGGCAGCGGAGCCTCGGCCGGCGCGGCGGGCTCGGATTCGCCCTGGCCGGACTTGCCCGGCACTGCGACCGGCGGCCAAGCGGCGACAGGGGGTACGGGGGTGGAATAGGGCGCGGGGTTCTCAGGTTGCACTGGGCGGCTCCTCTTCTGCGGCTCCGGGCATGCAGGCCCAGCGGCGCGGATCGTTCGTTGGATGCGGGCGACGGGGATTCCCGGGCCTCCGGCGTTGCCTCGCCGGAGGCCCGCTGCGTTCCGAGACGGAACACGCGCTGCGTTCCGAGTCGGAACACGCCCGGTGTCCCGAGTCGGAACAGGGGCTTTGTCCCGAGTCGGGACACTCGCTCGGTTCCCCGAGGGAACACGGACAGTACGTCCGCCCTGGGCAACAGTCCAGCATTTCTGTGTCAGCTCAGCGCAGAACCGTCTGCTATGTTCCCGCCCCTTCACGCCGCCAGACCCAGCAGCTCCCACAGGTCGGCGGTCACCACCCGGTAGGCGTTGCCCAGGCGCAGCACCTTGCACGGGTAGGCGCCCCGCTTCGCCAGCTCATACCCCTTGCTCCGGCCGAGCCCCAGCGCTCGATTGCTCGTGTCCAGGTCAACCGCCACGGGAAGGGCGAGCACCTCTTCCCGACTCATCCCCTTCAAGCCCTTCGAGTCTTCGGTCATCGCGTCGTCGCGCATACAGTGCGCCCCTTTCCATGCAGCCCTCGGCGAACGCGGTCATCACGTCCGGCTCCAGGCGTCTATAAACCAGGATGGCCAAGCTAATGTGTCTCTATGACACAACCCGGTTTCGATGATGGAAGCGACGAGGACGACGTCCCCGAGTGGGCGGACCGGATCAAGGCCAACGTGGCCGGCGAAGTCCGACGCAGAAGGAAGGAGATGGGGTGGAGCGCACAGGAACTGGCAGACCGGTGCGAGCAGCTCGGCCATCCCATCCCGCGCAACGTGATCGCCAACATGGAGTCCGGGCGCCGGGCGGTCCTCCCCCTCGTGGACGTCATGGTCCTGGCCGCCGCCCTGGAGACGTACCCGGTCTGCCTGATCTTCCCGGTCGGCTACGTCGAGCAGACCCAGGAACTCCCCTTCCAGCACCTCGTGCCCACCTGGGACGCCCTGCGCCGCTTCACCGGTGAGGAGGAGGTGCCCGGCCACGACGCGGGCCTGGTCTCTGACTTCGAGCTTCACGCCAGTCTCGTCCGCACCGCTATCGCCGCACTCGAAGAGGAAGAACGCGCCCGGTTCGCAGCCAAGACGGCCACCAGCCGCGCCGAGAAGGAGGAAGCCGAGCGCAGGCGGAGCAAGTACGCCGACCAGGCCGTCTCGGCCAAGTACAGGCTCCGCTACCTCCGCCGCGACCTCCGCGACGAGGGGGCCACCCCACCCCCGCTACCGCCCGCACTCGGCGACGTAGACCTGCCCGAACCCGATACCGACACCTCGGAGGAACGCCTTTGAAGGGCTCCACCCACCGCCGCTGCTACTGCCGCGACCCCGAGACCGGCAAGCCGCTCGGCAAGAACTGCCCCAAGCTCTCCAGCCGCAAGCACGGCTCGTACTCCATACGCCAGGAGCTACCGTCCCGCGAGGACGGCACCCGCCGCTCATTCAGCCGCGCCGGCTACGACTCCCTCAAAGCCGCCCAGGCCGACCTCGACCACGTCCGCGCCCTCCTCGGGCTCGCCGAATCCGACGATCCCGAAGGGCTGGCGCATATCGCCGAGCTACTGGAGAAGGTGGCTGACGAGAAGGCCCCGCTCCCGAACGTCGAGGAGACGCGGCGGCGCCTCAGCCACGGCCTGGATCTGACCAGCCGACTCACCGTCGGCGAGTGGCTGGACATGTGGCTGGCTGCCAAGAAGGGACGGCCGAGCGCCATCAGCCGAGATGAGAGCAACATCCGCGTCCATCTCAAACCGCGGATCGGGCACATCCGGCTCGACCGCCTGCGCGTCAGCCACCTGTCGGAGATGTTCGAGGCCATCGCAGAGGCGAACGTCGAGATCGAGGAGGCCAACGCCGCCCGCCGCAGGGCAATCGAGGACCTTGCCGAGATCCCCTGGAAGGGGCGCGAGCACCGCGCCCGCCGCAAGGTGTTGAAGGCCGCCATCGCCGAGATGGATCCTTTCCGCCGCATGGTCACTCCGGCCACGCGTCAGCGCATCCGCTCCACTCTGCGGGCCGCGCTGAACACCGCGATCGCCCAGCAGCTCATCACCTTCAACCCGGCGGCGCACGTCCCGATGGAGGCGGGCAAGCGCCCCAAGGCGCTGGTGTGGACCGAGGAGCGCATTCTCCACTGGAAGCGCACCGGCGAGAAGCCATCACCCGTGATGGTCTGGACGCCGGAGCACACCGGCCTCTTCCTCGACCACGTCGCGGAGGACCGCCTGTACGCGCTGTGGCACCTGGTCGCCTTCCGTGGGCTGCGGCGTGGCGAGGCGTGCGGGCAGAGGTGGACCGACACTCACCTCGATGAGAGCCGTATCACCGTGGCCAAGCAGCTCGTCGTCAGCGGCTGGGAGGTGTACGAGGACGATCCCAAGACCGACGCCGGCGCCCGCACCATCGCGCTCGACTCCGACACGGTCCAGGCCCTCAAGCAGCACCGCGTCCAGCAGGACAAGGACCGAGAGGAATGGGGCAGCGCCTGGGTGGAGACCGCCCGTGTGTTCACCAAGGAGAACGGCGAGATGCTCCACCCCGCCAACGTCACCCGACGCTTCATCGAGCTGTACGAGGAGATCGGCCTCCCGCCGATCCGGCTCCACGACCTCCGCCACGGCGCGGCGACGCTCGCCCACGCGGCTGGTGCCGACCTGAAGGACATCCAGGAGATGCTCGGCCACTCCTCGATCGCCATCACAGCGGACACGTACACGAGCCTGCTCCCGGAAGCCGACCGCGCGATCGCAGAGGCCGCCGCCCGCCTTGTCCCGCGCGCACGCCGAACGGGTGATGCCGAGGGGGCGGAAGCCGAGCGAGAGGCGCCTGACGGCGTGGAGTCAGGCGCCGAGGAGATGCCGGCGGATGCCGGGGAATCCGCAGCCCAGTCGGGCACTGGTGACGCATCCGCTCACGCACCGCTCACGCAATCGGCCCCGGACGAGGAGTCCGAGGCCGAGTAAAGCGCCTCCCTGAGGAGAGACCCCAGGTCAGCGCGGTGTTAGAAGAGCCCCCTGTCGGATTCGAACCGACGACCTTCGCTTTACAAGAGCGGCGCTCTGACCAGCTGAGCTAAGGAGGCGACGGGGTCACGCCCGTGCAGTGTACCCGGGCAGCAGACCGGGACCTCGAAAATTTCCGCGAAGTTCACAGCCCTCGACCTACTGACAGAGCAGGTGAACGCCGGGTACCGTCCTGATCCAGTTCACTCGTGTGGACCACAGACACCCACAACGGAACATCCGTAGTGGCGACCACCTTCCTACAACGGATCGTCCGGCACGTTCCTGCCGGTAGAAGGGGGCCCATTCACCATGGCCACTGTGCAGTTCGACAAGGCGACCCGGATCTACCCGGGTTCCGAGAAGCCCGCCGTCGACGCTCTGGAGATCGACATCGCGGACGGTGAGTTCCTCGTCCTGGTCGGCCCGTCCGGCTGCGGCAAGTCCACCTCGCTGCGGATGCTCGCGGGGCTCGAGGACGTCAACCGCGGCGCCATCCGCATCGGGGACCGCGACGTCACCCACCTGCCGCCCAAGGACCGGGACATCGCCATGGTGTTCCAGAACTACGCGCTCTACCCGCACATGACCGTCGCCGACAACATGGGCTTCGCGCTCAAGATCGCCGGCGTCAACAAGACGGAGATCCGGCGCAAGGTCGAAGAGGCCGCGAAGATGCTGGACCTCTCCGAGTACCTGGACCGCAAGCCGAAGGCCCTGTCCGGCGGTCAGCGCCAGCGCGTCGCCATGGGCCGCGCCATCGTCCGCGACCCGCAGGTGTTCCTCTTCGACGAGCCTCTGTCGAACCTCGACGCCAAGCTCCGCGTGTCGACCCGTACGCAGATCGCCTCGCTCCAGCGCCGCCTCGGCATCACCACCGTCTACGTCACCCACGACCAGGTCGAGGCCATGACGATGGGCGACCGGGTGGCCGTGCTCAAGGGCGGCATCCTCCAGCAGGTGGACTCGCCGCGGAACATGTACGACAAGCCCGCCAACGTCTTCGTCGCCGGCTTCATCGGCTCCCCCGCCATGAACCTGATCGACGTGCCGATCATCGACGGCGGCGTGAAGTTCGGCAACAGCGTGGTGCCGGTCAACCGGGACGCGCTCAAGGCCGCCGCCGACAAGGGCGACCGCACGGTGACCGTGGGCGTCCGCCCCGAGCACTTCGACGTGGTCGAGCTGGGCGGCGGCGCCGCGGCCTCGCTGTCCAAGGACACCACCGACGAGCCGGCCGGCCTCGCCGTCTCGGTGAACGTGGTCGAGGAGACCGGCGCCGACGGCTACATCTACGGCACCGTCACCGTCGGCGGCGAGCAGAGGGACCTCGTGGTCCGCGTCAGCAGCCGCGCCGTCCCGGAGAAGGGCGCCACCGTGCACGTCGTGCCGCGGCCGGGCGAGACCCACGTGTTCTCGACGTCCACGGGCGAGCGTCTCTCCGACTGACACTCGTACGGCTGAAACCTCGGGTCACCCCGGGGCGATTCGCTCAGGTTGACGAGAAGGGCCCCGCGAACTGGCGCGGGGCCCTTTCCCGTTTCCCCGGAATACCCCACGGCACCGGACATTTCGAGCGATGTTCGTCAACATGCCGCCCGGCGCGCCGCCCATCCCGATCCCTCGAAGGGGTGACTAAATGTCGCCAAATCATTACCGGGGGCTACGCTGCGACGCGTGAAGCACTCCACCACCCACCCCACGCGACGCGGCCGGGGCCCCGCCCGCCGGATCGGCCGCTCCCTCGCCCTCGTCCTGCCCGTCGTCCTGGTGCTCTCCGGGACCCTCGCGGTCACCCGCGTCGACTGGTCTGGGGACTCCTCGTCCTCGGTGCTCACCGCGTCCGACACGTCGGTGGCCGGCGCCCCGGCCCGCGCCCGCGCCCCCCAGGACGTGCTGCGCGACCAGTTGCTGACGGAGCTGCAGGAGAAGGACCCGGGCGTCGCGCTCACCCACCTCCAGCAGGCGGTCGACGACCGCCCGTCCCTGGCCCGGCACTGCACGTCGATCGCCCGCACCCTCGGCCGCGCGGCGGTCCGCCTCTACGGCGCCTCCCGCGCCCAGTCCTACGCCCGCCCGGTCTGCGACACCTCCTTCGCCTCGGGCGTCCTCGCCACGCACAGCTGAGGGCCGGGGGTCGGGTCCCCGGCCCCCGCACACCCTCGTACGCCCCCTCGCATCCCGTCCTCGCCCACCCCGTCACCCCCGGACAGCGGTCGCGTACGGGCACGTACAGTGCCCCCATGACCCATCCGAATGCGGCTTCGCGCCCCACTCAAGCCGTCGTCCTGGCCGGAGGCCAAGGGTCCCGGCTGCGGCCCTACACCGACGACCGGCCCAAGCCGATGGTCGAGATCCCCGGCACGGGCACCCCGATCATCGGGCACCAGCTCGCCTGGCTCGCCGAGGAGGGCGTCACGGACGTGGTGATCTCCTGCGGGCACCTCGCCGAGGTCCTCCAGGAGTGGCTGCGGTCGGCCGCTCTGCCCGTGAACGTCACCACCGCCGTGGAGACGGAGCCCCTCGGCCGCGGCGGCGGCCTGAAGTTCGCCGCCGCCCACCTCCCCCACCCGGACCGCGCCTGGTACGCCACCAACGGCGACATCTGGACCCGCTTCTCGCTGCGCGACATGGCGGACTTCCACACCGAGCGCGACGCGCTGGCGACCGTCGCGCTGGCCCGGCCGCGCATCCCGTGGGGCGCCGTGCAGACGGACGGCTTCGGCCACATCACGGACTTCATCGAGGCCCCGCCCTCCACGTTCGAGATCAACGCGGGCGTCTACGTCTTCTCCCCCGGCTTCGCCGATCTGCTCCCCGAGCGCGGCGACCACGAGCGGACCACGTTCCCGCGGCTGGCCCGCGAACTCCGCCTGGCCGGCTTCCCGATCCCGCAGGGCGCCTACTGGCGGGCCATCGACACCGCGAAGGACCTCACCGAAGCCGCGAAGGAACTGGCCGCCCTGGGCCGCGCCTGACGCCCCGCCACCGCACGACAGCGCACGACCAACGAGAAGGGGTCCCGCACAGGTTCTGTGCGGGACCCCTTCTCGTGAGTGGCGCGGTCGGCCGTGCGCGTTCTCGTGAGTGGCGCGGTCGGCCGTGCGCGGCTACCCCAGCAGGCCGCCCACCAGTCCCGGCCGCCCGGAGGACGTGCCGCCGGCGGAGCCCGAGTCGCCGCCCGAGCCGGAACCGCCGCTCGCGCCGCCGCCCGAGGTCGGGCCCGCGCTGGTGCTGGGCGCCTGCCGTACGGGGGCGGACTGGCGGGGCGTGGTGCGGCCCGTGGTGCCCTGGGTCTGGCTGGGCGCGCCGGTGGTGGCGCCGCCGCTCTCGCGGGCCGTGCCCGGCGTGGTCGCGGGGCCGCCGGACGGACCGGTCGTCGTACCGCGACGGCTGGGCGCGGCCGGGGCGGTCGGCGACTTGTCCTGTCGCTTGCCGTCGGAGTGCCGCGGCAGCGGCGACCCGGGCAGCGCGTTGCGCGGGGCCTCGCCCGGCCGGGGCGCGACCACCTGGTCGGCGTCGCGCACCGCGTCGCCGAGCAGCGACCCGGTCAGCAGGGTGAGCCCGGTGACGACCACCGTGAGCAGCGCGCCGCGCCGCAGCACGTACCGGCGCAGGTCCCAGATGTGGGCGCGCGGTCCCAGCCGCCGCCAGGCGGACGCGGCGAGGCGGCCGTCGACGGAGTAGACGGGCGCGCCGGCGATGATCAGCGGCGACCAGGCGGCGAGGTAGATGATGTCGGGCGCGTCGTAGACGGGCAGGGTGCGCCAGCTGACCGTGACGATGAGCGCGGCCGACAGCAGCGCGCCGAACACCGCGGCGACCCGCTGCCAGCAGCCGAGGATGGTCAGCACGCCGACGATGACCTGGAGGAAGGCGATGACCAGCCCGGAGCCGACCGGGTGCTGGAGGGCGAACTGGCGCAGCGGCTCGGCGGCTTCCCAGGGGTGCAGCGAGTTGAGCCACTTGACCATGGAGCCGCGCTTGCCGCCGTCGAAGTAGAGCGGGTCGCACAGCTTGCCCATGCCGGCGTAGATGGTGACGAAGCCGAGGAAGATCCGCAGCGGGAGCAGGACCACGCCGAGGTTCATCCGGCGGCCGGGGTAGTAGGCGTGGCGGGCCGGGTCGTCGCTGTGCCGCCGGCCGCGCCGGCGGCCGTCCGCCACGGTCTCGTCCGGGCCGTAGGGCTCGTCGTCGTAGGCGTCGTCGTACGTCTGGCCGCCGTACGCCCGGCCGTCGTAGGCATAGCCGTCGGGGTGGCCGGGGCGGGTGTGGGGCGGTGCGCCGCCCGGCGTGGCGTAGCCGGCGCCGGTGTGGCCGCCGTATCCGCCGGAGTCGTAGCCGGACTCGGCGGTGCGCATGTGCGGGAGCAGCCGGGTCTCGCCGGAGTCGGGGCCGTGCGGGCCGCCGACGACGGGCATCCCGACGGTCTGGTCGAGGGTGTCGTAGGAGCCGCCGCCCGCGCCCCGGCCGGAGCCGGCGTCGATGCGCGGGATGACCTGGGTGGCCCCGGCGTCGGCGGCGGACTCCTCGGTGTGGCCCACGCTGCCGCTGCGCACGGCCTGCAGCAGCCGGTGGGCGCCGGTGTCGTCGGGGGCGGACCGGCCGCTCCAGACGAGGGGGCGGCGGGGGGCGGCGGTCCCGGCCAGGCCGGCGGCGGGCACCCGGGCGGCGGTGTCGGCGGCGCCCTGGGACGGGGCGGGCCGAGGGGACCGGGCGCGCCACGACGCGGCGCCCAACTGCACGCGGAAGCTCGCGTGGGAGACGATGACCTGCGCCGGATCGCTCGGCACCTTCACCATGCTCAGCGCGGGAGCGTCGTCGTATCCCGACGAGCGGTCCCCCGTGGGTGTGCGGGGTGTTCTGGTGTCCACACTCATCTAACCGAGTGACGTGGAGTTAGGACACTGCCGTGACCCGGCGGATCTGTCCGGACCGCGTCAAGGACGCGGCGACCTGCCACGTTTACCCGAGCAGGTGAACGCCAGAACATCCGTTCGGACGCCCGTACCGGCGCGTCGTACGCCGACGGGGGCGCCCGGAGCGGGCGGCCGCGCCGTACGGAACGGACGGCCGCCGCCGGCGGATCAGCCGCGCCGGCGCGCCGCCTCGTACAGGACGATGCCCGCGGCCACACCGGCGTTCAGCGACTCCGCGCCGCCCGGCATCGGGATGCGCACCCGCACGTCGCAGGTCTCGCCGACGAGCCGGGACAGGCCCTTGCCCTCGCTGCCGACGACGATGACGACCGGCCCCTCCAGGGCGTCCAGGTCGCCGAGTTCGGCCTCGCCGTCCGCGGCCAGGCCGACGACGGTGAGGCCCGCCTTCTGGTACTGCTCCAGCGCGCGCGTCAGATTGGTGGCGCGGGCCACCGGCGTCCGGGCGGCGGTGCCGGCCGAGGTCTTCCAGGCGCCCGCGGTCATGCCGGCCGCGCGCCGCTCGGGGACGACCACGCCGTGCCCGCCGAACGCGGAGACGGAACGGACGACGGCACCGAGGTTGCGCGGGTCGGTCACCCCGTCGAGCGCCACGATCAGCGGGTCCTCGCCCGCGTCGGCGGCGGCGTCCGCCAGGTCCTCGGGGTGCGCGTACTCGTACGGCGGGACCTGGAGGACCAGGCCCTGGTGGTTGAGCCCGTTGGTCATCCGGTCCAGCTCGGGGCGCGGCGCCTCCATGAGGTTGATGCCGCCGCGCTCGGCCGCGAGCTGGAGCGCCTCGCGCACCCGCTCGTCGTTGTCGATGAACTGCTGGACGTAGAGCGTGGTGGCGGGCACGCCCTCGCGCAGCGCCTCGACGACCGGGTTGCGGCCGACGACCAGCTCGGAGGCCGAACGGCCCCCGCCGCGGCGCTGCTGCGGACGGCCGCCCTGCGCGCGGCGGGCCTTGGCCTGCGCGGCGCGCTGCTTGACGTGTCCCTTGCGCATCTCGGCGGGCGGCGTGGGGCCCTTGCCCTCCAGGCCACGGCGCCGCTTGCCGCCGCTGCCGACCTGCGCGCCCTTCTTGCCGGACATGCGGCGGTTGTTCGCGGCCATGATCTACCTGTCTGTCGAAAGCGTCGTACGCACGTTCGTCATCGCGTACGTCTGTCACGTCTGTGGAGTGTGCCGCCCGGCGGGACCGGGCGGCACGGCGGTCCTGCGGACCGCGGGCGGGCTCAGCGGGGGCCGAGGCTCCAGCGGGGGCCCTGCGGGCTGTCCTCGATGACCAGACCGGACTGGCCGAGCTGGTCGCGGATGGCGTCCGCGGTCGTCCAGTCCTTGCGCGCCCGGGCGGCCTCGCGCTGGTCGAGCACCATCCGGACCAGGGTGTCCACCACCCCGTGCAGGTCCTCGCCGCGGTCGCCGCCCTCACCGGCCCACTGCTCGTCCAGCGGGTCGAGACCGAGGACGCCGAGCATGGCCCGCACCTCGGCGAGCCGGGCCACGGCGGCCTCCTTGTCGTCGGCCGCCAGCGCGCTGTTGCCCTGCCGGACGGTGGTGTGCACGACGGCGAGCGCCTGCGGGACCCCGAGGTCGTCGTCCATCGCCTCGGCGAAGGCGGGCGGCACCTCGGCGGCGGGCTCCACCGGGCCGGCCTTCTCCACCACGCGCTGGATGAAGCCCTCGATCCGCGCGAACGCGGACTCCGCCTCGCGCAGCGCCTCCTCGCTGTACTCGATCATCGACCGGTAGTGCGGGGTGCCGAGGTAGTAGCGCAGCACGATGGGCCGCCACTGCTTGACCATCTCGGAGACCAGGACGCTGTTGCCGAGCGACTTGGACATCTTGTCGCCGGCCATGGTGACCCAGGCGTTGTGCACCCAGTACCGGGCGAACTCGTCGCCGTAGGCCTTGGCCTGGGCGATCTCGTTCTCGTGGTGCGGGAAGATCAGGTCCAGGCCGCCGCCGTGGATGTCGAAGGCGCTGCCGAGGTACTTGTGCGCCATGGCCGAGCACTCCAGGTGCCAGCCGGGCCGGCCCTCGCCCCACGGGGTGGGCCAGGTCGGCTCGCCCGGCTTGGCGGCCTTCCACATGGCGAAGTCGCGCGGGTCGCGCTTGCCGGTCTCGCCCTCGCCGGAGGGCTGGAGCAGGTTGTCCAGCTCCTGGCGGGACAGCTCCAGATAGCCGGGGAAGGAGCGCACGTCGAAGTAGACGTTGCCGTCGGCGGCGTAGGCGTGCCCGCGCTCGATGAGCCGCCGCATCATCTCGACCATCTCCGGCACATGGCCGGTGGCGCGGGGCTCGTAGCTGGGCGGCAGGCAGCCGAGGGCGGTGTAACCGTCGTTGAACGCGCGCTCGTTCTCGTAGCCGATGGACCACCACGGGCGGTGCTGCTCGTGCGCCTTGGTGATGATCTTGTCGTCGATGTCGGTGACGTTGCGGATGAACGTCACCTCGTAGCCGCGGTGGGAGAACCAGCGGCGCATGATGTCGAAGTTCAGCCCCGACCGGATGTGACCGATGTGCGGGGCCGCCTGCACGGTGGCACCACACAGGTAGATCGAGACACAGCCCGGCTTGAGCGGGGTGAAGTCACGGATCTGCCGGGCGCTGGTGTCGTACAGGCGAATAGTCACCACTCCAGGGTAGTGGGCCGCGGACAGTGCCTCGCGCCCCTTCGGCACAAGGGCGTGTATTCGTGTCCCGGCGCGGGCCGCCCGGGACGGGCGAAGGCCTCCGGGCCCGCGCCAGCGAGGTCCGGAGGTCTCCGGGCGAGGCGTCGCCGCGGGGTTACAGGCTGCCCACGACCTTGCGCGCCCGGATGCGGACGACCACCCGTTCGGCGTCCTGCGCCGAGGACGGGTTGAACTCGGCGTACTTCTTGCCGGTGTACTTCAGGGACAGTTCGTCGATGAGCGCCTGGCCGCCCTCGGTGGTCATCTCGACGGTGCCGCGGATCTCGGCGTACTCGTAGGGGTTGTCGGGGTTCTGGACCACGACGCTCACCCGCGGGTCGCGGTCGAGGTTCTTCTTCTTGCGGCGGTCCACGGTGGTGGAGACGAGAAGGTCGTCGCCGTCCCGCTTCACCCACACCGGCGACAACTGCGGGCTGCCGTCGGGCTGGACGGTGCCGACGACGATGAAGACGGGGCCGTCGAGAAGGTTCTTGAGCCGGTCGGACAGTACGGCGGACATGGGGGCACCCTCCGGTCCTCGATCACTGGTCGCTCAGCGGTCACGATCACTGCTCGCTCAGCGGTATCGATCACTGGTCGCTTAGCGCGTACCCTCGCACGCCCTCAGTCCACGCGCACCACGAGAGCCGTGGCCACCGCCATCAGTCCCTCGCCCCGGCCGGGGAAGCCGAGACCGTCGGTGGTCGCGCCGGAGACGGACACCGGCGCGCCGGCCGCCTCGGAGAGGATCTTCTGCGCCTCCTCGCGTCGCTTGCCGATCTTCGGCCGGGGGCCGACGACCTGCACTGCGACGTTCCCGATCCGGAAGCCGGCCGCGCGCACGATCCGCGCGGCCTCGGTCAGCAGGGTGACGCCGGAGGCGCCCGACCACTCGGGGCGTCCGGTGCCGAAGTGCCGGCCCAGGTCGCCGAGTCCGGCGGCGGAGAACAGCGCGTTGCACGCGGCGTGCGCGACGACGTCGGCGTCGGAGTGGCCGGCCAGTCCCGGTCCCTCGCCCTCCCACTTCAGTCCGGCGCACCACAGCTCGCGGCCGTCCTCGAAGGCGTGGATGTCGGTGCCGATGCCGACCTGGGGCAGCACGACGGGGGCGGTGACGTCCGCGTCCGGGGTGTGGTCAGAAGCCATCGTTCAGCCTCCGCCGGGCCAGGACCGCCTCCGCGAGGACGAGGTCGAGCGGGCGGGTGACCTTGAAGGCCTCCTCGTGACCGGGCACGGCCACGACCCGCTCGCCGAGCTGTTCGACCATGCTCGCGTCGTCGGTGACGTCGTCGGTGACCGTCCGGTGGGCGCGCTCCAGCGTGGCGCGGTCGAAGCCCTGCGGGGTCTGCACGGCCCGCAGCAGGGAGCGGTCCGGCGTGGCGACGACGGGTTCGGGCCCGCCCGGCGCGGCGGCCGGCTCGACCTGCTTGACGGTGTCCGCCAGCGGCAGCGCCGGCACGACGGCGGGCGCCCCGTCCCGTACGGCCTCGATGACCGCGTCCACGGTGTCCACCGGGACCAGCGGGCGGGCCGCGTCGTGCACGAGGACGATGTCGTGGCCCGGCGGCAGCGCCTCCAGGCCGAGCCGCACCGACTCCTGCCGGCTCTCCCCGCCCGGCACCACCAGGAAGTCCGTCCGCTCGGGCAGCGCGTACGCGTCCAGGAGCGACTTGACCTCGGCGGCGCCGTCGGGCGGGGCGACGACGACCACCGAAGAGACGGCGCGGGAGGCGGCCATGGCGCGCACGGCGTGGATCAGCATGGGCGTGCCGCTCAGCGTGCGCAGCGCTTTGGGCGCGCCCGGGCCGAGGCGTACCCCTCGGCCGGCGGCCGGGATCACGGCGGCGACGGGGGTTCCCGGCCGCCCGCCCGCGGGTGCGGGGCGCGATTCGTCAGACATCGGTTCCTGTCCGGGTCGTGTGCTGGAGGCCGTGCCGCCGGTCCGCGTCGTCCGCCCGTCAGACGCCGGTTTGGCGGCGGTGCCTACGTGGGTATGGCCACACCGTGCCGGGCGCGACGCCTTGACCGGACCCTTCCGTGACCCCGGTCGAGCCGACTGCCCGGGCCCGGCACACAGTATCGGGGGGATTCCCTCGCCGTACGGCATGTCCGCCGTGCGTGCGGGTACCTGCCGCTCATCACGCCGCGAGGCGCGTCGCCGGGACGACGAGTCGTCGTACGCCGGGTCGCCGCGCCGAGTGGTGCGCCGGCGGACTCCTGCGCCGGTGTGCTCCGGGGCTTCCGGGGTACTCCAGGTGGCTCAGGTGTCCCTGGGCGTTCCGGGCGCCGTGGGGTTCGGCGGTGGATGCGGACATGCCGCAGCGCCCGGCGACTGCGGTCGAGTCATCGGGCACCGCGGCAGTGCTGTGCTGCGCTGGACGGAGGCGGTCGTCGTGGCCCGCCCGGGTCCGTGTCAGGGCACCTCGCGCGTCAGGACGCGAGAACCTCGTCGAGCAGGGCTTCGGCCTTGTCCTCGTTCGTGTTCTCCGCGAGGGCGAGTTCGCTCACCAGGATCTGGCGGGCCTTGGCGAGCATGCGCTTCTCACCGGCGGAGAGACCGCGCTCGCGCTCACGACGCCACAGGTCACGCACGACTTCCGCGACCTTGATGACATCGCCGGAGGCGAGCTTCTCCAGATTTGCCTTGTAGCGACGGGACCAGTTCGTGGGCTCCTCGGCGTACGGAGCGCGCAGCACCTCGAAGACCCGGTCCAGCCCGTCCTGACCGACCACATCACGCACGCCGACGAACTCCGCATTGTCCGCTGGCACACGTACCGTCAGGTCACCCTGGGCGACCTTCAGCACCAAGTAGGTCTTGTCCACGCCTTTGATCTGGCGAGTTTCGATGGCCTCGATCAGCGCGGCCCCGTGATGGGGATAGACCACGGTGTCGCCAACCTTGAACGTCATGTGACAGGTACCCCTTCCGTGGCTATCCAGAGTAACACGGATACGGCGTCTTCTGAATGGCGTTTTCGCAGGTCAGGGCATATCTCGGGGCTTGACAACAGCAACCGGAACGTGCTTCGGCAGGGGCCGCCGGGCCGGGACGGGGCGGGTATCCGCAGGTCGGAGGGGCTTCCCGCACAGGGAGAAACGCACACGTTACACACATCCGGCCGCCCCTCCAAACGGCCGAACGTCCTGATTTGTCCGGTTCCCTGTGTCCGACTTCCGCTACTCCGTTCGGTGAGCCACGTCGCGTTCGGGACGAATCCGGAATTGATCACGCCATGGCGCGGGGCGGTCCGATGGGGCGTGATCAATTTCGCCGGTCGCTTCCCTCACCGGGTTCAGCGGTCGCTTCCCCACCGGGTTCCGTACGGGGCGCGCATTCCGTGCCCGGAAATCCATGAGGGGGCGCGCGACGGAAGGGCGCGGGTAAGGGCGGCGGCTTTGGCGCCGGGTATACCGGCGAGTATGCCGTCCGGTATGCCGTCCGGTATGCCGGACGGCGCTTTCCGCCCGGCCGGCGGACGGCGCTTATGCGAATGGCGTGCTACGGGGCGGCCAATGCGTGGTGAGAGGCATTGCGGGCACGGTGCGCGCCGTCCCCGGACGGCGTCCCGTCCGCCGAACGGCCCTCGCGCCGTCCGTCGAACGGCCCCCGCGGAGGACACCCGCAAGACACCCGCAGGGCCCCCGAACGGCCTCGTGAAAGGCGTCGCGGGAGGGGTGTCCGGGTGCCCCGGGGCGCGGTGGGGCGGGTCGGGTGCGGGGGCTCGGGAACGGCTCGGTAACCTAAGGCCGCTGACAGACACTTAGGGCGGCTTTATAAGGGAGTCGCCCTGTACCGCCCACGTTCAAGGAGTTGCCGCCGCCGTGAGCAGCAGCCTTCGACGCGGCGCCCTCGCCGCCGCCGCCATCGCGTTCTCGATCGCCTCGCTCGCCGCGTGCGGCGCCGGCAACGATGCCCAGACGCTCGAGGTCAAGCCGGACAACGCGGCCGTCACCGTCGGGACCATCAAGGTCCAGAACGCGGTGGTCATCACGCAGCCCGGCACCCAGACCAAGGGCCCGGCCGTCATCTCCGCGACCATCTTCAACAACGACGACCACGCCCAGACCCTCGACGCCATCCGCGTCGACGGCGACGGCACCGCGCAGCTCACCCCCGCGCAGGGCAAGGGCAACGGCAAGCTGACCGTCCCGGCCGGCGGCTCCCTGATCATCGGCGGCAAGGGCAACGCCTCCGCCGCGCTGCCCTCCCCCGGCGGCAATGTCGCCGACGGCAACGCGCAGAAGATCACCTTCACCTTCAGCAAGACCGGTGACGTGAGCCTGCGCGCCTTCGTCGTGCCGGCCGAGAGCTACTTCGACAAGTGGGGCCCGAGCAACATGCCGGCCGCGCCGGGCGCCTCGCCCTCCGCGTCCGCCTCCAAGAGCGCCTCCGCGAGCGCCTCCACCGGCGCCGCGGGGCAGCCGAAGACGGACGAGTCGCCGTCCGGCTCGTCGACGGCCTCGGGCAGCCCGGCCGCTCCGAGCGACTCGGCGTCCCAGTCGGTCGCCGGCCACTGACCGGGCGGCCCTGACGGCCCCTGCGTACGCCTGCCTGCGCCTGCGTACGTCCACGTGCGCAGAGGTACGCCTGCGCACACCTCGTATGCCGAAGGGCGGCGCGCTCCCCACGGGGAGCGCGCCGCCCTTCGGCGTCGACTGGGCCGGTCCGGGGCCGGCCGGTCCGGGATCGGTCGGCCCGGGGTCCGGTGCGGACGGTCCGGGGTCCGGTCGGTCCGGGGTCCGGGGCCGGTCAGGGGTCCGGGTCCGGTCGGTCCGGGGTGCGGCCTACGGCTCGAACTTGTAGCCGAGGCCCCGCACCGTGACCAGGAAGCGCGGCGCGCCCGGGTCCGGCTCGATCTTGGCGCGCAGCCGCTTGACGTGGACGTCGAGGGTCTTGGTGTCGCCCACGTAGTCGGCGCCCCAGACCCGGTCGATCAGCTGCATCCGGGTGAGCACCCGGCCGGCGTTGCGCAGCAGCATCTCCAGGAGGTCGAACTCCTTGAGCGGCAGATCGACCTTGGAGCCGGACACCGTCACCACGTGCCGGTCGACGTCCATGCGGACCGGGCCGGCCTCCAGCGCGGCCGGAGTGACCTCCTCCGGCTCGCCGCGGCGGCGCAGCACCGCGCGGATGCGGGCCACCAGCTCGCGCGAGGAGAAGGGCTTGGTGACGTAGTCGTCGGCTCCTATCTCCAGACCGACCACCTTGTCGATCTCGCTGTCCTTGGCGGTCACCATGATCACCGGGACGTTGGAGCGGCCGCGCAGCTGCCGGCACACCTCCGTGCCGGGCAGGCCCGGCAGCATCAGGTCGAGGAGGACGAGGTCGGCGCCGTTGCGCTCGAACTCGTCGAGTCCGTCGGGCCCGGTGGCGGCCACGGCCACCTCGAAGCCCTCCTTGCGGAGCATGTACGACAGGGCGTCGGAGAAGGACTCCTCGTCCTCGACGACGAGCACACGGGTCACGGAAGGACCTCCGGGGCGGGAAGCGGTTCGTACGGGGATGTGTCGGTGGGGGGCTGCCCGGCCTCGTCGTCGAGGGCGGGGTGCTGCTGCGCCCGGTCGCGGACGCGGTCCCGGGCGGCGCGGGCCGCGGCGGCCTCCGGCAGCCGCAGGGTGAAGGTGGAGCCCTGACCCTCGGCGCTCCACACCGTGACCTCCCCGCCGTGCGAGGCGACCACGTGCTTGACGATCGCGAGCCCGAGCCCGGTGCCCCCCGTGGCGCGCGAGCGGGCCGGGTCGACGCGGTAGAAGCGCTCGAAGATGCGCTCCTTGTCCTTGTCGGAGATGCCGATGCCCTGGTCGGTGACGGCCAGCTCGATCAGATCGCCGCCGGGTGCGGTGATCCGGCGGGCGGCGATGCCGACGCGGGTGCGGGCCGGTGAGTAGTTGACCGCGTTCTCGACGAGGTTGCCGAGGGCGGCGGCGAGCTGGCCGCGGTTGCCCCACACATGCAGGTCCGCGGTGCCTCCGGCGGCCATGGTGATCTGCTTGGTGCCCGCCTGGTGGCGGCAGCGGTCGATGGCCTCGGCGACCAGTTCGTCCACGCGCACCGGCTCGGCGTCCTCCAGCGGGTCGTCGTTCTGCACCCGCGACAGGTCGATCAGCTCCTGCACGAGGTTGGTCAGCCGGGTCGCCTCGATCTGCATCCGCCCGGCGAACCGCTGCACGGCCTCCGGGTCGTCGGAGGCGTCCATGACGGCCTCGGAGAGCAGGGAGAGGGCGCCCACGGGGGTCTTCAGTTCATGGCTCACATTGGCGACGAAGTCGCGTCGTACCGCCTCGATGCGCCGGGCCTCGGTGAGGTCCTCCACCAGCAGCAGCACCAGCCGCGAGCCGAGCGGGGCGACCCGCGCGGAGACGGCGAGGGCCTCGCCGCGCCCGGTGCCGCGCCGCGGCAGGTCCAGCTCGACCTGGCGTATCTCCCCGTCCCGCCGGGTGTCCCGGGCCATCTGGAGCATCGGCTCCACGGCCAGCTTGCCGCCGCGGACGAGCCCGAGGGCGTACGCGGCGGAGCTGGCCTTGACGACGGCGTCGCCCTCGTCGAGGACGACGGCGGAGGACCGCAGCACGGACAGGACCGTGTCCACGCCCGGCGGCAGCACCGCGTCGGTGTGCAGGGAGGTGCGGGTGGGACGCTTCTGCTCGCGCTCGCTGAAGCGGAACGCGAGCATGGCGATGACACCGGTGAGCACTCCGGCGATCGCTGCCGCTGCGGCGACCGCCGCGTTCACGTCCATGCCACCAGGTTAGGCACGGGGTACGACGAGACCGCACCCATCCGAGTGCGACCTCGAACACTCGTCGCCCAGAGTTCACCTTGGGGCCAGTGATGGTTCATTTGGGGTGACGGAAACGGACGCGTGGAGGCCGGACCGTGGGAGCGTGGGGTTCGCGCCACCGGTCGCCGTAGCGGGGGCCGGGGCCACGGGTCGCCTTGGCGGGCGCCGGAGCCATCGGTGCCGTAGCGGGCGCCGGGGTCACAGCTCGCCTTGGCGGGCGCCGGGGCCACGGGTCGCCGTAGCGGGCACCGGAGCCACTGGTGCCGTAGGGGGCGCCGGGGTCGTCCGTCGCTCTGACGGGCGCCGGGGCCGTCCGTCGTCTCGGCGGACGCCGGGGCCGTCGGCCGGCAGCGCGGGTTCCGCCGGCCGTGACCGGCGGGCCGCCGCCCCGCACGCCCTGCAGCCCCCTGCAATCCTGCAGCCCCTGCAACCCCGGACGAAGACGCACGCACGAGAGGGAACCGAAGATGCGGGACGCGTACCACGAGGAACTGGACTCGATAGGCGACAGCCTGGTGGAGATGGCCCGGCTGGTCGGGTCGGCGATCGGACGCGCCACGACCGCCATCCTCGACACCGATCTGAAGCTGGCCGAGAACGTGATCGAGGCCGACAAGAAGGTCGACGAGCTCCAGCACGACCTGGAGGCCAGGGCCATCGCCCTGCTGGCCCGGCAGCAGCCGGTGGCGACGGATCTGCGGATCGTCGTCACCTCGCTGCGGATGTCCGCCGACCTGGAGCGCTCGGGCGACCTCGCCCAGCACGTGGCCAAGCTCGCCCGGCTGCGCTTCCCCGAGCGGGCGGTCCCCCACGACCTGCACGCCACCATCCTGGAGATGGGCCAGCTCGCGCAGCGCCTGATGGCGAAGGCGGCCGAGGTGATCGTCACCAAGGACGTCGACCTGGCGCTCCAGCTGGAGCAGGACGACGACGAGATGGACCTGCTGCACCGCACCCTGTTCCAGCACCTGATCGACGACCGCTGGAAGCACGGCATCGAGACGGCCGTGGACGTCACCCTGCTCGGCCGCTACTACGAGCGGTACGCCGACCACGCGGTCGCGGTCGCCAAGCGGGTGGTCTACCTGGTCACGGGCGAACACGCCGACGAGTTGCAGCAGCAGGAGATCCCGCCGGTGGCGGGGACGGGAACCGGGACGGGGGTGGAGGGGGCGTAGGCCTCCGGCGGTTCTGGGGGCGGTGCTCTCCGGTGAGGTGCGGGTCGCGGGGGATGCGGGTCGCGGCGGCGCGGACCACGGTGGCTGGCGCGGGTCGCCGCGGTGCGGGTCGCGGTGGCGCGGGCGGGCGCGAGCCACTGTGCGCCGTTGATGCGCCCGGCGCGGCGGGCATGAAATGGGCGAAGGCACTCAGCCTCTAGGAGGGACCCATGGCCGAATCCCCCAGCACCGCTCCCGACCCGACCCAGACCCGAGAGACCGAGCAGCCCGCCGAGCCCAGAATCCTCCCGCTCCTGGCGGCCTGCGGCTGCGGCTCGGGCTGCGGCTGCGGCTGCCAGTCGGGCGGCGCCTGTCAGTGCGGCTGACGAGAGCACGCCGCCCGTAGGGGCGCGTACGACCCGTAGGGACTCGCAGGACCCGTAGGGGCGCGTACGACCCGTACGCCGTCGTAGGCCTACGCCCGCCCGTACGCCGTCGCAGGTCATCGCAGGGCTCCGGCGCATGTCGCCGGGGCCCTGCGCCGCGTACGCCCCCGTCCGCTTCCCCGCGCCGGCCCGGCACCCGTCCGGGGGACGCTTGCCCGGCAGGGCGCGTTACCCACTCAGGGGTGACGGCGCCGACCGGCCCGGGGTGGCGCGCCCTGGCGACCGCCGCGCCGATCCCAGAGCGCACAAGGCCGAGGCTCCCGACGGCCCGTCAACACCGCTCGTACACCACGTAAATGGGCACTACACCCGAGAGTCACAGAAATATGCACAACAGGTAACACAGGGCGGGAACCGGACGTATCCGGCTGCGGGACGGACACAGTGTGAGGGCGCGGCCAACCCGGCCGCCACCCGCACACAGCGCACCCACGGACGCGGCGAGATCCGCGACCCGGGGGCGCGCTCGCACCAAGCAGGGAGAGCCTGTGTCCGTTTCCGTCTCTGTGACCGCCCGCCGCCTGACCGCAGCCGCCGCCACGGCCGGAGCGCTGGTCGGGATGGCGACGCTGCCGGCGTCCGCGGCCGACCACGCCCCGCACCGCCAGGGTGTGGTGATCAGCGGTCTGCACCTCGACAACGAGACCCGCGCCCACCGTTCCAACCGCTCCCTCAACAACGAGTGGGTGACGATCAGCAACAACACCCGCCGCGACGTCAACCTGAGCGGCTGGACGCTGTCCGACCGGCAGGGCCACACCTACACCTTCCGCCACTACCGCCTCGGCGGCCACACCACCGTCCGCGTCCACACCGGCTACGGCAACGACACCCGCACCGACCTCTACCAGGACCGCCGCACCGCGGTCTGGGACAAGCACGCGGACACCGCCACCCTGCGCGACGCGAACCACCGCTTCGTGGACTCCCTCGCCTGGGGCGGCCAGCGCCACGTGAACCGCCCGGCCCCGCGCCACGCGGAGCACCCCGGTGCCCGTCACGCCGAGCGCCCCGGTCCGCGTCACCTCGAGCACCACGACGGCCGGCGCTGACCCCAGCCGGCCCCGAAGGGCCCCCTCCCCGCCGTCCTGTCACGGGGAGGGGGCCTTCTCCTGCCCCGGGGGGGCTCCCCCGTGCCCGCCCGCGCCCTGGCAGGATTTCCCGGTACGGGCGAAGGCGCCCCCGCTGATGAAGGCGGCGGCGGCGTAACAACCTGGCTCCAGCCCGGTCCGCGGCTCTTCCGGCCGAAAACGGCACCTGCCAGAGTCCGGATCATGAAAGACACCAGAAGACAGCAACTGGGCCTGCTGCCCGGCGTCGCCCTGGCCGCGGCGCTCCCCGGCATCACCCTCGCCGAAGCCGACGGCAGCCCACTGCTCGGCTACCTGCTCTCCTTCGTCATCTTCGCGGGCGTCGGCACGGCGATCTGGTCCACCCCGAGGAACCCCCGCCAGGCGCCGGCGCTCCTGCTCATCCTGGCGGTCGTGGGCGTGGCCCAGGACACCCTGGTCTGGTACCTGATCACGTGGCTGAGCGACGTCGAGGTGGCGAGCGTGGGCTGGGCGATCACGGCGGCCGCCGTCGTACGGGCGTGCTGCTGGGCGGGGGTGTGGCTGCTGCCGGGGGCGGAGACGGACGCCACGGCGACCCCGTGACGACCGGACGCCTCGTCACCGAGGAACGAGGGGCGACGGCTCACGCAGGCAGATTCAACTGCCAGGACACACCGAACCGGTCGTTGACCCACCCGAACTTGCGGCTGAAGCCGTAGTCCCCGAGCGGCATGAGTTCCGCGCCCTGCTGCCCGAGGGCGGCGTAGAGCCGGTCGATCTCGGCCTCGTCCGCGCACTGCACGAAGAGGGAGATGGCGGGCGTGAAGGTGAACTCGTGCCGGGCGGGGCTGTCGATGCACATGAACTCCTGCCCGGCGAGCGAGAAGGTCGCGTGCTGCACACTCCCCTCGGCGCCGGGCCCTTCGGCGCCGTAGCGGGTGATGCTGACGATCTCGGCGTCGTCGAAGAGCGAGACGTAGAAGCCCATGGCCTCCTCCGCCCGCCCCTCGAACATCAGGAACGTGGTGATCTTCCGCGACGACACGATCTCCATAGCGCAGTCCCCTCCGCCACCGACCAGTGGACACCCGGCCACGCTAACGCGGGCGGGCCGCGACCTCATCCGCGAGACACGCGGCCGCGCACATCTGCCGGGGGCCGGCGTACAACTCGGGTGACGACGGGTCGCGGTCGGCGCCGGGGCGTGGCGGCGGTGCTCAGCGACGACGGCGCACACCCAAGCGCGGAGGCCGCACACCGCCTCGCGCAGCCGAATCTCGATGACTCCGAACCGGGCCTGGCAGAACACCGATCCCGTACAGCAGGATGCTGCTGGGGGTGACGACGTGGAGCGGAACCTGCTCGAACGACTACTGGCCGGCGACGACGAGGCGTCCGTGGCCGCGCTGGCCGCGCTGCGGTGCGGCGGCTCCCACGTGGTCTGGCCCGGGACTACACCTACTGAGTCACTGGCCCTCATTTATGGACGTCGGCTGCGGCACACGCGTCGCCGGGGCATCGAGACCACGAACCTGGAACACGCCGTGGAGTCACTCCGCCGACACCAGCAGCCGGTTCGCCTAGGGCAGATCAGGGCCGCCGACGGTTCCTGGACGTTCCTGCTGTTCCTCACCGAGGACGGCACCAGGCTGATCACGTGCACCGGCGTCCGACGAACCCGCCTCCAGACCTGAGCCGCCTGGTGTGCCGGTCATCCACCACGACACCGCCGCGGCTCGGGTCCGTGCGGCGTGTCCTCGCGCGGCGGCGCCGCTACCTGCTCGACGGCCGGCCCGTCGAGTTCGCCGCCTCCTACCTGCCCCTCGACATCGCCCGCGGTACGCAGATCGCCGAGCCGAACCCCGGGCCCGGCGGCATCTACGCCCGACTCGAAGAACTGGGCCACCACCTCCACCACTTCGAGGAGGAGATCCGCGCCCGGATGCCCTCCCCGGACGAAGTACGCACCCTGCGCCTCGCCTCCGGCGTGCCCGTCATCCACCTGATCCGGACCGCGTTCGACGCCGAGGGGCGGGCCGTCGAAGTGTGTGACACCGTCATGGCCGCCGATGCCTACGTCCTCGCCTACCAGCTCCCGGCGACCTGACGGCGCAGCGCGCTGGTATGCCGAAGCCCCCCGCCGCGAGTCGTCGCGAGCAGGGGGCCTCAGGAAGGACAGTAGGGCTTACTTCTTCTTGCCCTGGGTGTTGCCGGGGATCTTGGGGAGCTGGGTTTTTGCTGGTCGAAGAGGGTGGGCTCGCGCGCCTGGTGGTCGTCGTTGGTCGTCATTGGCCACTGTCGAGCGACCTCGGACGGCCCAGAAAGCGACCCGGCGGCCTAGGAGCCGATGGGCAACTCCCGGGCTCGTTGGCGAGCTTGGGCCCGTAGTTCCTTCAAGCGGCTGTGAAACGCGTTGCGACGGTTCTGGTCGAGGTTCAGCGGGAGGTCGAGTCGGGAGATGAGCTGTGACTCGAGGTCCCACGGTTCGTTCTGCTCGATCCAGCACACTCGCGCGTTGTCCGCCATCCACTGGCTCAGGGTGGCTTCGCCGGCCTTGCCGAAAGTCATCCGCTTGCCGCTGCCCACGCGGCGCAGTTCAAGTCCGAGCAGGCACCCGAGGGTGAGCCGCAGGGTCGAGCCGGCCGCGTTGCCCCGGTAGTGGTAGCGCACCCGATTGCGCAGGTTCTGCGTGCTGGTCCGGTTCGCCATGTACCGCGGTGCTATCCCGACGTACAGCAGGCGCCCAGCGTCCAGGTCCTGGTGGGGCGGCTGTTTGAAGTGCCATCCGTAGACCCCTGCCGCTGCCGGGACAGGGCTCGGACGCACCAAAACCTCCTGGGCCGACCACAACCGATCGGGACTGACGAGAGCGGTAGCCTCCACGAAGCCTCCAGGCGTACTACGGCTGATAGTCGCAGGCTACTGATCGACGCTGATCCAACGTCTCTGACCTACGCAACTGCGTGAACCGGCCCGGCAAGCCCAGGCGATGGCAGCTAAGTGCCTGGGCTGACCAGCATGACAGCAGTGCATGCGTTCCCTCGTTTCCAAGCGTTCGTCGCGCTCTGCGGCCCCTCGACACCCCGGCATGGCTCTACAACAGCCGAACGGCGAGAGACAGTCATACCGAAAAGAGACTGGCACGCCGCATGATCGGCGGTATCAGCACACCACCAGGGCTTCGCAGCCTAGGCGACCCGATCAAACTGTTGCACAGGGTGTAGCTTGCATCACATCGCGTTGATAAGGTGTGGGAGATGGGGGCGGGAGGGGGCGAGCGTGGCTCGAATTGAAGCGCCAGCGGGTCAACAAAAGGTCGTCATTCAGCGCAGCGGAAATATCTGCGCTTATCCAGAATGCAAAGCCGAGTTGGTAGTGAACGCCCGTCATGCTGGCGACAAAGACAAAGCAGTTGGCAAGGTCGCGCATATATGCGCCGCATCAGAAGGCGGGCCGCGCTTTGACCCCAGCATGTCGGAGGAAGAACGCGGCAAGGCATCGAACCTTATATACCTTTGCGGGACTCACCACGATGCGATAGACAGCCAGTTGCATTATCACACGGTCGATTTCTTGCGCGAAGCCAAAGAGAAGCATGAGATGGCAGTAGCGCGAGGCGTGCCATACAGTATGGGCGCAGTAGGCTTCGAAGAGCTCGAATCGGTTTGCAACTATCTCAGCATCAATGGAGACACTGATCTCGCCGAGGAGATCGCTTTGGATATTTCCCTCGAGGAGAAGATTGAACTAAATAGGCTGACGGATGTCTCGCGCGAAATGATCAACGCAGGCATAGCAAAAGTCCTGGAAGTGCGGAGCTTTATTCGTTTCGTCGAAGAGACCAAGCACCCTGGGTTCGGTACTAAATTGGCGGTTAAGTTCAAAGCCGAGTACTACAAGGCGCTAGGGCAGGGCCTGGAAGGGGATGAAATCTTCTCATACCTGTGTGGAGTCGCCTATGAAAACAGCGGCCCCAGGGACACCCCGGTTCTGCGAGCGGCAGCTGTAGCGACCGTAACGTACCTCTTCGAGATCTGCGAGATATTTGAGCATGCCGAACATACTGCTGCCTAACAAGCATGTGCGGACGAAAGAGAGTCTGCTCGCCCAATCCGCAAGCATCCTTGAGGCTATGCGCCCCCGCTCGTCCGTTGCGCAAGCGTGGTCAGCATGTAAGCAAAAATATCCGGAATACAGCTACCCGCGGTTTGTCTTGGCAATGGATACACTCATGGCCTTGGGGCTAATTGAGCTCGACGGCGACGTATTGATGAAAATGGGATCCTATGCTCCGTAGATTCAGCGCAAACAAAGAATCATTTCAGCCCATAGATTTCACCCCCGGGCTTAACGTGGTTCTAGCGGAGCAAGCCCCTGGAGCCACGCGTCAGCATAGCCGGAATGCGCGAGGCAAGACCGCTCTTATTCAAGCGATTAATTTTTGCCTCGCCGCTAATCTCTCGTCGCAGTTGCGACCGCTCGCATCGGACGGGTGGACGTTCACGCTTGAACTCGAAATGTGCGGCGCCAACCTCCGTGTCACTCGCGAGCTCGCGCGTCCCGGGAAGGTGAGTGTTGAGTGTGACGGTTCGCTTCCTCGGCAAATCGCCCCGTACGTCGATGAAGAGGGAAAGGTCAGGGTAGACGACTGGAAGCAAATTCTCGGAGAGCAGCTATTCGACCTGATCGATCCCGGTGAGGGGAAAGGACCTCGCAGCCTATCGGTCCGTACGTTGCTCAGCTATATCGTGCGCGTCGACATAACCAATAGTCCGTTTAAGATTCTTTCCGTCCAACCGGGATGGAGCTCTCGGGAACACGTTTCTTACCTCTTGGGGATGGACTGGAAGGTTACTCGTGACGCAACGCTGATTGACACTGAAATTAAGGCCTATGACGCCATTGACTATGCGACGGAAGAGGGACTAATCGGTGGGCCTCGCCAAGAAGGCCAGTTGCGCATCGAGCGGCAACAGGCCCAAGAGGAGCTCGATTCAATAACGGCGCGAATCAATGGGTTCCAGCTTCTGGACGATAGAGAGGGGGTGATTGAGCAGTCAGACAGACTGACCGAGAAGCTCAGGGAACTCCGAAACCAAGAGGTCGCCGACCGTCGAATGATTGCTTTGTATGAGGAGTCATTGGAGGTTCGTGACACCGAGCGAGATGACGCCCAAGATCTCCAGCGTCTCTACGAGAGCCTAGAACTGACCTTCTCACCGGATGCAGTTAGGCGCTTCGCCGATGTCGCCACTTTCCATGAGAGACTGATGAGTAATAGGCGTTCGTTCTTGCAGTCAGAAATTGATCGCCTGACAAGGCAGCGAGCAGAACGCGCCCTCGAAATTGCCGAAGTCGAGACGCAGCGATCATCAGTGATGGCCGTTCTGCGTGCCGGCGGTGCGCTCGAAGAACTGGCAGCTTTGCAAAACAGCGCTATCCAGGCGGCAAAGCGTGTGGAAGCCGCCGATGCCTCCTTGCACCGCTTTAAAGAGGTGGGTGAGGCCAGAGAGAACGCCAAGGTTCGGCGCGCCCAGATGAGGCAGACGGCGGTCTCAGAGACAAACGCTGCTGAGGAAATCTTGGATAAAGCGTCCCGGGTCCTCAGCAAATTCATGATGAAGTTGTATAATCGGCGTGGAGTAGTCGTTGCGAAGGTTGACGACTATGGAATTGGGTTCTCCTTGGACATCGAAGGCCCCAAAAGTAAAGGCACAGCGAAAACTCAGGTTCTCGCCTTTGATTTCGCCTTGATGAGTACAGGATTCGAAGAGCAACGCCATCCAGGATTTCTTGTCTACGACTCCGCAATGTTCGATGGGGTTGATCCCAGGCAGGTTTCCTCAGCGCTTGAGTTGGCGCGTGACATTTGCCGTGAGGAATCGACGCAGTATATCTGCACCCTTAATAGTAGCGAGGTTACCTCCGAGACTCTAACGGAGGATTGGTTCATCTCTGCTATTTGCCGGAAGGTTCTCGATACTGAAGTCGGCGGAATCTTTGGCTGTAAGTTCTGAAATCGCATGCCTGCGAGCTGCGGCTCCGCCATCGGTCAACGTTCTGACCAGCGGCGGAGCCGTCGACGTTTGTCAGCGTTGGTCGTCGTTGAGCGTCCCCGCACGGCCCAGAGACGGCCCGAGCTAGGGCTGTCGCGGCGTGCCCCTCGATTGGGATACACACATGTGGCCTGTGGCCGACTCACAGGCTGTCGTTTGCGCGCCGCACTGCCCGCTCTATAGACCAGATCTCCGGAAGTTTCGCATTTAGGTCGTTACAGAGCTTTTCCACCTCTGCGTAGTTCACGACTGTTGCTCGAGGCAATGCCCGTCGTTTGCTTACCAACGAAAGCGCCTCAGTAAGGGATTCCTCGTACGAAGAAGCGAACCAGGGCGCATGGACTACGTTATTCCGCTGGGCAAACAACGGCTTCAATGACCGCAGTAGCTCTAGGCCACGCTCGCGTGTCTGGTCATTGATCTCTTCATTCGCCTGAACCAGAGCGATGCAGTTTTCGATCAGATCCGTTGCGCTCTGACCTGCGGCAATGATGTCTGCGTACTTCGAATTGAGCAGTTTGACCATCAAGGACCGCAGACACATCTCGACAGATGCACTTTCCTGGGCTACCCGTCCAACCAAGGACCAGCGCCGCTCGCGGGCCGATTTCTGCTCAGCTTCCGAAAGTATTCTTCGCTCCGTACCAGAGTTCTCCACGTTGAACAAGGTAGCTCCTGAATCACAACCTCCGCTCCGGGTTTTCGCACTCGGCCCACGCGGTCGGCGGAACGGCTTTGGGCTGGAGCTGCCTTGGCGCGAGTGATCACGGCCCCGTAAGCTTCCGGCGCGTCGGGCAGTCTGTGGACCTGCCCGGTAAAGCACGACGTTGGGGCCATGATCTTCGAGGCTCGCGCCAAGGTGGCTGCCTAAAGCCGTGGAGCCGACCGCCCCAGCCACGACGTGTTCTGACCTCATGCACAACGTGCCTGCCTCTTGGGCGGGAGCGGCCGGCCGGCGGTGCCGAGCGGGGCGGAGACATGAGCGCGGGCGCCGCCGGCCGCCCGCGCCCGCCCGGAGGAGCGAAGCGACGACGGGTGCTTGAACCAGTAGAGAAAGTTGTAACTCAGTCTGTCTGGCGGGGCTTGAAGTCGTACGCACACGGCGGGAGTTCGGCTGCCTGGCGGTGCGCGAGTGGCAGGAAGAGCACGGGCCGGATCGTCCACGTGATGCAGGTCTTGGCGTGGGTCACTGACACCGTGCACGGCTCGGCGCGCAACAAGGCTCGACGGGTCTGGATGCGGCCCTCGTACAACCACTCCCACGCCTCATCGGAGGCGTCCGCATCTAGGGCCGGTGAGATCGTGCGCAGTGCGACCGCTACCCAACGGTCCGCCTGGGGCGCCGAGTACGCGTCGAACGATGCCAGCAGCGCTGGCCCCCACTGTTCGGTCAGGTCCTCGGTCCAGCACTCGCACCAGTAGCCCTGCTGCGGCTTCAGCATGGGTGGCCTCCAAGCCGACCGTCCGCGTACAGCTCCGCGGTCACCGTGTGGCCCTGGTCGCTGTCGTGCACGACGACCCGGTGGGCGATGGCGCTGACCATGCCGAGTCCCCGACCGTGCTCGGCGTCCTGGTCCTGGTGCTCGACCTTCGGTGCCGTTGCCGTGCCGCCGTCGTCCGTGACGGACACCGCGACCACCTGAGCCGAGACGGCGACCGCCAGGTGGAAGCCGCCGTACTCCCGGCCGCTGGCCGTGTGGAGGATCGCGTTCGCGCTCAGCTCGCTCACGATCAGTTCGGCGTCTTCGGCTAAGGGGGAGCCGCGCAGGATGTCGCGGGTCCAGCGGCGGGCCCGGCTCACTTCTTCGGGGAATCCTGGGCAACTCAGTCCCCAGACCCGGGCTGTACTCATATACTCGTGCATACAAGTTCCTTCGTGCTGGTAGGCCGCCATGTGCAGCGGGTTCGGGCTAGACGAGTTTCACGCCGTCGTGGGCGCGGATGGCCGGCGGGGTCGTCGCGTCGAGCGCGTCCAGGACGCGGATCGCGTACGCCTCGTCAGCAAGCTCGGTGACCTCTTCGCGGGTGGCCCAGCGCAGCGCGCGGGTCTCGTCACCGGTGGTGGGCACACCGTCGGCGGCTTCACAGCGGAAGACCAGCGAGACGATCAAGCCCTTCATGTTCTTGTAGACGCCGGTCAGGGTCGCCGGAAGTGCGATCTTGATGCCGGTCTCCTCCAGCACCTCGCGCTGCAGCGCCTCGGGGATGGTCTCCTCGCGTTCGAGGACACCGCCCGGCGGCTCCCACTTGCCGTTGTCCCGGCGCTGGATCAGCAGGGCACGGCCCCGGCCGTCCACGACGACCCCGGCCACACTCACGGAGTGCGGACGTTCCAAGCTCACGTTCCTCGGCCCTCCCGGCTGACTAGGCTTCCACGGTAGCAACGAGCGCCGTCCACTTGTCTAGATATCTAAAGGAGTACAGCGACGTGAGCCCCCTCCAGTCCGGCCTCCTCGGCGAACTCGACCCCACGAGTGATCGTGCGGTCTTCCGGCAGATCGCCGACCACCTGCGCGACGCCATCGGCCGCGGACGGTTCGGCGAGGGCGAGAAGCTGCCCTCCGAGGCCGAACTCGTCGAGCACTACGGCGTCTCCCGCATGACCGTCCGCCACTCCTTCTCCATCCTCCAGGGCGAAGGACTCGTCCACGCCGAGCACGGCAAGGGCGTCTTCGTCCGGCCCCGGCCGCCCGTACGGCGGCTCGCCTCCGACCGCTTCGCCCGCCGTCACCGGGAAGAGGGCAAGTCCGCCTTCCTCGTGGAGGCCGACGCCGCCGGCAGTCATCCCCAGGTCGACGGTCTGGAGGTGAAGGAGGAGAAGGCCGGTCCGGATGTGTCCGCGCGGCTCGGAGGCGTGCGGCGCGTGCTCGCGCGGCGGCGCCGGTACCTGCTCGACGGGCGGCCCGTGGAGTTCGCCGCCTCCTACCTGCCCCTCGACATCGCGCGGGGCACGCAGATCGCCGAGCCGAACCCCGGGCCCGGCGGCATCTACGCCCGCCTCGAAGAACTGGGCCACCGCCTCGACCACTTCGAAGAGGAGATCCGCGCCCGGATGCCCTCCCCGGACGAAGTACGCACCCTGCGCCTCGCCTCCGGCGTCCCCGTCATCCACCTGATCCGCACCGCGTTCGACGCCGAGGGGCGGGCCGTCGAAGTGTGCGACACCGTCATGGCCGCCGACGCCTACGTCCTCGCCTACCAGCTCCCGGCGACGTGACGGCGCAGCGCGCTGGTATGCCGAAGCCCCCCGCCGCGAGCCGTCGCGGGCAGGGGGCCTCAGGAAGAACAGCAGGGGTTACTTCTTCTTGCCCTGGTTCTTGACCGCTTCGATGGCTGCGGCTGCCGCGTCCGGGTCGAGGTAGGTGCCGCCCGGGATCAGGGGGCGGAAGTCGGCGTCGAGTTCGTAGGCGAGGGGGATGCCCGTCGGGATGTTGAGGCCCGCGATGTCGGCGTCCGAGATGCCGTCCAGGTGCTTGACCAGGGCGCGCAGGCTGTTGCCGTGGGCGGCGACCAGGACCGTGCGGCCGGTCAGGAGGTCGGGGACGATCGCGTCGAACCAGTACGGGAGCATCCGGACGACGACGTCCTTCAGGCACTCCGTCTGCGGGCGCAGCTCCGGCGGGAGGGTCGCGTAGCGGGGGTCGGAGAACTGGGAGTACTCGGCGTCGCGGTCCAGCGGCGGCGGCGGGGTGTCGTAGGAGCGGCGCCAGAGCATGAACTGCTCCTCGCCGAACTCCGCCAGCGTCTGCGCCTTGTCCTTGCCCTGGAGCGCGCCGTAGTGCCGCTCGTTCAGGCGCCAGCTGCGGTGGACCGGGATCCACAGGCGGTCGGCGGACTCCAGCGCGAGCTGCGCCGTGCGGATCGCGCGCTTCTGGAGGGAGGTGTGGACCACGTCGGGCAGCAGGCCGGCGTCCTTGAGGAGCTCGCCGCCCCGCGTCGCCTCCTTCTCGCCCTTGGCGGTCAGGTTGACGTCCACCCAGCCGGTGAACAGGTTCTTCTCGTTCCACTCGCTCTCGCCGTGGCGGAGGAGGATCAGCTTGTACGGTGCGTCGGCCATGCCTCCGAGCCTAATCCACGCATACGGCGCACCGCCCGTGTGCCCGGTGGGCGGACGACGGCCCGCTCGAGCGTGGGCGGCCGGTCCCGGGCGGCCCCCTCGCCCCGTTCCGGCCGCGACCTCGACAGTTGACTGGTTCTGTTAATTGAGTAGCCCCCGCCGAGCGGTCGCTCGTAAGTTGTGCGCATCGCCGCAGCCACTTACATCCGGGGGTCCTCCATGTCCGTCTCCGCGCTCAGACGTGCCGCTCGCGAGACGGTCTCCGGGTTGCCCCGGGAGTTCTGGTGGCTGTGGACCAGCACCCTCGTCAACCGGCTCGGCGCCTTCGTCGCCACCTTCATGGCGCTGTACCTGACGCTGGACCGCGGCTATTCCGCCTCCTACGCCGGTCTCGTCGCCTCCCTGCACGGCCTCGGCGGCGTCGTCTCCTCGCTCGGCGGCGGGGTGATGGCCGACCGGCTCGGGCGGCGGCCCACCCTCCTCGTCGCGCAGGCCTCCACGGCCGTCTTCGTCGCCCTCCTCGGCTTCGTGCGCGACCCCGTCTCCATCGCCGCCGTCGCCTTCCTCGTCGGCATGGCCTCCAACGCCTCCCGGCCCGCCGTGCAGGCGATGATGGCCGACATCGTGCGGCCCGAGGACCGGGTGCGGGCCTTCTCGCTCAACTACTGGGCGATCAACCTCGGCTTCGCCGTCTCCTCCATGGCGGCCGGCTTCATCGCCGAGTTCAGCTACCGCGCCGGCTTCCTCATCGAGGCCGGGATGACCCTGGCCTGCGCCCTCGTCGTCTTCCTCAAGCTGCCCGAGTCCCGGCCGGACAAGGCTCCCGGGGGCGGCGCCCCCGGGGGCGGGGTGGACGAGCGCGTCGGGCTCGGCACCGTGCTACGCGACCGGCGGTTCATGGCCGTCGTCGGGCTGTCCTTCCTGGTCGCGCTCGTCTTCCAGCAGGGGTCCGTCGGGCTGCCGGTCGCCATGGGGCGCGCCGGGTTCACGCCCGCCGACTACGGCTTCGCCATCGCCGTCAACGGCGTCCTGATCGTCGCCCTGCAGATCCCCGTCACCCGGTTCATCGAGCACCGCGACCCGCGGCGGCTGCTCGTCGTCTCCTCGCTGCTCGCCGGGTACGGCTTCGGGCTCACCGCCTTCGCCGGGTCGGTCGGCGTCTTCGCGCTGACCGTGTGCGTGTGGACGATCGGCGAGATGGTGAACGCCCCGACGCAGACCGGGCTCGTCGTGCGGCTCTCCCCCGCCCACGGGCGCGGCCGTTACCAGGGCGTCTACACCCTGTCCTGGTCGCTGGCCGCGCTCATCGCCCCGCTGATGTCCGGCGCGGTCATCGACCGGCTCGGCGCGGCGTGGCTGTGGGGGATGTGCGCGGTCGTCGGTACGGCGGCCGGGGTGGGGTACGGGGTGCTGATGCGGCGGCTGCCGGCGGAGGGAACGGCTGCCGCCGCGGTGGTCAAGGATGCCGGGGCCCCGGCCTCCGGGGTCCCTGCCTCCGGGGCTCCGGCCTCCGGGACCTCTGCTCCGGCGGCAGCCGGGGCCGACGCGGTCTGAGCCGGGGCGGGCTGCGCCCAGGGGTGGGGCGGGGCGGGTGTTTCGCCCCCGCCGCCCCTACCCTTCCCGTCCCTGGGGGCTTCGCCCCCAGACCCCCTTGTGCGCAGTTCCCCGCGCCCCTGAAACGCACCACCCGAAACGCACCCCCCGAAACACACCACCTGAAACGCGCCCCCGCCTCACGGATGCATCCGTGCTCCCTTCAGTACCTTGTCCACCGCGTTCCGCGGGCCGTACACCGCCAGGCCCACCAGGTCCAGGTCGGCGGTCGGGACCGCCGCCACCGCCGCGCGGTTGTCCGTGTCGTTGCCCGTCGTGAAGAGGTCGGCGGTGAAGACGGCGCGCGGCAGGGCGCGCGCGAGCGCGCGTCCGTGGGCCGCCGTCAGCGTCTCCTTGGCGCCCTCGAAGACCAGCACCGGCTGGCGGAACATCGGCAGGTACGACACCTCGTCGGCGTCCGCGTACGGCTCCCCGATCACCTCGGGGACCGTCGTGCCGAGGCCGCTGACCAGGAAGGCGGTGACGTTCAGGCGCTGCCAGGACTCCAGGTCCTCGCGCAGCAGTACGGCGATCTTCGTGTCGAAACGCATGTCAGGCATGCCGGAAGCCTCGCGGACGGCCCGCGGCGTGGTCTTGTACGTTCTTTGCATGGCCGCCCAGTCCGCCGCCGCCCCCGCCGCCCAGTCCGCCCCGCCGTCCCGGAGTGGCGCTTCGAGCAGCGCCTCCTCTGCTTCGAGCAGCGCCTCCGGCTCTTCGAACAGCGTCTCCGCCTGGCGTCCGCGCGTTCCGGGCGTGGTGGAGGTCTTCCACGCGCAGTTCACCGGGTACGCCTATCCGATGCACGTCCACGACGCCTGGACGCTGCTGATCGTGGACGACGGGGCCGTACGGTACGACCTGGACCGGCACGAGCACGGCACCCCGCTCGACACGGTGACCCTGCTGCCGCCGCATGTGCCGCACAACGGCTCCCCGGCCACCGCGCACGGTTTCCGCAAGCGGGTGCTGTACCTGGACTCCAGCCGGCTCGGCGAGGATCTCATCGGGGCGGCCGTGGACGGCCCCGGCCTGCGGGACCCGGTGCTGCGGCGGCGGGTCGCGCAGTTGCACACCGCGCTCGCGCTGCCCGGCGAGGAGCTGGAGGCGGAGAGCAGGCTGACGCTGGTCGGCGAACGGCTGCGCGCCCGGCTGCGGCCCAAGGCCGCGCCCGAGGACCCGCGGCCGGATCCCGGTGTGGCCCGGCGGCTGCGGGAGCTGCTGGACGAGCGGGTGCCGCAGGGCCTCACCCTCGACGAGGCGGCGGCGGCCGTGCACGCCCATCCGGCGCATCTGGTCCGGGCGTTCAGCGGTGCGTACGGCATCGCGCCGCACCAGTACCTGATGTCCCGGCGGGTCGAGCGGGCCCGGCGGCTGCTCCTGGCGGGGATGCCGCCGGCCGAGGTGGCCGGGGCGACCGGCTTCTACGACCAGGCCCATCTGACCCGGCAGTTCCGGAAGTTGGTCGGGGTCACACCGGGGCGTTACCGCGCCCGTTGATCGGAGCCACGCCGGGGCGCTACCGCACCCGTTGAACCGGGGCGCTGCCGCGCCCGCTGACGGGGCGGGAGACCGCGTCGGGGCGGGAGACCGCGTCGGGGCGTAGCCCCCGCCTCAGTCCCCCCGGCGTTCCGTCAGGTGCGCGAACGCCTCCAGGTTCCGCGTCGACTCCCCGCGCGACACCCGCCACGCGTACTCGCGGCGGATCGCGGAGGCGAAGCCCAGTTCCAGCAGGGTGTTGAAGCTGCCGTCGGCGGCTTCCAGGACCTGTCCGAGGAGGCGGTCCACCTCGTCGGCGGTGACCGCGGCCAGCGGCAGGCGGCCGGTGACGTAGACGTCGCCGAGGTGGTCGACGGCGTAACCGACGCCGTACAGCTTGAGGTTGCGCTCCAGGAGCCAGCGGTGGACGCCCGCCTCGTTCTCGTCGGGGTGGCGGATGACGAAGGCGTTCAGGGACAGGGAGTGGCGGCCGACGATCATCTGGAGGGTGGTCGACAGCTTGCGGGTGCCGGGGAGTTTGACGACGTAGGTGCCCGACTCGGGGCTCTCCCACTCCACTTCGGCGTCCTTCAGCGCGGCCTCGATGACCTGCGCCGCCCGCTGCTGCCCGCTCTCGCCCATCGCCTTACCCATGGGGGGAGCGTACGCGACGGCGGTGGGCGTGCAGGGCGGCCGTGTAGACGTCGGCGGTGGCGGCGGCCGAGGAGTCCCAGCCGAAGGACTGCGCGTGCCGGGCGGCGGCGGCGCCCATGCGGTCGGCGAGGTGCGGCGCGTCGGCGAAGTCGCGCAGCACGCGCGCGTAGGCGGCCGGGTCGTGGCCCTGGACGAGGAATCCGGTCTCGCCGTCGCGCACCGCGACCGGCAGGCCGCCGACGGCGGCGGCGAGCACGGGGGTGCCGGTGGCCTGCGCCTCGATGGCGACCAGGCCGAAGGACTCGCTGTAGGACGGCATGACCAGCACGGACGCGGCCCGGAACCAGTCGGCGAGCTGGTCCTGCCCGACGGGCGGGCGGAACCGTACGACGTCGGCGATGCCGAGCCGGGCCGCCAGCTTCTGCAGGCCCTCCGGTTTGGCGAGGCCGCTGCCGCTGGGGCCGCCGACTATCGGGACGACGATGCGCGAGCGCAGGTCGGGGCGTTCGTCGAGGAGGACTCCCACGGCCCGCAGCAGGACGTCGGGGGCCTTGAGCGGCTGGATGCGGCCGGCGAACAGGGGGATCAGGGCGTCCTCGGGCAGGCCGAGGCGGGCGCGGGCGGCGGCGCGGCCGTCGCCGGGACGGAAGCGGGTGAGGTTGACGCCCGGGTGGACGACGGCGACCTTGGCGGGGTCGGCGGCGTAGTGCCGGACCAGCTCCTCGGCCTCCTCGTCGGTGTTGGCGATCAGCCGGTCGGCGGCGGCGACGATCTGGGTCTCGCCGATGACGCGGGCGGCCGGTTCGGGGGTGTCGCCCTCGGCCAGGCTGGCGTTCTTGACCTTGGCCATGGTGTGCATGGCGTGCACCAGGGGGACGCCCCAGCGCTGGGCGGCGAGCCAGCCGACGTGGCCGGAGAGCCAGTAGTGGGAGTGGACGAGGTCGTAGTAGCCGGGGCGGTGGCCCGCCCATGCCTGCATGACGCCGTGGGTGAAGGCGCACAGCTGGGCCGGCAGGTCCTCCTTGGCCAGCCCCTCGTACGGGCCGGCGTCCACGTGCCGGACCAGGACGCCGGGGGCGAGTTCCACGGCGGGCGGCAGGCCGCCGGCGGTGGCGCGGGTGAAGATCTCCACCTCGACGCCCTGCGCGGCCAGCCGCTGGGCCAGTTCCACGATGTAGACGTTCATGCCGCCGGCGTCGCCGGTGCCGGGCTGGTGCAGGGGTGAGGTGTGCACGGAGAGCATGGCGACGCGCCGGGGGCGACGGTACAGCCGCAGCCGTGCGGGAGCCGACGCGGAGCGACGCCCGAGCCTGCTGACGTACTGGCTCACGTGGCGTTCCTCTCTGCTGCTGTCGCGGACATGCCCGACAGGGGTCGCGGCGCGCCCTTCCGGAAGTAACGCCGGACGGGTCCACTTCCATCCCGGCGCCGGTACCTTTACCGAATCATTGCCGAAGGTCGGTCAACCGTTCGACGCCGGGGCGCGTGCCCCCGCCGGGGCGGGCCCGCGCCGTACGCCCTCCACGCCGTACGTCCTTCCCGCCGTACGCCCTACGTCCTTCCCGCCGTACGTCCTCCGCGCCGTACGCCCTTCACCGAGTGCCCCCATACCCTCGTATCCATGACATCCCGCGCAGCGACCCGCGCCACAGGCCCCGTGGGAACGGTGACGCGCGGGACGACCAACCCCAACCGGCTGCGCCGCATGGACCGCTGGATAGCCGCGGTGCACGGCGCGGAGCTGCGGCGCGCCGCCGATCCCGTGGCCGTCGACCTCGGCTACGGCGCCGCCCCCTGGACGGCGGTGGAACTGCTGCACCGGCTGCGCACCGCGGCGCCACGCGCGCGCGTGGTGGGCGTCGAGATCGAGCCGGCCCGGGTCGCCGCCGCCCTGCCCTACGAGCGCGACGGGCTGGTCTTCCGGCACGGCGGCTTCGAGGTGCCCGTCACCCCGCGCCCGCACCTCATCCGCGCGGCGAACGTGCTGCGCCAGTACGACGAGGCCGAGGTCGCCGGCGTCTGGGAGCGGCTGTGCGCGCGGCTCGCCCCGGCGGACGGGCTCTCGCGCGGCGGGCTGCTGGTGGAGGGCACCTGCGACGAGATCGGGCGGCGGCACGTGTGGGTCGCGCTCGGCCCGGAGGGCCCCCGCACGGTCACCTTCGCCACCCGCCTCGGCTCCCTGCACCGCCCCTCCGACCTCGCCGAACGCCTCCCCAAGGCGCTCATCCACCGCAACGTCCCCGGCGAGCCGGTGCACGCCTTCCTGCGCGACTTCGACCGCGCCTGGGCCGCCGCCGCGCCCTACGCCTCCTACGGCGCCCGGCAGCGCTGGCTGCGCGCGGTGCGCGATCTGACGACCGACTGGCCGGTGACGGACGGGCCGGCGCGCTGGCGGCAGGGCGAAGTGACGGTGGCGTGGGGGGCGTTGGCGCCGCGCGGCTGAAGGGGGCGGCGCGGGCGGCGGGATGGGCGGGACACGCGTCCGTGGGCCGCGTCTCGCCGTCGCCCTGACCTGCGGGGAACGATCTTTGTGCGTCCTTCGTCACACAGGCGGGAGATCGTCACGAGTGGGGCGCGGGTGGGGCTTTGGCGGACCCGGATCGTGACGGCCTCTGTCGTTTTGCGCGGCGGCATGGCACGATCCCCCAGACGCGGTTAAGTTACTGACGGTAAATCAGCTTTTGGGGGCTGGGGTATGGGACGGGGCAGGCGCACTGTGCTCGCGACAGCCGTGACCGTGGTCTGCGCGGTCACCTTGCTGGGGGCATCGGGTACGGCGTTCGCGAGCGTGCAGCCCGACCCGACGCCGGCGTCCACCGCGGCGGCCTCGCCGTCCGGGTCGCCCTCCCCCGCTCCCTCGGTCACGCTCCCGCCGGACAAGGACCTGGAAGCGGTCCGGACGAAACTGGACAAGCTGTACCACGACGCCGCCGTCGCCACCGACGCCTACAACGCGGCCGAGGAGAAGACGAAGAAGCAGTCCGCCGAGATCGCCGATCTGAACGAGAAGATCGCCGCCGGGCAGCGCAGGCTCGACGGCCTCAAGGACCGCGCCGGCGCGGCGGCCCGCGACCAGTACCGCACCGGCGGGCTGCCGCCCCAGGTGCAGTTCATGCTCAGCGGCGACCCGCAGCAGTTCCTCGACAGCGCCGGACTGATGATCCAGGGGCAGCGGGCCACCAGCGGCCTGATCGACGACATGACCCGCACCCAGCAGGATCTGCGGCAGTACGCCGACGACGCCGCCGAGCGCCTGAAGGACCTGGAGGCGGGCCGCGAGGCCAAGGCCGCCGCGCAGAAGCGCATCCAGGAGCGGATCAAGGAGGCGGAGAAGCTCCAGGACACGCTGGAGAAGCGGCAGCGGGAGCGGCTGGCGCAGTTGGAGAAGGAGGCCGCGGCGCAGGCGCAGACGGCCTGGCTGGGCACCGGCGTCCTCAAGGACGTCAGCGGTAAGGCGACCGAGGCGGGCGCGAAGGCGGTGGGGTTCGCCACCGCGCAGATCGGCAAGCCCTACGAGTGGGGCGCCGAGGGGCCGAAGACGTTCGACTGCTCCGGGCTGACCTCGCAGGCCTGGGCGGCGGCGGGGCGGCCCATCCCGCGCACCTCGCAGGAGCAGTGGAGGCAACTGCCGCACGTGGCCGTGCAGGACATGCGCCCCGGTGATCTGATCATCTACTTCGGCGACGCCAGCCATGTCGCGATGTACGTCGGCGGCGGCAAGATCGTGCACGCCCCGCGCCCCGGCCGCACGGTCACCCTCGCGGGCGCGGGCGAGATGCCGATCCTGGGCGTGGTACGGCCGGACGCGGGGGCGGATTCCAAGGCGTCCGCCACCCGGTGACCTGGACCATGTGACGCACCGCACCCCAAGTCCCCGGCAAACCCGGGGCGGGCGTGACCTACGTCATCCCGTGGCGGCGGTCGCGCTGTCCAACTCCGGTAGGGATCGCGGCATATGACAGCGGCCGTGGCGGGAGCGACGTGCCTCACACCATTCCGCTGCGGCGCCGACTACCGCTATGGTCCCCGTCGGTGGGGCGAGGTCCCTCGTGCCCACCACGCCCTCGGGGGGAGGGAAGGAACCCAGGACGATGCCCGTGCCCGTACCCCGGCAGCGAGCGATCCCGGCCGCGGAGAGCGGCCAGGCGCAGACCGTGTCCCACGGCGCCGCCGGCCCCGCCGCGGCACCGGCCCCGCACGGGGAAGCCACGAAGGACACCACGGTAGAGAAGGACAGCCGCACCGGCGGCCACCATGCCCACGGCAGCGCACCGCTGACCCTGCTGCTGATCGAGGACGATCCCGGCGGCTCGCCGATCGTGCCCGAACTGATCGACTCCTCCGGCAAGCCGATCCGCATCCGCACCGCCCGCAATCTCACCGAGGCCGGGCGGCTCCTCACCGACGACGTCCACTGCATCCTGCTCGACCTCGCGCTGCCCGCGCCGGGCCGGGCGGGCGGGGCGGACGACGAGCTGGCCGTGCTCAAGCAGGTGCTGGAACTCGCGCCGCGGCACGCCGTCCTCGCGCTCACCGCGTCCGGCGACGCCGAGCGGGGCGCCGAGGCGGTCCGGGTGGGCGCGCAGGACTATCTCCTGCGCGACGAGCTGGACGGGCCGCTGCTGAGCCGGGCCATCCGGTACGCGGTGGAGCGCAAGCGGTCCGACACCGCCGAGCGCAGGCTCGCCGAGGGCAAGCTGCGGGCGCAGGAGAACCGCCGGCTGGAGCGCGGGCTGCTGCCGACGCCGCTGCTGGACGGCGCGGCGCTGCGCTTCGCCGCCCGCTACCGCCCCGGCCGCTCCCGCGCGCTGCTCGGCGGCGACTTCTACGACGCCGTACGCACCCCCGACGGCACCGTGCACGCCATGATCGGCGACGTCTGCGGGCACGGTCCCGACGAGGCGGCGCTCGGCGTGGAGCTGCGGATCGCCTGGCGGGCGCTGACGCTCGCGGGGCTGTGCGGGGACGAGCTGCTGAACACGTTGCAGCAGGTGCTGGAGCACGAGCGCGCCGACGACGAGATCTTCGCGACGCTGTGCACGGTGGACATCGCGCCCGACGGGCGGCGCGCCGGGCTGTGCCTGGCCGGTCACCCCTCCCCGCTGGTCATCACCCCGGGCCGGCCGGCCCGGCTGCTGCCGTACGAGAACAACGGCCCCGCCCTCGGCCTGCTGCCCGGCGCCCGCTGGCCCCGGACCCAGGTGGAGCTGGGCGCCGAGTGGAGCCTGATGCTCTACACCGACGGCCTGATCGAGGGCCGCAGCGGCGTGGACGGCGAACGGCTCGGCCAGGACGGCATGCTGGAGATGGTCCGCCGCCAGCTGGACCAGGGCCTGCGCGGCGAGGAACTGCTGCGCGAGGCGGTGAACGAGGCCCGCGCGCTCAACGGCGGCGAACTCACCGACGACGTGGCGGTGGTCCTCCTGGACCGGGAGCCGTAGCGCAAGCCGCTCCCGCAGGGTCGCCGGGGCGGGCCGGCTCGGGTCGCCGTCGCCGCCCGTGCGGGGGTGGCGGCGACCGCCGTCGTACGGCCCGTACGGGCTTCGTACGAGCCGGCTCAGCGACCGCCGTTGTACGGGCCGTACGGGCCGTCGCTGCTGCTTCCGCCTCTGCGGCCCCAGCGGTTGCCGCCGCCGGAGACCTGCTTGAGCGCGGGGCGTACGTCCACGATGTAGACGATGCTCGCGACCGCGCCGATGGCCGGCAGGATGCCGATGATCGAGAACAGATAGCTCACGAGCAGCGCCAGCGCCAGGATGACCAGCCAGAACACCTTGTTCTGCTTGTCGGCCGCGCGGAAGGCGTCCTCGCGCCGGAACGCCGCGTCGAACAGCCCGAACGCGGCCAGGGCCATGAGGACGATCTTGATGATCCCCAGGAACCCCGCGAAGCCCAACATCAGCATGCCGTCCACCGCCCGTTCTCTCCGACTCGTCCCGTCACCGTACCCGTAGAACGGGCCGGGCACCCCGAGGGTGCCCGACCCGCACACCTGTCGCCCGTACGGGTGACGCGCCCCCGCCGACCGCCGGGGAGACGCCGCCCCCGACCGCCCGGGACGCACCGTCCCCGCGGCCGGGCGAGGACCGGCGCCTACTTCGCGGGCGGCGTGGTCTTCTTCGCGGCCGGGGCCGCGTTCTTGCGCGGGGTCGGGGCCTTCTTGGCCGCCGGCGCGGTCGCGGCCTTCTTCGCCGTCGGGGCGGTGGCGGCCTTGACCTCGGTGACCTTGGCCGCGGCGGCCTTGGACTCCTCGGCCTTGACCGGCTGGACCGGGGCGGCGGCGGCCGCGGGGCGCGGCTTCGGCTCGCGCTCGGGCTCGACCGCGACGGCGAGTTCCTCGACGCCCTCGGCGATGTCCTCGATGCCCTCGGCGGCCTGGCCGCGCCAGGTCTTCACGGCCTGCTCGCCCTGCTCGGCGAGCTTCTCGTAGGTCTCGCGGGCCTTGACGGCGTACTCGGCGGCGACGCCGACGCCGCGCAGGGCGAGATCCTGGGCGGTCTCGCCGAGCTTCTTCAGGTCGGCGTCGAAGTTGGTGCCGAACTTCTTCAGATCGGTGTCGAGGGAGTTCAGGAAGCCGGTGACCCGGGTCTGGACGGTCTCCTGCGTCTCCTTGACGCGCGCGGCGGCCCGCTCCTGGACGGCCTTCGGGTCGGTGTTGCGCACGGCGTCGATCCGCGCGGGGGCCTCGGCGCGCAGCTGCTCCACCAGGGCGGGCACCTTCTTGGCCTGTCGCAGGGCCAGGTCCGCGGTGCCCGCGGCGAAGTAGAGCGGCTTGGGGTCGCTGAGGGTCTTGCGCAGGTCGTCGGTGATGGCCATGGTGATGATCCTCCCGGATCGCTTTCGGCTGAGGGTTGTGGTCTGCGTGGTGCGCTGCGGTGGTCTGCCGTGGTGGTCCGCCCGGCCGCCGCACCGGCCGCCTCGGCGGGGCGGGCCGGCGGATCAGCCGGCGGCCTCCCGCGGCCCGGCGCCGCCGCCGGATCTACGGTCCCGGCGCCCGGCCCCGGCCCCGGAACGGCCGCCGTCCGGTTCGGGGACGGCGGCGGACCGTATGACGCCGCCGCGACCGTCGCCGCCGCTCTCGATGGTCACGTCGTCGGTCACGCCGGTCACGCCGGTCACGTCGCCGTCGGTGGCGCCGTCGCCGCCGACGGAGGCATCGCCGGGGACGGCGCCGGGAACGCCGGGCGATGCGGCGCCCGTCCCGGCCGCGCCGTCGCCGTCGCCGCGGGCGGCCTTGCCGGCCCCGAACCCGTTCTCCTTGCGGAAGGACTCGTAGACCTGGAGGAGCACCTGCTTCTGCCCCTCGGTGAGCGTGGGGTCGGCGAGGATGACGGCGCGCGTCTCCACCTCGTCCCGGTCCCGCTCGGCGTCGAGGATGCCGGCCCGTACGTACAGCGTCTCGGCGGAGATCCGCAGCGCCTTGGCGACCTGCTGGAGCACCTCCGCGCTCGGCTTGCGCAGCCCGCGCTCGATCTGGCTCAGGTACGGATTGGACACGCCGGCGGCGTCGGCGAGCTGCCGCAGCGACAGTTGCGCGTTGCGCCGCTGCTCGCGCAGGTACTCACCGAGATTGCCGACGTTGAGCGATGCCATGCCTCCACCATGCACCCACCCCGCTAACAATTGCAAGCACACCGCTTGCAACAGCGCGCGCCCGCACACGGCCGGCCTGTGACTGAGCACCGGCTCTGTCCGAGCAGCACGGGACTTGTCGTGCTGTGTATCCGAGTTGGCGGGCAGGGCGGCGCTCGTCGGGCTGACCTGGGCGGTTTCGTCGATCGGTGAGGGCGGGCGCTGAAAGGGTTTGTCATGGGCTCGGAGGTTGGCGATGATCAGCCCATGACGATCAGAAAGGGCCATGCCGTCTAGGCGCCCCGCCCCGCTCTCCACCCCTCGCGGGCCGCCGGCCGCCGCTCACCGCAACCCGATGGCCGTGACCGCCCACCAAGGAGAGCCCGCCCGTGCAGAAGACCGCCCTAATCCCTTACGCCCACCTCCCCCGAGCGCACCACGACCGCCACGTCCTGACCAGCACCGTCGACGTCTTCGGCGCCGCACACTGGCTGCTTGCCGAACGTGCTCCGCAACGCGGCGGCGATGTCGCGCCCTTCGACGCGCTGGTCGTCTCCGTCCATCCGGGCGGCGACGTCGAACTCACCGAGCTGAGCGCCGTGCGCGCCCGCTGGCCGCACCTGGACCGCCTGCCGGACGGCGGGTTCGTCGTCGCCACGTCCCGCACCCGCCGGTACGAGGACGCGGACCAGGTCCAGGTCTTCGACGCGCTCGGGCGCGAGACCTCGTCCTTCTCCGTCGGGGACGCCATCGAGCACCTGCTCGTCGACGAGGCCGGCCATATCTGGGTCGGGCACTTCGACGAGAACCCGGAGGGAATCCGCCGCTGGAGCTCCACGGGCCGGCTCACCTGGACGTCGGACGACGCCCACATCCCCGGTCTCTACGACTGCTACGCCCTGAACGTGTCGGGCACCGCCGCCTGGGCGTGCCCCTACACGGACTTCCCGCTCGTCGAGATACGCCCCGACCGGCCCGACCGGCCCGTGACCGTGCGGGCGAACCGCGTACGGGGCGCCAAGGCGGTGGCCGTCCACGGCGAGCGAGTCGCCTTCTACGGCGGCTACCGCGAGGAGCGGGACCGGCTCGCCCGCGGAGAACTCACCGAAACCTCTGTCGAGCCGACGGACGTCGGCCTGCTCACCCTGCCCGACGGCCCCGCTCCCGGCCACCGCCGGGTCGTCAGCCGAGGAAGCAGGATCTACGTCCAGGCCGAGCCGTTCACCGCGTGGGGCGTGTTCGACCTCAGCAGCTGATAGCCGGCAACCGATCGTGTACGGGGGGTGGCGGTCGGCCGCCGACAGGGCCTTCGGGTCGGCCGCGTCCTGCCGCCCGGCCCGTGTTCGCGGGCAACCCTCGGGGGGCTTTCGCCCTCTTCCTGGGCGACTGTGCGAGCGATGAGCCGGACCAACTCAGCCGCTTCTCGGTCCCAGGGGAGTCGAAGGGGGAACGTTGTTCCGGAACGCAGTGCGGGCTGTGGGCGCCGCCGGTCTCGTCTCAGCCGCCCTGCTGGGCGGAGCGGCCTCGGGGGCGTCGGCCGCGGAGGCGGGCCCGGTACGGGACGGAGACGCGTCCGCAGCCGTCCGCCTGACCTACTTCACGCCCCAGAACAGGATCCTGGAGGCGGGCGACTCGGTCGCGTTCAGCGTCCGGGGAATGCCGCCGGGGTGGGACGAGGTCGAGGTCACTTCCCCGGCGCTGCGGGAGCCGATCACCCTGGTCCCGGTGGAGAAGGGCTCGGCGCAGGCCGCCCAGGTGGGATCGGACCACCACGTCCGTTCCGGCCTGCGCGCCGGCACCTACCCGGTCACCGCGACCAGCCACGGTCGTGTCGTCGCCACCGCGCGGATGAAGGTCGCGGCCGAGGGCACCGGTGAGATCCACCGGTTCGTCATCGGCCCGGCGGACGCCTTCCCCGGCGGCGACACCCCCGCCTCCCTGCGGCCGGGCAGTGACGTCCGGCTGGTCCTCACCGACCTCAGGGCGGATGACGGGGAACACTCGCTGACCGTCACCTCGCCCCTCTTCGACGCTCCGGTGACCATCCGGACCCACAGCGCGGACGACCCCGGATGCAAGTGCGACGACGGCGGCACGGTCTACGCCGGTCACGCCCGGCTGCGGGCCGACGTGCCCCAGGGCCGTTACACGCTCACCGTGGTCAGCCATCACGGCCGGCAGACCACCCGGCAGCACGTCACCATCGTGGGCGATCCCGTCGCCGAAGGTCCCTCCCCGGCGGTCATCGGCGCCGTCGCGGCCGGGGGCGCGGCCCTCGTCATGGGCGGCGGCGCGTTCGTGCTCCGTCGTCGCGCCCGCAGGTCCGAAGCCACCGCGTAGTGCGGTCTCCGGCCGCTTCCCGCCGCCGGGACGCCGGTTCCCGCGGTCCTCCGGGGCGCGCCGGTCCGCTCGGCCTTCCTTCGCCCGCCCCGGTCTTCGCGATCCGGAGCGGGCTGTAGTCGTCCCATGATCCAGAGAGCGTTCTCTTGCACACCTTTCCCAGACGAATACCGGGTCTGATGGCCACGGCGGCCGGAGTCGCCCTGCTCCTGACGAGCGGAACGGCGGTCGCCCACGCCCAGCCCGGGGACGTACCGCGGTCATCCGCGGCGTCCACGCCCCCGGCCGTCCCGTCGGCCGCCTCCTCGCACGCGCCGTCCACCAACCCGACCGCTCCCCCCTCGGCGGACGCCCCGTCCACCGCCCGGACCGCTTCCGCCGCCCCGCACGCGCCCTCCACTGCCCAGACCGCTTCCCCCTCCCCCTCCGCCTCCGCGTCCGCGTCGGCGAGCCCGAGCGGCGGCCCCACCGGCGCGGAGGACGGCGACGGCGCGGAGGGCGGCGACGGCGACTGGTCGGACGCGGACGCCGTCCGCTTCTGGACGCCTGAGCGGATGGCCTCGGCCACCGACCCGGCCCTGCCCGCACACGGCTTGCGCCAGAGCCCCAAGGCCCCGCCGCGCCGATCCGCTCCGGCCGGCTCCGCCGCCGCGGCGGCGGCCGCCATGCCGACCGCGGAGCACGTCCTCGGGCTGAAGTCCGTCGGCGCGACCTTCTCGTACACGACGGACCCGACCACCGAGACGATGCACGCCCATTCCTGCTCCGCCAGCGTGGTGGAGAGCCCGGGCCACGACCTCATCCTGACCGCCGGGCACTGCTCCGGGGGCAAGAAGGCCGTCTTCGTTCCCATGTACACCGCCGAACGGACCCTGGACAAGCAGCCGTTCGGCTTCTACCGGATCACCGGCTGGTTCTCCGACAACCGGTACGAGCACAACACCAAGAAGCCTGTCTCGGACCTGGACTTCGCCTTCGGCCGGCTCGCCAAGTCCAGCAGCGGCAAGCAGGCACAGGATGTGGTGGGCGCCAACACACTGGTGCGCACGCCCGGTTACCTGAACAAGGTCACGATGGTCGGCTACCCCTCCAGCCACGACCCCGAGGACCACCCCGTCCGCTGCCCGACGCAGACGGAGGCGCTGCCCGGCTTCTACCAGATCCAGGCCAAGTGCCGTGGCATGTGGGGCGGCGTCTCCGGCGGCCCCTGGTTCTCCAAGGTGGACTGGGCGAAGGGCACCGGTGAGATCATCGGGAACGTCGGCGGGTACAACGGCGGCGGCAACGACGCGAACGTCGACTGGCTCACGTACAGCCCGATGCACGGCGACTGGTTCTTCCGCCTCTACGACGAGGCGAAGAACGACCGTCCCGTCCGGCGCGACACCCCCTACGTCCAGCCGCCGCTGCCGTACTCCATGGGCGGCGGTGACACCTGGTCCCATGCCAAGCTGATGGCCTCGGGCGAGTACACCGGTGACGGCAAGGGCGACCTGATCGTGGTCTGGACCGACGGTGAGGTCACCCTGTACACGGGCGACGGCAACGGCGGCTTCACCGGTGAGCGCCGGCTGGCCGCGCCCCACGGCAGGTGGAAGGACGCCAAGTCCCTCACCGGCGGGGACTTCTCCGGCGGCAACGGCTCGGACCTGCTGGTGGTGTTCGACTCCGGCGAGGTCAGGCTCCTGCCCGACGTCGGCGCCAGAGGAGTCGACGGCGGGATCGAACTGGCCGGCGCCGGATCCGTCTGGAGCCATGCCGACCAGATCACCGGGGGCAGTTTCGGAACGGCGAAGTACGTCTCCGACCTGCTCGTGCGCTGGAGCGACGGTGAGGTCACCGACTACACCGCCGTCGGCGACAAGGGCTTCGGCACCGAACACCAGCTGATGAAGCCGAAGAGCGCCTGGAAGGACGCCACCTTGGTGACCGCGGGCGACTTCACCGGCGGAAACAACTGGGACACCCTGGTGCGCTGGTCCGACGGAAGGATCTCCCAGTTCCAGGAGACCGGCCCCGGCGGCGTCGGCAAGGAGGTCCGGATGGCTCCGTCCGGCAGCATCTGGTCCCACGACTCGGTGATGACGGCGGGCAGTTACGACTCCAACGGCTGGCCTGACGACCTGGTCGTCCGCTGGTCCGACGGTGAGACCACCATGTACACCCACACCGGCGCCACCTTCGGCGCCGAACACATGCTCGTCGCCCCGAAGTAACCGCGCTCAGCACCGCCCCCGGCATCACCGGGGGCGGCCGCGAACCGCCCGCGTCGACGCGTCAGGCCTTGTCCTCGTGGCCGCCCTCGCTCAGGAGGGCGTCGATGCGGGCTCGGTGGGAGGTCTCCCAGTCGTCCAGGGTCTGGGTGGCCTCCTTGGCGAGGCGGGTGCGGGCGGCGGTGAGGATCTCCTCGGCGCGGGCCGCCGGGACCGTGACGACGCCCTCCTCGTCGGCCACCACGACATCACCCGCCTCGACCTCGACCCCGCCGCAGCGCACCCGCTCGTTCAGCGGGGTCACGGCCGACTTGGCGCCCGGGATGGGGATGATCCCGCGGGCGAAGACGGGGAAGCCCGCGTCCCGTACCTCGCCGAGGTCGCGGATCAGGCCGTCGGCGACGAACGCGGCCACGCCCCGGCGCTGCGCCACCGCGCACACGTTGCCGCCGGCCAGCGCGTAGTCGAGGTCGCCGGACTCCACCACGATCACCGTGCCGGGGGCGGCCCGGTGGATGGCGGCGTGCAGCATCAGGTTGTCGCCGGGCGGGCACCGCACCGTGAACGCCGGTCCGGCCACGCGCGGCACCGGCCCCCACAGCGGGCGGATGCCGATGTCCATGACGTGGGCGCGGCCCAGCAGGTCGGCGAGGGTCGTGGTGGGGACGTCCCGGAAGCCGCCGACGGCGGGGCCGGTTCCCGTGCTCGAAGTGATCACGTCCGCGACCCTAGTGCGGCGAAATCCCGTTGCTCCAGGCCCGCCCGCGCCACTACCGTCCCTGCAGGACTGCGGCTACCGGGACTCTAAGGACCCCACGGCCACCGTGACCTGCGGGCACCGGGACCCACGGCCACCGGGACCTACGGCCACCGTGACCTGCGGGTCCCGGGACCCGCGGCCACCGGGACCCGGGACCCGCGGGCGCCGTGACCTACGGCCACCGTGACCCACGGGCGCCGTGACGGCGGCTACGCGAACGACAGTTCCGTCGTGATGGTCCCCCACAGCGCGTCGAACCACTTCTGGGACTCGGCGACGAACATGGCGTCGCGGCGGCCGGCGCTCCGGACGAACGAGAACAGCAGGGACTTGGAGCCCAGCGCGTCGAACATGTCCAGCATCTCCTCCCCCCAGCCCTCTTCCCGCCGGGTGAGCGTGTAGTAGCCCAGCAGCGCCTCGTCACCGTTGAGCAGGTAGAGCTTGACCGGCGGGGTGAAGGGCAGCGCGCGGAAGGTGACGCGGACGTCGATGCCGTGGGTGGAGCGCAGGGACATGAGGTTGTGCCGCAGCACCTGCGCCTGCGCGTCGCGCATCTGGAGCCAGCGCCGGTGGATCACGGTGTCCTCCTCGCCGTCGCCCGTGACGGAGACGGGGAAGGCGAGGGAGATGTCCCGGGACGGCACGAGGACGCGCACCTCGATGCCCTCGGGGCGCAGCCGGTCCTCGTGGATCAGCCGCATCGGCTCGCTCAGCGCCACCATCAGCGTCTCGGCCGTGTGGCACACCACGTCGATGCGCACCCGCCGCGCCGCGAACGCGTCCGTCAGCCGCGGGGCGAGGCCCACCAGGGCCGGCTGGGGCTCCTCGCGCACGGGGGCGGCCTCGGCGATCCTCGGCGGGCTGCCCTTGCTGACGTTGCTGAGCAGGCCGTCGTCCTGGAGTGCCCGCAGGGCCTGGCGGACGGCGCCGCGCTCCACTCCGAACTCGTCGGCGAGTTCGGCCTGGGTGGGCAGGCGGTCGCCCGGTTTGAGGTCGCCCGTGCGGATCCGCTCGCGCAGTGTCTCGGCGATCTCCTGGGCCGACGGGCTGCGCCGGCTGCCGTTCACCGCCGTGTGCTCCTGCGCGGTCTCCTGCGCGTTCTCCTGGGTCACGACCAAAACGCTACAACTTTGATCCATCTCACGGCAGTTGTTTGGGAGTTGTTTAGGACTGGCCGCCAAGTGGGGACAACTTCCCTAGAGTTGGTCGCCAACTCGGTTCAGTTGGCGGGGATTTCATCCCCTCGCTCGCCAAGTGCTCCGTCCCGTTCCGCCCACGCACATCCGAAGGGGGAAACCCGTGCTCGCTCCCGCTCTTCTGTCCGCCCTCTCCGCCGCCGGCCTTGAGCAGATCGTCCAGTGGAAGTACGGCACGTGGGGCTTCGTCGGACTGCTGCTGCTCTCCGTCGGCGTCAAGGCCCGCAACCCGGCCGTGGGCTTCGCCGGGGCGGTGGTGCTGCTGACCCTGTTCGCCGGGTCGGTGCGGTGACCTTGGCCGGTTCCGGCCCCCGGGTCACGGCCCGCGGGGCGGTTCACCGAGGAAGCGGGCGAGCGGGGACACGGCAGGGAACAACTTCCCGCCATCTTACGGAAGTTCGCCACAAGGTGGTTATGCGGCCCGCCCAAGTGGAGATAAGAAAGAAGGAAGTTGGTAGCCAACTTGGACGACATGGTTCAGACCTTCACCGGTTGGCCACCAGGGTGACAGACGAGACGCCGCAGGACCAGGTTCCTCTCCTGGAGGGGAGCCGGGAACCCGGTCCGCGACAGCACGACCCGCACCGCCGACACGACCGGCACAGCCACAACCGAACAGCGGGCACAGCCACAACCGAACACCGACAACCGAACAGCGGGCACAGCCACAACCGAAGACCGTCACCACGCACCGCCACAACAGAACAGCACCACTCGCCGTACCGGCACCACCGCTGCGGCAGCACGCTACGGATGCGTCATCCCTGTCACCGCCGAAGGCCGGAAGGAGCGTTCAGAAGATGTCCGGGCACCACGGCCGCCTGGACGTACGCAGCAGGGCGTCGGCCACACGGGCGGCGCCCGCTCGTTCTTCCCGGACCCGGCCGAGCGCCGCGAGCCGCACCGCCGACTCGTCGCCGAGCCACAGCGGCGCCAACTCCGCCACGTCCAGCGTCAGATCGGCGCTTACGGTCGTCGGCGTGCAGGACGCCCCGGCCGCCGACGCCTCCAGCCGCCACCGGCCGCCGGCCGGCCCGGCCCGGTCCACGACCTCCAGCACCAGCGCGCCCTCCGTGTCGTAGGTGCGCGCTTCCAGGGCCTTCACCACGTCGAGGACGCGCACCCACAGCCAGTCCGCCTGCGTGGTGATCACGGCCGCGCGCGGGTCCGGCAGGAGCAGCGGGAGCACGTCGTCGGGCGCGCGCCAGCCGCTCTTGACCCGCACCACCCAGTCGATCGAGCACACGTACCGCCACAGGGCGCGCTCGGCGGCCGGGGTCACCGCGATCAGGTCCCGCACGGTGGCCGTGTTCAACGGCTGCTTGGCGTCGCCCCAGGTGTCGTCGCACGCGTACGTCACCAGGCCGTCGACCGTGCCGTCCGCCGCGCGGTGGACGGCGTGGAAGGGCTCGGTCCACTGCTGCCGGTCCAGGCGCACCGCCCCGGTGTTGACCTGCCACCACCGGTCGGTCCTGTCGACCGCGCCGGGCTGGAGGCGGCGCAGCCGCTCGAACAGCTCGGGGCCGAGCTTGCGCACGTCGTCGCCGTCCACGAGGTCGATCCGGCCGCCGTCCTCGGGGTCCGGGCGGCGCGGATCGAGACCGGCCCGGGTGAGGTCCACCGTCCACTCGGTGGCCCAGGTGGCGGGGCCGAAGCCGAAACGGCCGTAGATCGGGTACTCGGCGGAGATCAGGGTGGCGGCGACGTCGCCGCGTTCCTTCGCCGCGGCCAGGTCCTGGCCCATCATCCGGGTCAGCAGGCCGCGGCGGCGGTGGGTGGCGGTGACGGAGACGTTGGTGACGGCGTCGGTGGGGACGGTCGCGCCCCCGACGACGGTCAGCTCCTGCGCGACGGAGCGGAACGTCGCCACACAGCGGCCGTCGTCGAACGCGCCGAGGGTGCGCTCGGGCACCAGGTAGGACGTGCGGTCGGCGATCTCGGTCTCGGCGACGGCCGGGGACCGCAGGAAGCCGGTGTTCAGCGCGCGGATCCAGTCGGGGATCTCGGTCTCGGTGATGGGGCGTACGTCGATGCGGGGGCGGGCGCCAGTCATGGCCCCGACGGTAGGCGGAGGCGGGCGGGGGTGTCGCGGGCTTTTCCCCGGCCCCGCCGCCCGGCCCCGCCGCCCGGCCCCGCCGCCCGGACCGCCGCGTGCCGTCGTCGGGCTGCGGCTCCCGCCGGTTCAGGTCAGCAGGTCGTCCACCTGGGCCTCGCCGTCGCGGTAGCGGCGGGCGATCTCCGCGCTGCAGTCGTCCGCCGTGCGCTGGAGCCGCTGCCTGCGCCGGGACACCTGCTGCTCGTACCGCACCAACCGGCCCATGGCCGCCCGGAGTTCGAGATCGGTGCGGGCGTCCAGGTCGGACAGCTCGACCTCGCCGAGCATCTCGGCGGCCAGCCGCCGCACCTCCTCGCTCTGCGGGGTGCCGAGGGTGACGTGCCGGGCGGAGGAACGCTGCCGGGCGGGCGCGTCCTTCAGGATCTCCGCGAGCCGGTCCACGACGGGTCCCTGACCGGCGTGCACGACGGAGGTGAGCCCCGCCCCGGCCGCCCCGGACCCGGCCCCGCCCTCCGGTTCGTCCCCGGTCCCGCCGCCGGCCCCGCTCCCGGTCCCGGAGGCGGTCGCCGCGCCGCTGCCGGCCTGCGCACCGCGCCGGGCCAGCTCCGCGCGCAGGATGTCGATCCGCCCCTGGAGCAGCCGCCGCACGTAACTGAGATCGGCCTCGTCGCGCTGGGCCCGCCGGCGCAGGGCGCGCAGCTCGGGCAGGCTGGACGCGGTGAGTCCGGGCTCGGCCGGACCGGCGTCCGGCAGCGGTTCCGAGGCCGGTGCCGCCTCCGCGAGCGGGGCCGTCCCGGCGGCTGTCGGTTCCGACGGCAGCGGCGGGCTGTCGGTGCGCTGCACCGGCGGCCGGTGGGCCTCCGCGACCGCCGCGCGGAGCGGCGAGAGCGCTCCGGGCTGCGCCTGCTGCTCGGTACTCGATGTGCTCATGAGCCTCAACCCGTCCCCTCGACCGGCGCGTACGGAAGCATCGTGCCACCCCAAGTGGCCCGTATGTGAACGAGTGCGCCCGATCACCCCCAGATGGGGGGTTACGGATCAGAAAGAAGCACGATATGGACGCACCGGCCCGCCGGGGGAGCGCGTCCGGTCGCGCGGCATCATGGTCGGCATGCGTGCAGTGGTGCAGAGGGTGGACGGCGCGAGCGTCGTCGTGGACGGCGAGACGGTGGGGGCGATCGAGGGCGAGGGGCTGTGCGTCCTGGTCGGGGTCACCCACGAGGACACCGAGGAGAAGGCGGCGCAGCTCGCCCGCAAGCTGTGGTCGATCCGGATGCTGAGCGAGGAGCGCTCGTGCAGCGACGTGGACGCCCCGCTGCTGGTGATCAGCCAGTTCACGCTGTACGGCGACGCCCGCAAGGGCCGCCGTCCCACCTGGAACGCGGCGGCGCCCGGCGAGGTCGCCGAGCCGCTCGTCGAGGAGGTGGTCGCGCAGTTGCGGGCGCTCGGCGCGACGGTGGCGACGGGCCGGTTCGGGGCACAGATGCGGGTGTCGCTGACGAACGACGGCCCGTTCACCGTGCTTCTGGAGATGTGAGCGCCGTACGGCCCGGCCCTTCGGGAAAAGAAGCGCCGGGCCGTACGCACGCGTGAGTCCTACGGCTCTACGACGGTCTCCTGGGCCGCCGCCGTGTCCCCGGCCGTCAGCCGGGCGTCCACGGGGACGTTCCGCTTGATCACGGCGAGGGCGACCGGGCCCAGCTCGTAGTGGCGCACCGAGGTGGTGATCACGCCGACCTTGCGGCCGTCGGGGCCCTCGTCGGCGAGGCGGATCTCCGTGCCGTGCGGCGGCAGGTGCACGTCGCTGCCGTCGAGGTGCAGGAAGACCAGGCGGCGCGGCGGCTTGCCGAGGTTCTGCACCCGGGCGACGGTCTCCTGGCCGCGGTAGCAGCCCTTCTGGAGGTGCACGGCGGCGCCGATCCAGCCCAGTTCGTGCGGGATGGTGCGGTGGTCGGTCTCGAAGCCGAGGCGGGGCCGGTGCTGCTCGACGCGCAGGGCCTCGTGGGCGAGGATCCCGGCGGGCGGGCCGGTCTTCTCGGCGTACGTCTCCAGGTCCTCGCGGGGCAGGAACAGGTCGCGGCCGTGCGCGGTCTCCCGTACGACGACGCCGTCCGGGACCTCGGCGATGGAGCCGGCCGGCAGGTGCACGACGGCGGTGTCGGCGGTGCGGTCGGCGACCTCGACCCGGTAGAAGAACTTCATCGACTCCAGGTAGGCGATCAGCGCTTCCTGGGTGCCGGGCTCCACGTGCGCCCAGACCGTCTCGCCGTCGTCCACGAGGTAGAGCGCGTGCTCGATGTGGCCGTGCGCGGACAGGATCAGCGCCTCGGTGGCCTGGCCGGCGGGCAGCTCGCTGACGTGCTGGGTGAGCAGCAGGTGCAGCCAGCCGAGCCGGTCCTCGCCGGAGACGGTGACGACGCCTCGGTGGGACAGGTCGACGAAGCCGGTGCCGTCCGCGAGGGCGCGCTGCTCGCGGAACAGGTCGCCGTAGTGGGCGGCGACGCCTTCGTCCACGCCCTCGGCGGCGACGGCTCCGGGCAGCGACAGCAGGGGGCTCTTCATACGGCCAGCCTACGACGTGGTAGTTGAACTCTTCAGCGTGCAGTCCTCGCACCGGCCGAAGATCGCGAAGTGCTTCATGTCGGTGTCGAACCCGAACTGCTCGCGCAGCTTGGCGGTGAACTCGGCGGCCACCTCGACGTCGGCCTCGATGACGTTCTCGCAGTCGCGGCAGACCAGGTGCAGGTGGTGGTGGCGGTCGGCGAGGTGGTAGGTGGGGGCGCCGTGGCCGAGGTGGGCGTGGCTGACCAGGCCCAGTTCCTCCAGCAGCTCCAGGGTCCGGTACACCGTGGAGATGTTGACCCCCGAGGCGGTCTTGCGCACCTCGCCGAGGATGTCGTCGGGGGTCGCGTGCTCCAGGGTGTCCACCGCTTCGAGCACGAGTTGCCGCTGCGGCGTCAGCCGGTAGCCGCGCTGCCTGAGGTCGCTCTTCCAGTCGGTGCTCACCACACCCCAGAGTCTAGGACCACCGGAGGGCGAGTACGCGAAGAGCGACCACTCGAACGGCGACTGTTCGGACAGCGGCTCCTTGCGGCGGCTACTTGAAGAAGGCGATGCCGTCGTCCGGCAGGTCGTCCGGGAGGGCCTTGGCCCAGCGCTCGACCTCCTCGGGGGTGACGACCTTCTTGAGGTGCGCGGACATGTAGGGGCGCAGCTCGACCTCGGGGGTCTGCTTCTCGCCGACCCACATGAGGTCGCTCTTGACGTAGCCGTACAGCCGCTTGCCGCCGGAGTAGGGGGCGGAGTCGGCGGTGCGCGCGACGGCGTCGGTGACCAGGTCGATCTGCGGCTTCTTGTCGGCCATCTCGCCGTACCAGATCTCGATGACGCCGTCGTCGCGGGTCATCGTCACCTCGACCTTGCGGTCCGCGCCGATCCGCCAGAAGCCGGACTCGGTCTCCAGCGGGCGCACCTTGTTGCCGTCGTTGTCCAGCACCCAGGTACGGGAGTGGTACTCCAGGAAGTCCCGGCCGTCGTGGGAGAAGGTGACTTCCTGGCCGAAGTTGCACTTCTCGGAGCCCGGGAAGTCGTGCACACCGGCGCCGGCCCAGTCGCCCAGCAGGAAGGCGAGGGGGACCAGGTCCTTGTGGAGGTCGGACGGGATCTCGATCATGAGCGGCGGTTCCTGTTCGGGGTCAGCGCTGGCCCTGGTACAGCTTCTTCACGGTCAGGTAGGCGAAGGCGAGGACGCCGACGCAGACCAGGACCAGCAGGGTTTCGAAGAAGATCTCCACGGTTGCTCCTTGTCGAGCGCGGTGCGGTACGTGCGTACACAGAGGGCCGGTGCCCAGCTTAGTCGGCCGGGCTCCGGCCCTCTCTATGAGGTGCGCTGTGCGGGGTCAGCCCCGCAGGCCGCCGTCCTTCACTCCGCTCACGAACCGGTTCCACACCCCGGCGTGGAAGAGGAGCGCTCCGCGGGCGGGGTCCTTGCTGTCCCTGACGGGGACGACGGAGGGGAGGTTGTCGGCGACCTCCAGGCACTGCCCGCCGTCCTGGTTGCTGTAGCTGCTCTTGCGCCACTCAGCGGTGTTCAGAAGGTCGTCGGAGACCTCGATGCAGTTGCCGCCGTCCTGATTGCTGTAGCTGCTCTTGCGCCACGTCACTGTGCTCAGGTCAATGGCTCGCATGGCGCTTCCTCCAGCATCCGTTCGATGAACTGCCGCGACAGGTCCGGAGTTAGGGCCGCATCGCGTACCCGATCGTATCGGAGCTGTAGACGTTCGACGGCTGCTGATTCCTGGACCAATTCACCTGAGTAGCCGGTCTCGATCCAGGCCACGGTCTGGCCGTCCGCGCCTCGGAGCAGCATGGTGTCAGTGTTCGACAGGGCGTGCAGGCCGGCGGACGACGGCAGCACCTGAATGGTGATGTTGAGGCGATGCCCCATCATGTCCAGGTGCTCAAGCTGCGCCTGCCACTCATCGGGTTCCTCGAGTGGGCTGCGCAGCACAGCCTCGGAGATGATGGCGCGGAACTGGGGCGGATCGTCTCTGAGTAGCGCCTCACGCCTCCCCACTCGCGCCTCGACCTGTGCTTCCAGCTCGTCTCCTTTGAGCCCGCCTTCCATGAGCAGCTCACGCGCATATTCCGGAGTTTGCAGCAGACCCGGAAGCAGACTCGGCGCGTACTGCCACATGCTCACGGCCCCGGCCTCCAGCACCATGTACCGCCGGTACCGCTCCTTGAACTGCGTCGGGTCGGCCATCGCCAGCTCCCACAGGGCCAGCAGCAGGCCCGGCGTCCCGTAGTACTGGTCGAGCGCCTGGACCACCTCGGGGCTGCCCAGCGTGTGGCCGTTCTCCATCTTGCCGAACAGGGACCAGTCCCAGCCGACCTTGTCGCCCAGCTCGCGCAGCGAATCCGCCTTCGCCGCCCGCAGTAACCGCAGCTCCTCCGCGAACCGCTGCCTCGGTTCCTGGCTCCGGCCCGTGATCACCCGCCTCGGCGGCATCGCACCCTCCGTCCCCTCCACGCCAGCGCTGTGGAATTTGTGGAACTAACGCTCCCGGGCGACGAAGAACCGCTCGTCAACGGTGTGCCGCCCCCGTACCTGGGCCATCCTCGATACAGCCCACACCACGCAGAGTAGTGCAAGTGTCGCAATCTGTATAGAAGTTGGATGAATGGAGCGAAACCATGAGGGCGGAGTCCGCAGCATCCTTCGAGCCCGGAGCACTCCTCTACGACCCGGCGCGCGCCGCGGTAGGCGAGTACCGGGACCGCTCAGGTCCCTACGCCATGCTGCGGCCCGTCGGCGGCGGCCGTGAGTGGCAGGCCGACCCCTCGGCGCTGCGGCCCGCGACGCCCGAGGAACGCCTCACCGCGGGCGTCCGCGCGGCCAACGACCGCACCCGGGCGGCCCGGGCGGGCGCCACCGTCCCGGAGGACACGACCCGCCCGCCGCTGCCCGTACGCGGCTGCGCGGTCTGCGAGGCGCTGGACGCGGAGCGGCACATCGCCCGCGCGGAGGGAGACGCCAGCGCGGAGACGGACGCGAACGTCCTGCTGCGCCGCCACCGGCGGCAGGAGCACGACGGGTGACGCGCGGCACTCCGCACCCGCGCCGCCGAAGTCACCGGCGCGGCGGCCGGCACCGCCGTGACGACGCCTTCTGGTCCGGCCTGCTTACCCTCCTCTGCCTCGCGAGTCTCCTGGCCGCCGTGGTGGCGGCTACGCTTCCGGCATGGCGAAGAAGCTCGTGATCAAGGTGACGGCGGGGGCGGACGCGCCCGAGCGGTGCTCGCAGGCGTTCACGGTCGCGGCGGTGGCCGTGGCCAGCGGCGTGGACGTGTCGCTGTGGCTGACCGGGGAGTCGTCCTGGTTCGCGCTGCCGGGCCGCGCCGCCGAGTTCGAGCTGCCGCACGCGGCGCCGCTGCCCGAGCTGATCGACTCGATCCTCGCGGCCGGCCGCGTCACCCTGTGCACGCAGTGCGCGGCCCGGCGCGACATCACGGAGCAGGACGTCCTGGAGGGCGTGCGGATCGCGGGGGCGCAGGTCTTCGTGCAGGAGGCGCTCGGCGAGGAGACGCAGGCGCTCGTCTACTGAGCGGGCGCCCGCGTCAGTGGCGTTTCTTGCCGTCCAGCTCGTCCCACCACTCGTCGGACTTCGGGTCGCCGGACGGGTCGTCCCACCAGCGGTCGTCGGGGCCTCGGCGGTTGGCGACGATGGCGGCCACCGGCGGGATCACCATGGCGAACAGGCACATGCCGACCGCCGCGGGCACCGACCAGATGCGCACCACGCCCCAGGCCAGGACGAACAGCGTGATGCAGATGCCCATCATGGCGAAGTACTGATGCCGCCGACGTGCGTACATGACTCCAGAGTAGGGCGGTGTCCGCCGGGCGGGCATGCCGAAGGGCCGCACCCCAGGCGTCCAACCCGAGGGGTGCGGCCCTTCCGCGCTCAGTGCGGTGGACCGGGGTCTTGGACCACGGTCCGGACCCGCGATCTCAGACCGCGATCGCGACCTCCGCGAGGCCGCCCTTCTGGGCCACGACCGTGCGGTCGGCGGTGCCGCCGGGGACCAGGGCCCGGACGGTCCAGGTGCCCTCGGCCGCGTAGAACCGGAACTGGCCGGTGGCGGAGGTGGGGACCTCCGCGGTGAACTCGCCGGTCGAGTCCAGCAGGCGGACGTAGCCCGTCACGGGCTCGCCGTCGCGGGTCACCTGGCCCTGGATCGTCGTCTCACCGGGCTTGATCGTCGAGGCGTCGGGGCCGCCGGCCTTCGCTCCGCACATGTCGTACTCCTGTTGAGGGGTCTTGGGGGTCGGTCGGGTCGGGGGACTACTTGCCGGAACCCAGCTCGATCGGCACGCCCACGAGGGAGCCGTACTCGGTCCAGGAGCCGTCGTAGTTCTTGACGTTCGGCACGCCGAGCAGCTCGTGCAGCACGAACCAGGTCAGCGCGGAGCGCTCACCGATGCGGCAGTAGGCGATGGTGTCCTTGGCCAGGTCGACGTTCTCCTCGGCGTAGAGCTTCTTCAGCTCCTCGTCCGACTTGAAGGTGCCGTCGTCGTTGGCGTTCTTCGACCACGGGATGTTCGCGGCGGACGGGACGTGGCCCGGGCGCTGCGACTGCTCCTGCGGCAGGTGGGCCGGGGCGAGCAGCTTGCCGGAGAACTCGTCGGGCGAGCGGACGTCGACCAGGTTCTGCACGCCGATGGCCTTGACCACGTCGTCGCGGAAGGCGCGGATCGAGGTGTCCTGCGGCTTGGCCTTGTACTCGGTCTTCGGGCGCTCGGGCACGTCCGTGCCGTCGACCAGCTCGCGGGCGTCCAGCTCCCACTTCTTGCGGCCGCCGTCGAGGAGCTTGACGTTCTCGTGGCCGTACAGCTTGAAGTACCAGTAGGCGTAGGACGCGAACCAGTTGTTGTTGCCGCCGTACAGGACCACGGTGTGGTCGTTGGCGATGCCCTTCTCCGACAGCAGCTTCTCGAAGCCGGCCTGGTCGACGAAGTCGCGGCGGACCGGGTCCTGGAGGTCCTTGGTCCAGTCGATGCGGATGGCGTTCTTGATGTGGTTCTTGTCGTACGCGGACGTGTCCTCGTCCACCTCGACGATGGCGATGCTCGGGTCGTCCAGGTGCTCCTGGACCCAGTCGGCGTCGACCAGTACGTCGCTGCGGCTCATGCTCTATCTCCTCCGGGGCAGTTACGGCGGGGCGTGCGAGTGCGAGGGGCGCGCGCGGGGGCACGGACCGGCGTCGGTGTGCGTGGCGCGCGGACGGCCCCGGATCGGGCGGCGGGGCCGGCGGGGATACGGAGGCGGAGCCCCCGCTCAGAAGGAGCGACAGAGCATGGCGGCAACGCGGCACAGGTCCACTGCCCGCCGCTTCGTGAGATCCGCCTGTCGCTTCATGATGACGATCGTAGGGAGGGACAGGCGGCCATGTCACCGGCGTGTCGCATGATGAGACGGGATCGTCCGGATGCTGGGATCGGGGCCGGGTGCGGGGGTGTGCCGTGGTCGCCCCCGCCGCTGCTCGGCCCCGGTGAGGGGGTGCGCATCTGCCGTGCGGACGAGGGCGTCTCGCCTGTCGGACAACCGCGGGGCTCCTACCCGGCCAGTTTGACGTTCGAACCCTTCACCGCGATCTCGACGCCGTCCGCCGCCGCCCGCACCGAGTCCAGCTGGATGCCGCCGGGCAGCTGGTCGATGGCCTGCTGGAAGTCGGTGATCGAGCGGACCCGGTCCTCGGCCAGGCTCAGACCGCCGAACTTGGGCAGGCCGTCGGCCGTCACCTTCATCTTGTTGCCCTGGACGGCCACCGAACTGAGCACGTAGACCGGCTGGGGCAGCACCGAGACCTTGAGGGCCACCTTGATCTTGCCGTTGCCGCCGTTCGACAGGCCGATCACCTGCGTGGTCACCCCGGGCAGGAGCTGCGTCGGCTCCGACTTGGCCGTCTTCAGCAGCTCGCTGTAGGAGATGGTCGCTGTGCCGGTGGCGCTGGCGGCGGTGGCCGAGCTGTAGTCGCCGGAGAACGTCACGTCCCGCATGTCGGCCTTCAGATCGTCGATGCGGATCTTCTGGCCGTCCTTGCCGGTGTCCGCCTCGTAGTGCTTGATGCCGACCTCGACGTCGTCCAGCTCGCCGCTCGCCACCTGGGTGAGGAAGGGGAAGCCCTTGATGGACACGTCGGGGGTCTCGGCCAGGTTCTGCGTGGTCCTGAGCTTGTCCGCCGCCTGGTCCTCCGCGAAGTACACCGCGACCCGGTCGACCACGACGAACAGCACTCCCAGGATCACGACGACGATCAGAAGGACTCGCAGCGCGCGCATCCGGTGTTCCCCCACTCTGGGTCCCCGGCGACCGGCCGGCCGCCCGCCGCGAGCCTAGCCCCGGCCGTCAACCCGGCCGGAGAATTGTCGATCACCTGTGACAGTCACCGGCGATGGCCTGTGACAGCCACCGGCGACGACCTGCGGCGGTCACCGGCGACGACCTGCGGCAGTCACCGCCGATGACCCGTGGCAGTGACCCGCGTCATCCGATGGCCCGGCCCAGCACCCACACCACCGGGGCCGCGGCCGTCAGGGGCAGGGCGACGCCGGCGGTGAAGTGGACGAAGCGGGAGGGGTAGTCGTAGCTCGCCGCGCGGTGGCCGATCAGCGCGCACACCGCCGCGCCCGCGCCGAGCACCGCGCCCTTCGACCCCAGGTCCGTCACGCCGCCCACCGCGATGCCCGCTCCCGCCGCCGCGAGCAGGGCGACGACCACCGAGGCCGCCGTCGGCAGCGGCAGGGCGCGGGCCAGGACGGCCACCGCGGCCGAGGCCGCGCCGACCGTGACCGCGTCCGCGCCGCCCGCGAGGTAGCCGGTCGCGAGGATCGCCAGCGCCGCCGCCGCGACGGTCGCCATCAGGCCGTACATCCGCTCGTCCGGGTCGGCGTGCGAGCGCAGCTGGAGGACCAGGGAGAGCAGCACCCAGACGCCGAGGGTGCCGAGGATCGCCGCGGGCGCGTGGTCGCGGCCCGTCCCGAGCACCGCCGCGTCGCAGACGAGCGCGCCCGCGAAGCCGAGGGCGATGCCCTGCCGGGCCGGCCACATGCCGTTCAGCCGGAACCAGCCCGCGGCCGTCACGGCCTGCAGCAGCACCAGCGGGACGAGCAGCGCGTACGTGCCGACCTGCGCCGCACCGGCCAGCAGCAGCCCCAGCAGCGCGGTGAGCGCGGCGGGCTGCATGCCCGGCTCGATGATCGGCGAGCGGCCCTCGGCGCGGGCCCGCTGCGCGTCGGTGACGCGGGCGTTGCCGCCGAGGGTGGCGGGACCGTAGCCGGGCTCGGAGCCGTCGCCGGAGTTGCCGGCGGGGGCCGTGGGGGCTGCGGGAGCCATGGAGGCTGCCGTGGGCTGCGGGCGGGCCGTCTGGGGCTGGGCTGGCTGGGGCTGGGCTGTCTGCGGTTGCGCGGGGGCGGGCGCGGGCGCTGCGGCGGGGGTCTGGTGGTCCAGGTGGTCCAGGTGGTCCAGGTGGTTCAGCGGGGCCATGTAGGCCGTGGGGGCCGCCGGTTCCGCCGTGGCGTCGATGCGGCTGTAGGTCTGGGTCTCCCAGGTCTGCCCCTGCCACTCCTGCGTGTACTGGAGGTCGTCGGCGTGCGGGTCGCCGTACGCCTGCTGCTGCCCGGGCCACGCCTGGGAGTGCCCCTGGGGGTGCTGCTGGGGGTGCTGCGGTGCCTGGGGCGGCTGCTGCTGGGGGTACTGCTGGGAGTGGTTCTGCGGGTACTGCTGCGCGTGCGCCTGCGGATGCTGCTGCTGAGCGTGCGCCTGCGGGTGCTGTCCCTGGGGGTACTGCTGAACGTGCTGCTGTCCCTGCGGGTACTGCTGCTGGTACTGCTGTGCGTACGGGTCGTACCCCTCGTGGGGGCCCGTCCCGTACGCGCCCTCCTGCGGCGTCTCATACGGCCGGTCGGTCATGCTCACCCTCCTGCGAACGGCGGGAGCACCTCGACCGTGCCGCCCTCGATCAGCCGTACGGTCTCATGCCCGCGCGTTCCCACCGGGTCGCCGTCGACGATGAACGAGCAGCGCAGCAGGACGCGCGCGAGCTCGCCCGGGTGCCGCTCGCGCACGGCGTCGAGCGCCTCGGCGAGCGTCTCCGCCTCGAACGGCTCCTCGGCGACCTGGGCCGCGGCCTTCGCCGCCGCCCAGTAGCGCACCGTGACCTTTGCCATCCCGTTCCTCGAAAGTCGTCGGTCGTCCGGTGGTGAACCGGCCATGGACAGGGATCAGGCTAGGCCCTGTTTAGCCCGCCTGTGCGATCGCCCAGCGCGCCATCCGGTCCAGGAGGGGGTCGGGGGCGGCGGTCTCGGCGTGGCCCATGCCGGGCTCCAGCCACAGTTCGCCGTGGTCACCGGCGGCCGCGGCCAGCATGCGCGGGTGGTCGAGCGGGAAGTAGGCGTCCCGGTCGCCGTGCACGATCAGCAGCGGCACGGGCGCGATCCGCGCGGCCGCCGCCACCGGGGACAGCGGGACCGGGTCCCACTCGCGGTGGTGGATGCGGGTGCGCAGGCCCCAGCGGCCGACCAGGCGGCCGGTGGGGCGCATGACGAGCCAGTGCAGGCGGCGCATGGGGGCGGTGCCGCGGTAGTACCAGCGGGCCGGCGCGCTCACCGAGATCACGGCGTCCGTCCGCGCGTCGGCGCCGGGGCTCCCGGCGGCCTCCTCGCGCGCCCCCGCCCGCGCCGCCTCCGTCGCCGAAGCGCCCTCGCGCGCCTCCGCGCGCCCCGCCGCGTCCGCCGCGTCCGTGGCGTCCGTCGCGTCCGTGGCGTCCGTGGCGTCCGTCGCCGCTTTCCCGGCCCTGCCCGCCTCGCGGCCGGGGCCGCCGTACAGCGCCCCGCCCGCCGTGCCCGCCTCGCCGCCGGGGCCGCCGTACAGCGCCGCGTGCCGCAGGACCACCGAGCCGCCCATGGAGAAGCCGACGGTCGTCACGCGCGAGTGCCCGAAGCCGCGCGCCCACGCCACCGCCGCCGCCAGGTCCAGCACCTCCCGGTCGCCGACCGTGGAGCGGCCCCCGGAGGCCCCGTGGCCGCGGAAGGAGAAGGTCACCACGGCCCCGTGCCGGGCGAAGGCCCGCGCCGCCCGGCGTACGTGCGGCCGGTCCAGATCGCCCGTGAAACCGTGTGCGATCACGAACACGTGATCGACGTCAGATGTCCCCGAGGGGTCGCCGGGATGTCCCGCGGCCACCCCTCGCCCGGCCGCCCCGGGCTCGTAGAGGGCGTCGACCGCCACCCCGTCGGCGGTGCGCAGAAACCTCCTGACACGTGTCCGCGCCGCCGCCCCGGACCCCGGCGCCGCCGTTGAACGCGCCACATGACCTGCCGAATCCCCGCTCATGTCGGCTATTCTGCTGGGAAGAGGACTCGGGCAGCGAAGCCCCCGGGTCCTTTTGTGCTTTCGGGAAGCGTTGTATACGACGCGGGAAACCGCAGGTGTACGGCGTTCCTGAGGCGCGGTGGCTCTTGGGGTTCCTCCGGGATTCCCGGGATCCGCGGCGGGTCCCAGGGGCGCGGGACCCGCACCACGACGAAGCGACGATGAGTGCCGCAGACGTCCTCGCAGGGACCCGAGGAGGAACCGAACGCCATGGACGAGCGAACCGTGCACGAAGAACGCGTGACCCGGGCAGGTGGGACGCGATGAGTTCTCTGCTGCTGCTGACCAACGCCCTGCAGCCGTCGACGGAGGTGCTTCCCGCCCTCGGTCTGCTGCTCCACAACGTACGCGTGGCCCCCGCCGAGGGCCCCGCGCTCGTCGACACGCCGGGCGCCGACGTGATCCTGATCGACGGGCGGCGCGACCTGCCGCAGGTGCGCAGCCTGTGTCAGCTGCTGCGCTCCACCGGGCCGGGCTGTCCGCTGATCCTGGTCGTGACGGAGGGCGGTCTCGCGGCCGTCACCGCCGACTGGGGCATCGACGACGTGCTGCTGGACACGGCCGGCCCCGCCGAGGTGGAGGCCCGGCTGCGGCTGGCGATGGGCCGCCAGCACATCGGCGGCGACGACTCCCCCATGGAGATCCGCAACGGCGACCTGTCCGTGGACGAGGCGACCTACAGCGCCAAGCTCAAGGGCCGGGTGCTGGACCTCACCTTCAAGGAGTTCGAGCTGCTGAAGTACCTCGCGCAGCACCCGGGCCGCGTCTTCACCCGCGCCCAGCTCCTCCAGGAGGTGTGGGGCTACGACTACTTCGGCGGCACCCGCACGGTGGACGTGCACGTGCGGCGGCTGCGCGCCAAGCTCGGCCCCGAGCACGAGTCGCTGATCGGCACGGTCCGCAACGTCGGCTACCGGTTCGTCACCCCGGAGAAGGCCGACCGGGCGGCGGACGAGGCAAAGGGCAAGGCCAAGCCGAAGGCGGGCCGCGCGGACGGGACGGGCGGCGCGGGCGGCGCAGGCGGCGCAGGCGGCACGGACGGCGCGAACCGGGGCGAGGCGGACGAGTCCGCGGCCGGCCCGGCGGGCGCGGCGCGTACGGAGGTCGCCGCGGAGGCGTGACGGGCGCACGGCAGGGCGGTTGCGGCCGCACATCCAAGGCGTGATACGCCCTGCCCGCAAGCGGGTCCATCCGCGTAGACTCCGCGCGTGGCAAAGGTGACTCGGGACGACGTGGCGAGACTGGCGGGGACTTCCACCGCCGTGGTCAGCTACGTCATCAACAACGGACCCCGGCCGGTCGCCCCGGCCACGCGCGAGCGCGTCCTCGCCGCGATCAAGGAACTGGGGTACCGGCCCGACCGGGTGGCGCAGGCGATGGCCTCGCGGCGCACCGACCTCATAGGCCTGATCGTCCCGGACGCCCGCCAGCCCTTCTTCGGGGAGATGGCGCACGCGGTCGAGTGGGCCGCCGCCGAGCGCGGCAAGATGGTTCTCGTCGGCAACTCCGACTACGTCGGCGAGCGCGAGGTCCACTATCTGCGCGCGTTCCTCGGGATGCGCGTCTCCGGGCTCATCCTCGTCTCGCACGCGCTCAACGACCTGGCCGCCGCGGAGATCGACGCCTGGGACGCGCGGGTGGTGCTGCTGCACGAGCGGCCCGAGGCGATCGACGACGTGGCCGTCGTCACCGACGACCTCGGCGGCGCGCAGCTGGCCGTACGGCACCTGCTGGAGCACGGCTACGAGTACGTCGCCTGCATGGGCGGCACCGCCGACACCCCCGCGGTGGGCGACCCGGTCTCCGACCACGTCGAAGGCTGGCGGCGCGCGATGGCCGAGGCCGGGCTGCCGACCGAGGGCCGGCTGTTCGAGGCCCCGTACAACCGCTACGACGCCTACCGGGTGGGCCTGGAGGTCCTGGCCGGGCCGCACCGGCCGCCGGCGATCTTCTGCTCCACCGACGACCAGGCGATCGGCCTGCTGCGGGCCGCGCGCGAGCTGCGCATCGACGTGCCGGGCGAGCTGGCGGTGGCCGGGTTCGACGACATCAAGGAGGCGGCACTGGCGGACCCGCCGCTGACGACGGTCGCCTCCGACCGCTCCGCGATGGCCCGCTCCGCGGTGGACCTCGTCCTGGACGACGGCCTACGCATCGCGGGCTCGCGGCGCGAACGCCTGAAGGTGTTTCCGTCGCGGCTGGTGGTGCGGAGGTCTTGCGGGTGCGCTTGATCCCGCCGGGGCGGGGGGTGTGTGGGGGTGCGTGTAGGGGTTGTTTCGGGCACGGTTAGTTCTTCTGAGATGGGCGGAACGGCTTCGGGTGGTGGGTGCGCCGAGGTAACGGAAGGCGGTGCGGATATGGGCCGGCGTCTTGGTAAAGCGGGTAAAATCGACCTCTCCGCATAACATAACCGCAGGTCAGCTCCTGTGATCCCCGCGCATGCGGGGGTGGTCCCCCCGAGGGCCTGTTCGGTCGACTGCTCGCCGGGTGGTCCCCGCGCATGCGGGGGGGGTCCCAGCAGCGAGAGTTCCTCGTTGGAAAAGGTGAGGTGGTCCCCGCGCATGCGGGGGTGGTCCCTCGGCGTCCACCGTGCTCGACTTGAACCGGACGTGGTCCCCGCGCATGCGGGGGTGGTCCCGCTCCTCCGGGCTGACTCGGCCTCAGCCCACGGTGGTCCCCGCGCATGCGGGGGTGGTCCATGACGCCGTCCAGGATGTCCGGCGCGACCGCCCGGTGGTCCCCGCGCATGCGGGGGTGGTCCCTCCGCGATCATCAGCTTGCGGTACCGGCCGACGTGGTCCCCGCGCATGCGGGGGTGGTCCCTCTGCGGCCACTCGGCCCAGTTCCAGCGGGTGGTGGTCCCCGCGCATGCGGGGGTGTTCCCTCGCCGAGGACACGGAGGCTGACGTGCCACCGGTGGTCCCCGCGCATGCGGGGGTGGTCCCCCGATGGCCAGCCAGAGGAGCTTGCCGAGGTCGTGGTCCCCGCGCATGCGGGGGTGGTCCCGCGTACTGGGGCATGTCGAGGCCCTTGGCGCCGTGGTCCCCGTGCATGCGGGGGTGGCCCCTTCACCCACAGCTCCAGGTTCTCCAAACGGTTGTGGTCCCCGCGCATGCGGGGATGGTCCCCCCGAAGCGCTCGCGTTCATGCTGACCTTGCAGTGATCCCCGCGCATGCGGGGGTGGTCCCGACCGCATCTCGGTGCAGATGAAGCGGCTGAAGTGGTCCCTGCGCATGCGGGGGTGGTCCCTTCGAGTGGCCGCACGAGGGCACCCCGCACCCGTGGTCCCCGCGCATGCGGGGGTGGTCCCATCAGGTCCTGCGTGTTGGTGTCGGCGGGGCAGTGGTCCCCGCGCACGCGGGGGTGGTCCCACTGCCCGCCTGCGCGTCACGTGGCGCGACGCGTGGTCCCCGCGCATGCGGGGCTGCTCTTCCGGCCGTCCCGTAGGGGCGCTGGGGGGCTTTATATCGGGCATACGCGGTTCTGTCGGGCTTCTCAGGGGGGCCTCAGGAAGCTCTCATGATCCCGGGTCACTCTCAATGACATGACCGAGAGCATCCGCCGCAGCGGCGAGTACGAGTACCCCCAGGGTGACGGGCAGGACCCGTTCGCGTACCGGCAGCAGCACGCCTCCACCCCCGTGGACCCGGAGTGGCCGCCCCCGCCGGCGTACCCTCCGGCGCAGCCCCCGGCCACCGCGCCGACGGCCGCGTACGGCCACAGTGGTCACGGCGGGGGTTACGACGGTGGCGGTTACGGCGGCGGCGGTCACGGCGGTGGCGGTTTCGATGGCGGCACCGCTCTTCTGCCGGGCGCACCGGTCGGCGGCACCGCTCCCGCTGCGCGGAAGCGTGCCAAGGGGCCGCTCGCGCTGCTCGCCGCCGTGGCGATCGCGGCGGCGGCCGTCGGCGGCGGCACCGCGTTCGCCTTCCAGGAGCTGACCGGCAAGGACACGGTCGCCGCCAGTTCCGCCGGGACCAGCGTGGTGCCCACCAGCCAGCGGGGCAGCATCTCCGCGATCGCCAAGGCGGTCAGCCCGAGCGTCGTGGAGATCACCGCCACCCTCGCCAACGGCACCTCCACCGGCTCCGGCGTCGTCATCAGCAGCGGCGGCGAGGTCGTCACCAACAACCACGTCGTCGCGGGCGCCTCGTCGGTCAAGGCGCGCACCAGCGACGGCAAGACCTACACCGCCCAGGTCGTCGGCACCGACAGCTCCAAGGACCTCGCCCTGATCAAGCTGGAGGGCGCCTCCGGCCTCAAGGCGGCCACCCTCGGCAACAGCGACGGCGTCGCGGTCGGCGACCAGGTCGTCGCGATCGGCTCCCCCGAGGGCCTGACCGGCACCGTCACCAGCGGCATCGTCTCCGCGCTGCACCGGGACGTGACCGTGTCCACCGACGAGAGCCAGGGTCAGGACCAGGAGCAGGGGCAGGGCGGCGGCCAGTGGCCGTTCCAGTTCGGCGGCCGGCAGTTCAACGGCGACACCGGCTCCTCCACGACCACCTACCAGGCGATCCAGACCGACGCGTCCCTCAACCCGGGCAACTCCGGCGGCGCGCTGATCGACATGAACGGCGCCATCGTCGGCATCAACTCGGCGATGTACTCGTCGTCCTCGGCCAGCGGCTCGGACTCCTCCAGCGCGGGCAGCGTGGGCCTCGGCTTCGCCATCCCGATCAACACCGTCAAGGCCGATCTGGCCAAGCTGCGCTCGGGCTCCCAGAGCTGAGGCGGCCATCTCCTGGGGGGACCACACACGGCGAACAGGAGTACGTCATGATCCAGCAGATCGCGCACGAGAAGGCCGACACCGTCGGCGTGACCGTTCCTGCGGGCGTCGCCCTCGCCCTGGCCGTGGCCAAGGAACTCCACAGCCCGGCGAACCTGCCGGTGGAGGGCCTCGCCGACTGCCTCCCGGACGGCCTGCCGGCCGGCCGCACCCCCGGCCCGGCCACCGCCGCCACGGCCACCGTCCCGACGGCTGCCGTCCCGACGGGTGCCGCCGCCTCGACCGGTGCGGCCACCTCGACCGGCGCCGCCGCCTCGACCGGTGCGGCCACGGCACTGGCCACGGCGACCGCTCCGGTCCCCGCCGCTCCCGCCGCCCTCGACCCCACCGGCTCCGACTCCGCCCCCGACCCCGACGAACGCCCCGTCCTCGCCGCGCACCGCATCCCCGAGGCCGCCGAGGTGCCCCAGCTGATGGGGCTGCGCACATCGCCCGCGCGCCCGCACCGCCACAAGGTGCCGCTGCGCCGGCTGACGGCCATGGCGGCTTGAAGGGCACGGGGCGGCCGGGAAACATGCGAGCCTGAAGAGCGTCCCGCCGGGACCGGACATCCCGTAGGGACCGGACATCCCGTAGGGACCGACCGACCGCCCCCCAGCCGCCCCACGACCCGAGGAACGACCACCGATGAGCCCCGCCGACGGCGACCGCGACCGTGACACCCAGCGCATCCTGATCGTCGACGACGAACCCGCGGTGCGCGAAGCGCTCCAGCGCAGCCTGGCCTTCGAGGGATACGACACCGAGGTCGCCGTCGACGGGGCGGACGCGCTGGAGAAGGCCGCCGCCTACCGGCCCGACCTGGTCGTCCTCGACATCCAGATGCCCCGCATGGACGGCCTGACCGCCGCCCGCCGCATCCGCGGCACCGGCGACACCACCCCCATCCTGATGCTGACCGCCCGCGACACGGTCGGCGACCGGGTCACCGGCCTGGACGCCGGGGCCGACGACTACCTGGTCAAGCCGTTCGAGCTGGACGAGCTGTTCGCCCGTATCCGCGCCCTGCTGCGCCGCAGCTCCTACGCCGCGGCCGTGGCGGGCGCCGCCGACGAGGGCGACGTGCTCGCCTTCGGCGATCTGCGCATGGACCTCGCCACCCGCGAGGTCACCCGCGGCGGCCGCCCGGTGGAGCTGACCCGCACCGAGTTCACGCTCCTGGAGATGTTCATGGCCCACCCGCGCCAGGTCCTCACCCGCGAGCAGATCCTCAAGGCCGTCTGGGGCTTCGACTTCGAGCCCTCCTCCAACTCCCTCGACGTGTACGTGATGTACCTGCGGCGCAAGACCGAGGCCGGCGGCGAACCCCGACTGGTGCACACCGTGCGCGGCGTCGGCTACGTCCTCCGGCAGGGCGGCGCCGAGTGAAGGGCGCCGTACGCCGCTACCGCGCCCTGCCGATGCGCTCCCGCCTGGCGCTGCTGGTGGCCGCCGCCGTGGCGTTCGGCGTCGCCGTGGTGTCGGTGACGTGCTGGTTCATCGTCCGCGGGCGGCTGTACGCGCAGGTCGACGAGGATCTGAAGCAGGCCACGCAGCAGCCGCAGCACTACTCCGACGTGGTGGGCGCCCTCAGCGACTGCACCCAGACCCCGCAGGGCTCCCCGAGCGAACTGCGCACCCGCGGCAACTACTACCTCCAGCTGGTACGGGCCGACGGCACCGCCTGCGTCTCCTCCAACTCCGCGGGCGTGGTCAAGGTGACCACCTCCGACCGCCGGGTCATCCAGGAGATCGGCAACGGCGGCAGCCGCGACGGGGTGCAGGTGCTGCGCAACGGCACCGCCAGCGACGGCACGTCCGTACGGGTGCTGACGCTCCCCCTCATCGTCACCCAGGGCCTCGGCACCGAGCCGCACCTCTTCCCCGGCACCGCCCTCCTCATCGCCACCCCCCTGGAGAGCACCCAGAGGACCCTGAACGACCTGGCGCTGATCCTGCTGCTCGTCTCCGGGATAGGCGTCGTCGGCGCCGGCGCGGCCGGCCTCGCGGTGGCCCGCGCCGGGCTGCGCCCCGTGGACCGGCTCACCGAGGCCGTCGAGCACGTGGCCCGCACCGAGGACCTGACCATCCGCATCCCCGTGGAGGACGACAGCGAGGACGAGATCGCCCGCCTGTCCCGCTCCTTCAACTCCATGACCTCCTCCCTGGCCTCCTCCCGCGACCTCCAGCAGCAGCTGATCGCCGACGCCGGACACGAGCTGCGCACCCCGCTCACCTCCCTGCGCACCAACATCGAACTCCTCACCCGCAGCGAGGAGACCGGCCGCCCGCTGCCCGAGGCCGACCGCAAGGCGCTGCTGGCCTCGGTGAAGGCCCAGATGACCGAGCTGGCCTCGCTCATCGGCGACCTCCAGGAACTGTCCCGCTCCGACAGCCAGCGCGGCGAGCGCATCCAGGTGATCGCGCTCCAGGACACCGTGGAGGCCGCGCTGCGCCGGGCCCGGCTGCGCGGCCCCGAGCTGACCATCACGGCGGACGTGGAGCCCTGGTTCGTCCGCGCGGAACCGGCCGCGATGGAACGGGCGGTCGTCAACATCCTGGACAACGCGGTGAAGTTCAGCCCCGAGGGCAGCACGGTGGAGGTGCGGCTCGCCGACGGCGTCCTCACCGTCCGCGACCACGGGCCGGGCATCGCCGCCGACGAACTCCCCCACGTCTTCGACCGCTTCTGGCGCTCCCCGAGCGCCCGCGCGCTGCCCGGCTCCGGCCTCGGCCTGTCCATCGTCGCCCGCACGGTCCGCCAGGCCGGCGGCGAGGTCGGCCTCTCCCCGGCCCCCGGCGGCGGCACGGTGGCGACCGTACGGCTGCCGGGTGCGCCCGTACCGCCGCCGGAGACACCGGGCACCGACACGGACATCGGCCCCGGCACCGCCACCGGCACCGGCACCGGCACCGGCACCGGCTGAGCCAAGCGGGGCCGGGGCCGGGGTCCGGGGCCGGGGTCCGGGGCCGGGGTCCGGGGGCTGCCGTCGAGGGCTGCGGTCGGCTGGTCTGGGTGGCTGTGGTCGGGGGCCTGGGCCGGGGGGCTGCCGTCGAAGGCTGCGGTCGGGGGGCCGGGGACTGCCGTCGGGGGCCGGGGGCTGCGGTCGGGGGCCGGGGACTGCCGTCGAAGGCTGCGGTCGGGAGCCGGGGGCGGCCGTCGGGGCCGGGGGCCTTCCCCCCGGGCGGTGGTGGTGCGTCCTGCCGTACCGCCACTGCCGGGGGAAGGCCCCCGCTCTGTACCCTCTGGACCATGACCAGCGACGACACCGCACCGATCGCCCGCCGGCTCGAGACCGTCTCCGAGCCGACCCCGGAACAGGCCGACGCCGTGCTCGAACTGCTGGCGGCCGCGGCCCGCGAGGACGGCCGGCAGGCGGTGTCCGAGCAGGGCCGGCTCCAACTGCGCGGCGGCCCCCGCGAGGGCGTGTCGCACCTGCTGCTCAGCGTCGACGGCCAACTCGTCGGCTACGCGCAGCTGGAGGACACCGACCCGGTGGAGGCGCCCGCCGCCGAACTGGTCGTCCACCCGGCGCACCGCGGCCACGGCCACGGCCGGGCGCTCGGCTCGGCGCTGCTGGCCGCCTCCGGCAAGCGCCTTCGGGTGTGGGCGCACGGCGGGCACTCCGCCGCCCGGCACCTCGCGCAGGTCCTCGGCCTCACCCTGTTCCGCGAACTGCGCCAGATGCGGCGGCCGTTGACGGACTTCGAACTGCCCGAGCCGACGCTGCCCGAGGGCGTGACGGTACGGACCTTCGTGCCCGGCCAGGACGACGCCGCGTGGCTCGCGGTGAACGCCGAGGCGTTCGCCCACCACCCCGAGCAGGGCTCCCTCACCCAGCGGGACCTCGACGACCGCAAGGCCCAGCCGTGGTTCGACCCGGACGGCTTCTTCCTCGCCGAACGCGCGGGCCGGCTGGTCGGCTTCCACTGGACCAAGGCCCACGCCGAGGAACGGCTCGGCGAGGTGTACGTCGTCGGGGTGCGCCCGGGCGCACAGGGCGGCGGCCTCGGCAAGGCCCTCACGATCATCGGCCTGCGCCACCTCGCCGCTGCGGGCCTGCCGACCGCGATGCTGTACGTCGACGCCGACAACAAGGCGGCGGTGGCGGTCTACGAACGCCTCGGCTTCACGACGTACGAGACGGACCTGATGTACCGCACGGAGACGTAAGTCCCCCTGCGGGGCCCGGGCTTCGACGCTCGGAGGCTCGCGTGACGGCGGCTCCCGCGGTCCCCGTGGCTCCCGTGGCTCCCGTGGAGCACCGAAGGGGCCGCGGTGCTCCACGGCGACGGGGCCGGTGTCGCGCCACCCAGGCGGTGGGCGCGGCTCGGGCCCGGCGGCCCCAGGCCGTCGTCAGGGAGGCCGCGGCGGGCCGTGGCCTCCCGGCAGGACCGGGCCGCAGGCCCCGGGCGCCGCACCGCGAGCGGGGCTGAGGCGGCGCGCGCGTGACGGCGGGTGTTTCCCGTGAAACATCGCCCGCCCGGCACCCTCCCGGCACCCTCCCGGCGCCCGCTCAGGCGGCGCCCGTGACGGCGGCGCCCGGTGGCCCGGCCGTCGGCCGAGGTGGCGGCGGCGGACCGCGCGTGCCTCGGCGTGAGGCGGTCCGCGAGGCGGGTGCCGTACGGCCGTACCGCGCGCCGGGCCCTACGCGCCGCGCCGCGCGCCGGGCTTCAGGCGCCGTACGCCGGGGGTATGCCGGGGCCCGGCGTGCGACGGCCCCGGGGCGTGTACCGGAGGCGGTGCAGGGGTTCCGGCAGGCCGGCGGCGCACAGCAGCGCCGCCGCCACCAGCAGCCCGGCCCACCACCGGTGCGTCTCGGCCCAGTTCGGGTCGCCGGGCGGCACCAGTAGGTTCCAGCGGCTCGGCAGCAGCAGGACGGCCACGGCCAGCGCGAGCAGCGTGAGCGCGGCGCCCGCGCCGGGATCGGGCTCGCTCCGCAGCCGTACCGACGCCGCCGCCAGGGCCACGGCGGTCACGCCGATCGCGGCCGCCTCCAGCGTGACCGCGCCGGCCGGCGGCCGGGCGGCGGCGGGCACGAGGAACAGTACGGCCGTCCACCACACCGCCGCGAGGGGCGCGACGAGCGTCAGTCTCAGCCCGGCCCGTACGGGCCGCCGCACCGGGACCGCCTCGGTGGTGCGGCGGGCGGGGTCGTCGAACAGGAACGCCAGCGCCAGCCCGCCGACCAGCGCGGCCAGCCGGAGCACCAGGAGACCGGTCATCGCGTCCGGTTCGTGCCCGGTCAGCCGGGTCCCGGCGGCCATCGCCGCGCCCAGGACGCCCGCGGCCCCCAGCACCCGCCAGGGCAGCACCCGCCACACCACCCGGACCAGCGCCCACGACAGGGCCGTGCCCTTCGGCGCGCCCGTGCCCTCGCGCGGCCCAGCCGCACTCACTGGCGCATGCCCCGCCTCACGCGGCCCGGCGGTACCCGCCGGGGCGTCTCCCGCCTCACGCGGCACGGCCGTACTTCCCAGGGCGTCTCCCCCCTCGCGCGGACCAGCCGCACCCGCCCCGGCGTCCGCCCCCTCGCGCGGCCCGGCCGCACCCGCCGTCGCGCGCGCCCCCTCGCGCGGACCGGTCGTACTCCCCAGCGCACCCGCGACCTCGCTCGCCCCAGCCGTACCCTTCGCGGCATCCCCCGTCTCCCGCGGCCCCGCCATACCCCCCGCCTTCTCGCGGTCCTTCCTCACGCGACGCACGAGTTGCCCTCCGCCCCGCCCAGGCCCGTGGCCGGGACGTGCAGCAGTTCCGCCGCCCGGACCGTGGAGACGCCGGGCCGGGTCAGCTCCGTCCAGTGGGCCTTGATCTGTGCCGCGACCTCGGTGCGCGGGCGCTGCAGCAGCGTCTTGACGACCGTGGTCTGGCCGGCGCTCATCATCAGCCCGGACGTCGGCGTCAGGACGTACGCGCCGCCCTCGGTGCTGTCGTCGAGCCGCACGTGGCGCAGGTCGCCGAGCGGGTCGGGGGCGGCGCCCAGCGCGAGCCACATGACGGTCACGACCCGGCCGTCGCACACCTCGCCGCCGGCCTTCTCGTCGCCCGCGACCAGCACGGAGGCCAGTCCGGCCGAGAACTCGGGGACGCGGTTGCCGCCCCAGCGGGTGCCCACGGTGACGGCGCCGGGCGTGGTCAGCGGGTCGTAGGAGGGGTCGCTGTCGAGGCCGTGGCGGGCCTCCACGCGCTGCCGCACGGTCAGCGGCCGGGCGGCGACGGCGGCGGGCGCGAGGGAGCGCACGCGGTCGACGGCCTTCGCCCAGTCCGCGGCGCGGCCGGTCCACTCGGGCAGCGCGCAGTACGTCGTCGTGCCGCGCACGGCGCACGTCTCGACGCTCTCCGGGTGCTCGGAGACCTTCGCCCGCGCCGCCTGGAGCGCGGCGGACGGGCCCGCGGACTGGCCGGCGATCCCGGCGGCGGTGGCGGCCAGCGCGAGGACGGTCGCCCCCTTGATCGCGGTGGTGCGACCGCCGCTGCGCAGCAGGGCCGCGCACAGCACGAGCACGATCAGGCCGGTGAGGTAAAGGGCGTGCCAGGCGGCCGGGCGGCCGACCAGGTCGGAGGGGATCGGGTCGGATCCCGCCTCGCTGACGACCGGGGACAGCCACCGGGACCAGCGGGCGTCCGTGAACACCATGAAGTCCAGGGCGGCGACGTACGCGGCGGCCGTCAGGAGCGGGGCGGCGAAGCCGGAGGCGACCAGCCGGGCCAGCAGCACGCCGACCGCCCCGCACAGCAGCACCGTCAGCGGGGCCACCGCGAGTTCGAAGACCGAACCGTGCCCGACCGCGCCGGGCCTGAGCGCCGTCCAGACGAAGCGGACGACGACGAGCAGGCCGGTGAACAGGGCGAACGGGACGACGGACAGGGCGTGCGCGAGGGTGCGCCGCCACGGGTCCATGACCAGCGTGCCGAAGTGCCGGTCGGTGTCGTGGCGGCGGGAGCGCAGCACGGCCCGGTTGGCGCAGATGAACACGGCGAGGCCGAGCAGCACGGAGCTGGTCTGGGTGGCCCGGTCGGCGTCCTGGAGGGCGGGGAAGTCGGCCATGCCCTCCTGGCCGGTCAGCTCGTGCCAGCCGGGGTGCCCGGAGAACGTCTGCCAGAGCATGGCGGCCGTGTACACGACGAAGAAGACGAGGACGATGACCTGCTGGAGCAGTTCGCGCGCCTCGAACAGGGCGAGGGCGAGGATCGCCCGGGTGCGCGCGCCGCCGGGGGGCGCGGCCGGGGTGACGGCCTCGGGCGGGGTGGCGACGGTCGTGGTCATCGGGCGTTCACCTGCGCCCCGGTGTCGTCGAGGGTGAGCAGGTAGCCGTCTTCCAGGGTGGGTTCGAGCAGGTCGGCGCCCTCGGGCGCGTCCCCCACGTTGCGGAAGGCGCCGGCGCCGGTGCGCCAGCCGGCGCGGGCGCCCGGGTCGCGCTCCGTGCTGGACCACACCCGGCCGGCGGCCCGCGCGGTCAGCTCGGCCGGGGTGCCCTCGAAGCGGACGCGGCCGCCGGCCATGACGATCACGCGGTGGCAGAGCATCGCGACGTCCTCGGTCTGGTGGGTGGAGAGCAGGACGGTGCGGCCCTCTCCGGTGCGGGTGATCAGGTCCCGGAAGCGCATCCGCTGCTCGGGGTCGAGCCCGGCGGTCGGCTCGTCCAGGACGAGGAAACGGGGGTCGCCGACCAGCGCGGCGGCCAGAGCGACGCGCTGGCGCATACCGCCGGACAGGCGTCTGATGCGGCGGCCTCGTACGTCACCGAGGTCCACCTCCTCCAGGACGCGGCGCACCTCGCGGTGACGGGCGGCGCGGTCGGTCAGCTCCTTGAGGATCGCCACGTAGTCGACGAACGCGAACGCGGTGAAGTCCGGGTGGAAGCCGGGGTTCTGCGGCAGATACCCGAGGGCGCGGCGCACCGCGAGGCGGCCCGCGACGGTGCCCGGGTCGTGGCCGAGGACGGTGAAGGCGCCGCGGTCGGCGGGCACGGCGGTGGCCAGCACCCGCAGCAGCGTGGTCTTGCCTGCCCCGTTGGGCCCGAGCAGCGCGGTGATCCCCTCCTCCAGCCGCAGCCCGACGTCGTCGAGAGCGACGGTGCCGCCGTAGCGGACGCTGAGCCCGGAGGCGGAAACGGTGACGGTCACGAGGCACTCCCGTGCGGAGGGGGGACGTCGTCGGGGACGTCGTGGGCGGTGGGGATGTGGGGCGGGGCGGCGGGGACGCGGAAGGTGAGGATCGGGGTGGGGCGGGCGCGAGCGCCGAGCCTGGGGGTGGGGCGGGCGCGGGGCGCGGGGCACCTCGCCACGGGCTGTCGGAGGCACGGGCGGGCGCGGGGCGCACGTCGCACCGTGCCCGCACCGGGCACGGGCGAGGCGGGGCCGTGAGCGCGGCGGGCGCGGATCACCGTGCACCTACCCGCGGGCCCCTGGAGGACCGGGCGGGCGCCGGGCGCGCGAGCGCCCGGTCCCGGGCAGGGCGGGCGCGGGTCACCGCACGCCTCCTTGCGGACCGCCGGAGGTGCGAGCGACGAAGTCGAAGCGGTCCCTGGCGTGGAAGAGGAGGCCGATCGCGAGGGCGGCGACGGCCGCGGCGGCGGTCTGGCCGGCCGGGGTGAACGGCGGCAGCGGCGCGTCGCCGTGCCCCCTGGACTCGGCCACCGCCAGCAGCGCGACCCAGCCGCCGCCGGTCAGGGCGGGCGCGAGGACCGGCCCCAGCCGCGGGGTCAGCGCGAGCCCGGTCGCGGTGAGCGCGAGCGCGGGCAGCAGCCAGGCCAGCGCCCCCAGCCCGTAGCCGGGCAGGGCGAGGGTGGCGAGCCCGTTGATGCCGAGCCCCACGGCCAGCACGGCCACCGTCCGCACCAGCATCAGCCGGAACCCGTGCATCGGGGCGACCACCGCCATCTCGTACGTCGGGTCGAGCGCGGGCCCGTACGCCAGCGCCACCCCCGCCAGCGGCAGCAGCGGGGCCAGCGCGAGGAACAGGGTCGGCGAGTCGGCCCGGCGCAGCGCCTCGGAGGCGGCCACCGTCATGACCAGCACGGCGGTCACCGCCAGCAGCCAGGAGCGGCGCAGCACGGGCGTGGCGGCCAGCAGCCGCGCGGTGTGGTCGGCGACGCCGAACCGCAGCAGCAGCCGCTCCAGCAGGCCCGGGCGCGGCACGTCCAGCTCGGCGTCCAGCCGGGCCCACCCCGCGTCGAGGGCGGCCGGGTCGGCGAGGGCGGCCAGCCGCTCCCGGCACTCGCCGCACCCGGCGAGATGGGCGTCGGCGGACCACAGCAGCGGCGGGGCCAGCTCGCCCCGGTCGTAGGCACGCAGGTCCTCCTCGGCCAGGTGCCAGGCCCTCCGAGGGCCGGTGTCGCCGCTCATGCCAGCGCCTCCCGCAGTTGCTTGCGGGCGCGCATGGCCCGCGTCTTGACCGTGCCGGGCGGAATGCCGAGCAGGACGGCCGCCTCCCGGGTCGTGAGCCCGTCGATCACCGTGGCCTGGAGCACCGCCCGCAGCTCCGGCGAGAGCCGGATGAGGGCGCCCGCGAGGTCGCCGTGCTCGACGCCCGCCAGCACGCGTTCCTCGGCGGAGGCCTCGTCGCGGTGGCGCAGCCGGGCGAGCGCCTGGCGCAGCCGGCCGCGCGCGCCGTCACCGCGCAGCGCGTCGATCAGCCGGCGCGCGCCGATCCGCCACAGCCAGCCGGCCACGTCGCCGTCCTCGCGGTAGACGGCCTTGCCGCGCCAGACGGCGAGGAAGGTCTCCTGGACGACGTCGTCGACCGTCGCCGGGTCGGCGCACCGGCCGCGCAGCCGCGCGGCCAGCCACGGCGCGTACCGCCGGTACAGCTCCTCGAAGGCACGCCGGTCGCGCTCCGCGGCGATGCGCCGCAGCAGCTCCCCGTCGCTTCTGGTTCCGCTCACATCTCCTCATCGGCCGAGCCCGCCCCTCCGGTTCACGGCCTGGACCACGGAACGCCGCTGGTCCGCATGATCGACCGGCCCGCTTTCCGTGACGCCCCCCATAGGAGCCGGATCACGTTCTACCGCGGGTCGTAGGGCCGGACCGGCATCAGCAACGGGCAGACCCGAGATCGGCACGACCCGGACTCCGTAGCGGGGTAGTACGTCACACCTTTGCGCCCCGTCCGGTGCGCCGCTAACCATGGCTGTCGTTGCTCCGAGCCACGGCACGGGCCCCGCGGATCACACCGCGGCCCACCGGCTCGGGAACCAGCGCGGGGCACCGCCGCCCCGACGCCGGCCTCGGACCACGACCGCCGGCGCCACGACGACGATCCCCACCGGAGTGTTCCCCTCATGATCGCCACCCGTACCAGCCGTACCGCCCGCCTGCGCACCCTCGCCGTCACCGGCCTCGCCACCACGGGCGCCGCGGCCGCCGCCATCACCCTGATGCCCACCACCGCGCAGGCCGCCGAGCCCGCCCGGGCCGCCACCGTGGCCTCGGCCGCCCACGACGGCCACACCGCCACCGGCAAGAAGGGCTACGCCGACAACCTCGACGGCTGGATCAAGCAGTCCCTGGCCGTCATGAAGGACAAGGGCATCCCCGGCAGCTACGAGGGCCTGCACCGCAACATCATGCGTGAGTCCTCCGGCAACCCGAACGCCCAGAACAACTGGGACGTCAACGCCCAGAAGGGCATCCCGTCCAAGGGCCTGCTCCAGGTGATCCAGCCCACCTTCAACGCGTACCACGTGCCGGGCACCTCCCAGAACATCACCGACCCGGTCGCCAACATCACCGCCGCGGCCAACTACGCCGCCCACCGCTACGGCTCCATCGACAACGTGAACTCCGCGTACTGACGGATCACCGTGAGCCCTGAGCCCTGAGCCCTGAGCCGGGACCGGGGTCGGGGCTCAGGGCTGCGGTCGGGACACAGGGCCGGGGGCCGGGCTCGGGACCGAGGCTCGGGACCGAGGCTCGGGACCGGGGCTCAGGGCCGGGGCTCGGGACCGGGGCTCAGGGCCGGGGCCGAGGCTCAAGGCCGGGCGACCGGGTCCGGAGGTCAGCCGCGGCCCGAGCGCCCGTGTCCGCCCCCGGCGTGCCGGGCCACGGCCGGGCGCCGAAAGTCCGTACCCGGCGGGCTACGGCACGCGACCGGGCGGACGGGCGACCGGCCGGACGGGCCGGGAAGCCCCGCCCCGAACGGCCACCGCCCGGCCACCGCCCGCCGGAACCCGCAGGCCGCACCCCGCTATCCCGCACGTCATGTCGCCGTAACCGGTGATTCAGACTGGCTTGCGACGCTCACTCAATGAAGCCCGCCGTGCCCGAGCCCCCGCCGCCCCCGAAGGGGCCCGCCGCCGCGCTCCCGCCCGCGCTTTCCGACGCGCCTGGATCCGTCCCGGCGCGGAAGAATGGATTCATGAGCCAGTCAGACGCCCAGGCAGCACAGGTCCAGCCGGTCCAGCCGGTCCAGCCCTCCGTGGGCGCGATCGCCGCCCACCGCCCGCACACCGTGGCGGCGGCGGTCTCCGATCTGGACCCCGACATCGACGCCGACCTCGACGGCTACGACGGGTCGGCGGACGACGCCGACACGCTGCCGCAGGGCCGCTTCCTCGACCGCGAACGCAGCTGGCTCGCCTTCAACGAGCGGGTCCTCGAACTCGCCGAGGACCCGAACACCCCCCTGCTGGAGCGGGCGAACTTCCTCGCCATCTTCGCCAGCAACCTGGACGAGTTCTTCATGGTCCGGGTGGCCGGCCTCAAGCGCCGTATCGCCACCGGCGTGGCCACCCGCTCCGCCTCCGGGCTCCAGCCCCGCGAGGTGCTGGAGATGATCTGGGCGCGCTCGCGCGAGCTGATGGCCCGGCACGCCGCCTGCTACCACGAGGACGTCGCCCCCGCCCTCGCGGAGGAGGGCATCCACCTGGTGCGCTGGAGCGAGCTGACGGACAAGGAGCAGGCCCGCCTGTTCACCCTGTTCCGCCAGCGCATCTTCCCCGTGCTGACCCCCCTCGCCGTCGACCCCGCGCACCCCTTCCCGTACATCTCCGGCCTCTCGCTCAACCTGGCCGTCGTGGTGCGCAACCCGGTCACCGGCCACCGCCACTTCGCCCGCGTCAAGGTCCCCCCGCTGCTCAACCGCTTCCTGGAGAGCTCCCCCGGCCGCTACGTCCCCCTCGAGGACGTCATCGCGGCCCACCTGGAGGAGCTGTTCCCGGGCATGGAGGTCCTGGAGCACCACACCTTCCGCCTCACCCGCAACGAGGACCTGGAGGTCGAGGAGGACGACGCCGAGAACCTCCTCCAGGCCCTGGAGAAGGAGCTGATGCGGCGCCGCTTCGGGCCCCCGGTGCGCCTGGAGGTGGAGGAGTCCATCGACCGCGAGGTCCTGGACCTCCTCGTGCGCGAGCTGAAGATCTCCGAGGCCGAGGTCTACCCGCTGCCCGGCCCCCTCGACCTCACCGGCCTGTTCCGCATCCACAGCCTGGACCGGCCCGAGCTGAAGTACCCGAAGTTCGTCGCCGGCACCCACCGCGACCTCGCCGAGGTCGAGTCGGCCTCCCCGCCCGACATCTTCGCCGCGCTGCGCAGCCGCGACGTGCTGCTGCACCACCCCTACGACTCGTTCTCCACCTCCGTGCAGGCGTTCCTGGAGCAGGCCGCCGCCGACCCCGACGTCCTCGCCATCAAGCAGACCCTGTACCGGACCTCGGGCGACTCCCCGATCGTCGACGCGCTCATAGACGCCGCCGAGTCCGGCAAGCAGGTCCTCGTCCTGGTCGAGATCAAGGCCCGCTTCGACGAGCACGCCAACATCAAGTGGGCGCGCAAACTGGAGGAGGCCGGCTGCCACGTCGTGTACGGCCTCGTCGGCCTGAAGACGCACTGCAAGCTGTCCCTGGTGGTCCGCCAGGAGGGCGACGACACGCTGCGCCGCTACAGCCACGTCGGCACCGGCAACTACCACCCCAAGACCGCCCGCCTCTACGAGGACCTCGGCCTGCTCACCGCCGACCCCCAGGTCGGCGCGGACCTCTCCGACCTCTTCAACCGCCTCTCCGGCTACTCCCGCCGCGAGACCTACCGCCGGCTGCTGGTCGCCCCCAAGTCCCTGCGCGACGGCCTGATCTCCCGCATCAACAAGGAGATCCAGCACCACCGGGCCGGCCGCCCCGCGTTCATCCGCATCAAGGTCAACTCCATGGTGGACGAGGCGGTCGTCGACGCGCTGTACGGCGCCTCGCAGGCCGGCGTCCCCGTCGACGTGTGGGTGCGCGGCATCTGCGCGCTGCGCCCGGGCGTCCCCGGCCTGTCGGAGAACATCCGCGTCCGCTCCATCCTCGGCCGCTTCCTGGAGCACTCCCGCGTCTTCGCCTTCGGCGCCGGCGGCGAACCCGAGGTGTGGATCGGCAGCGCCGACATGATGCACCGCAACCTCGACCGGCGGATCGAGGCCCTGGTCCGGGTCACCGACCCCGGCCACCGGGCCACGCTCAACCGGCTGCTGGAGACCGGGATGTCCGACACCACCGCCTCCTGGCACCTCGGCCCGGACGGCGAGTGGACCCGGCACGCGACGGACCCGGACGGCCAGCCCCTGCGCAACATCCAGGAGATGCTCATAGACGCCCGGAGGCGCCGGCGTGGCACAGCGACACCTTGACCCGACGGACCCCACGGCCGCCGCAGCGCCCGTGCCCGCCGACGCCCTCGCGGCGTATCTCCGCAGCCAGGCGACGGAGTTCCTGCGCGCCCTGCGGCAGCACCAGGAGACCGGCGCCGGCGCGGCGGGCGGCCCGGCCGAGTCCGTCGACGCGGCGCGCGCCCTGCGCCGCTCGGCCCGCCGCATCAGCGGCAGCCTGCACACCTTCCGCCCGCTGCTGGACGAGACCTGGGCGGAGGAACTCCGCCCCGAACTCGCCTGGCTGTCCGGCACGCTGGCGCTGGAACACGCCTGCCAGTCCCGCCTGGACCGCCTGCTCCAGGCCCTGAACCGCCTCTCCCCCCGGACCGAGCCCCCCACGGACACTCTGGTCGACGTGGCCGCGGGCAGCCGTGCGGACCTCGCCGCGGGCAGTCGTGCGGACCTCGCCGCGGGCAGTCGTGCGGACCTAGCTGCGGGCAGTCGTGCCGCTGGGGCGGCACGGGTGGGCGCAACGGCACCCGCGCCCGCGGCACCCGCCACCGCGGCACCCGCCACAGCGGCCCCCCGCACCGTCCCCCACCCCGCCCCTCCGGCCAGGAGCCCCGCACCGCCGGAGGCGCGCGGCAACCTCACCGTCGGCGCCGCCAAAGCCGGCGCCCTCCTCGACCGCCAGCTCACCCTCGCCCGCACCCGGGCCCACTCCACCGCCCTCCAGGCCCTCGGCTCCGCCCGCTTCCACGCGGTCGCCGACAAGGTCGCCGTACTCGCCAGCGACGTCCCCCTCGCCCCCGCCGCGCAGACCGCGGACCTGCGCCCGCTGGCCGCCGCGGCCGAGGAACGCCTGACCGACGCCGTCGCCGCGCTCCCGCTGGTCACCGCGGGCCATCCGTACAACGCGGAGGCGCTGGTCCACGGCCTGTCCCCGGACCCGGCCCCGCACCCGCAGGACGCCCCCTGGCACCAGGTCCGCCTGCTGCTGCGCCTGCACCGCTACGCCTGCGAGGCGCTGCGCGGCGGCGAGGACCCCGGCACTCCGGTGGACGCACGCCTGCTGACGGCCGGTCAGGCGCTGAACCGCCACCGGGAGGCCTCCGAGGCGGCGGCGGCCGCGGCCGCGGCGGCCCGCACCCCGCGCATCGCCCCGGCGACGGCGTACGCGCTCGGCGTGCTCCACGCCGACCAGCGGCACGAGGTGGAGGCGGCGCGGTTCGCCTTCCAGCAGTGCTGGCAGCAGCGGACGGTGACCGCCGGCTGAGCCGCACCGCCGTTCCTCCCGGCCGCCGCCTCGTTCAAGCCACCGAACCTCACGCACGCCCCGAACGCCTCCCAGGAGCCCGCCCCCCTCCCCTCCGCCCTCGAACACCCCCCGAACGCCCCTCAGCCGCCCTGGAGATGCCCCTCCGCGTCCGTGCGCGCCAGGCTCCGCGCCCGGCGTGCGGGGCCGCGCCAGCCGCAGCTGCACCGGGCCACGCAGAAGCGGCCCTGCTCGGCGGTCGTCGTGCGATGGTCGGGGCGCCCCTCGTCCGCAGAGGCGTCCCGCTGGTCCTGACCCGGGCCGTGCCCTTCCCGCTGTGCCACGTCCACCACGCTACCCAGCCCGGGTGAACGGCCGGTCGCGGTTCGCCATGGCGGCCGTCCCGGCGTGACGGGGCTCCCCACTCGTCGTTATCCGGACGAGGAGGGGGCCCGTGACGGACGTACCGGCTGGGGGTAGGCAGGCGATGGCCAAGCGGCAGCGACGGCTGAGGGACGGCGCGGTGTTCGCGGCGGGGCTGCTGCTCTGCGCGGGCGTCTCGGGATGCGCCGGCGTGGGCGCGGCCTCCGAGGACTCCCGCCCCGCCGACGACCCGGTGCGCACCCTGCGCCAGGCCCCCGAGGCCCTGCTGACGGCGGGGAGTTCACAGGCGCGCACGGCGATGGAGATGGCCACGGGCGGGACCCGGGTGACGATCCGCGGCGAGGGCGCCTACGACTTCCGGCACCAGCTCGGGCAGCTCACCGTGGTGCTGCCGGCCGACCCGACGGGCGCCGCCGAGCATGTGCCGATCGTGGAACTCCTCGCGCCGGGCGCCCTGTTCATGAAGAACCGGGGCGCGGGCGTGCCCGCCGACAAGTGGGTGCGGGTGGCGACGGCGACGCTGAGCGACGGCAATCTCGTCACCGGCGGCGCCACCGACCCGTACCTCGCGGCCGGGGTGCTGCGCGGGACGCGCGAGGCGGCGTACCTGGGGCGGACCGAGGTGGCGGGGGTGGCGGTGCGGCACTTCAAGGGGACCGCGGACCTGGCGCTGGCGGCGCGCGGCGCGTCGGGGGCCGAGCGGGCGGCGCTGCGGGCGGCGGCGAAAGGGTTCGCCACGGACGAGGTGCCGTTCGAGGTCTACCTGGACGACCAGGGCCGCGTCCGCAAGCTCCGGCAGAGCTTCTCCTTCGTCAACGGCCGCAGCCGGGGCCCGGTGGCGGTGGACTCCACGACGCTGCTGTTCGCGTTCGGCACCCCGGTCACCGTGACCCTGCCGCGCGCCCACGACATCTACACGGGCCGTATCGCCGAGGCGAACTAGCCCTTCCGTGCCATGCGCACGGCATACCCCGCTCCCTACTCTGGTCCTGTCAGTGACGGCGGAGAAGAGGTGACGCGCGTGGCTCCGGTCGGCGGTACGGCAGTTCAGGACCACGTGGCCCTCGCCGAGATCGAACTGTGCGGGGAGCTGATCATCGCGGCCTCGGCGGCCCGGGGGCGGCTCAGCCTGGAGTGCATCGACGAGGTGCTCAGGGTGACCGAGGAGCGACGGACCGACACCGGCCGGTGAGCCGCGCGTGACGGCCCGATGCCGGTCCGTGACCCCCGGCCCGGCGACCGGAGCACTGTGGCGCACGTCACCGTGGCCCACGTCACCGCGTCGCGCACGTCACGTCCGCAGCAGCCGGCCGATCGCCTTCGTGGCCTCCTCGACCTTGGCGTCGATCTCGGCGCCGCCCTTGACGGCCGCGTCGGCGACGCAGTGCCGCAGGTGCTCCTCCAGCAGTTGCAGGGCGAAGGACTGCAGGGCCTTGGTGGAGGCGGAGACCTGGGTGAGTATGTCGATGCAGTAGGTGTCCTCGTCGACCATCCGCTGCAGGCCGCGGATCTGGCCCTCGATGCGGCGCAGCCGCTTGAGGTGCTCGTCCTTCTGCTTGTGGTAGCCGTAGGTGGCGTGCTCGTGCCCGCCCTGTTCGCTCTCGCAGGGCGCCGTCGCGCCGGCCTCGGTGGTCGTCATCGCGTCCTCCTGCTGGAACAGAATGGGCAGACATACCCCTGCCCGGTATATCGTAACGAACTTTCCGGGGTATCGGAGCCTTGGTCCGCCCCCGTGCCGACCACTGTGCCTGATGGGCGACACTGGGGACGGCCCCTTAGCCGTGGCCGGATGATGCGCTTAGCATCACCCTGACCGAAACCGAAGCACCCCGAGGACCACACGTGCGCTTTCGTCTGACCCCCAGGGAGACGAGCTTCTACGACATGTTCGCCGCGTCCGCGGACAACATCGTCACGGGCTCCAAGCTCCTGATGGAACTGCTCGGGGCGGACTCCTCCGCCCGGGGCGAGATCGCAGAGCGCATGCGGGCCGCGGAACACGCGGGCGACGACGCCACCCACGCGATCTTCCACCAGCTGAACTCGTCCTTCATCACGCCCTTCGACCGCGAGGACATCTACTCCCTCGCCTCGTCCCTCGACGACATCATGGACTTCATGGAGGAGGCCGTCGACCTGGTCGTCCTCTACAACGTCGAGGAACTGCCCAAGGGCGTCGAGCAGCAGATCGAGGTGCTGGCGCGGGCCGCGGAACTCACCGCGGAGGCCATGCCGCACCTGCGGACCATGGACAACCTCACCGAGTACTGGATCGAGGTCAACCGGCTGGAGAACCAGGCGGACCAGATCCACCGCAAGCTCCTCGCGCACCTGTTCAACGGCAAGTACGACGCGATCGAGGTGCTGAAGCTCAAGCAGATCGTGGACGTACTGGAAGAGGCGGCGGACGCCTTCGAGCACGTGGCGAACACGGTGGAGACCATCGCGGTCAAGGAGTCCTGAGGCGTCCATGGACACCTTCGCTCTGATTCTGACCATCCTGGTCGCGCTCGGCTTCGCCTACACCAACGGCTTCCACGACTCCGCCAACGCCATCGCCACCTCCGTCTCCACCCGCGCGCTCACCCCGCGCGCGGCGCTGGCGATGGCCGCGGTGATGAACCTCGCCGGCGCCTTCCTCGGCAGCGGCATCGCCAAGACGGTCAGCGAGGGCCTGATCGACACCCCCACCGGCGGCCAGGGCATGGGCATCCTCTTCGCCGCCCTGGTCGGCGGCGTGGTGTGGAACCTCGTCACCTGGTACTTCGGCCTGCCCTCGTCCTCCTCGCACGCCCTGTTCGGCGGCCTGGTGGGCGCGGCGCTGGCCGGCGGCACGGCGGTGCACTGGTCCGGGGTCGTCGACAAGATCGTCATCCCGATGTTCCTGTCCCCGGTGGTCGGCCTGATCGGCGGCTACCTGGTGATGACCGCCATCATGTGGATCTTCCGCCGGGCCAACCCGCACAAGGCCAAGCGCGGCTTCCGCATAGCGCAGACCGTGTCGGCGGCCGGCATGGCCCTCGGCCACGGTCTGCAGGACGCGCAGAAGACCATGGGCGTCGTGGTGATGGCGCTGGTCATCGGCGGCGCCGAGACCTACGGCGACCCGATCCCGGTGTGGGTGAAGCTGGTCTCCGCGCTGATGCTGTCGCTGGGCACCTACGCGGGCGGCTGGCGCATCATGCGCACCCTGGGCCGCAAGATCATCGAACTGGACCCGCCGCAGGGCTTCGCCGCCGAGGCGACCGGCGCGTCGATCATGTTCGGCACGGCGTTCCTCTTCAAGGCGCCGATCTCCACCACCCATGTGATCACCTCGGCGATCATGGGCGTCGGCGCGACCAAGCGGGTCAACGCGGTGCGCTGGGGCGTGGCCAAGAACATCGTGCTCGGCTGGTTCATCACCATGCCGGCCGCGGCGCTCGTGGCGGCCGCCGCCTTCTCCCTGATCGACCTGCTGGTCCTGTAGGAGCACACGGGAGCGCGGGAGTACCGCAGGAATACCGCAGGAATACGGAACAGGCCCGCCCCCGGACACCCGGGGGCGGGCCTTTCCGCGTCCTCACGGCGGCACCGCCATGCAGCGCCGTGAGGGGACCTGAGGACTCCGGCGGATCAGCCGAAGCGGCCGGAGATGTAGTCCTCCGTGGCCTGCACCGACGGGTTGGAGAAGATCCGCTCGGTGTCGTCGATCTCGATGAGGCGGCCCGGCTGGCCGACCGCGGCCAGGTTGAAGAACGCGGTGCGGTCCGAGACCCGGGCGGCCTGCTGCATGTTGTGCGTCACGATGACGATCGTGAAGCGCTCCTTCAGCTCGCCGATCAGGTCCTCGATGGCGAGGGTCGAGATCGGGTCGAGCGCGGAGCAGGGCTCGTCCATGAGCAGCACCTTCGGCTCGACCGCGATCGCGCGGGCGATGCACAGCCGCTGCTGCTGGCCGCCGGAGAGGCCCGAGCCGGGCTTGTTCAGCCGGTCCTTGACCTCGTTCCACAGGTTGGCGCCCTTGAGCGACTTCTCGACGACGTCGTTCAGCTCGCTCTTCTTGTACTTGCCGTTCAGCCGCAGGCCCGCCGCCACGTTGTCGAAGATCGACATGGTGGGGAAGGGGTTGGGCCGCTGGAAGACCATGCCCACCTCGCGGCGGACGTCGACCGGGTCGATGCCGGTCCCGTACAGGTCCTCGGAGTCGAGCATCACCTTGCCCTCGACCCGGCCGCCGGGCGTCACCTCGTGCATCCGGTTCAGGGTGCGCAGGAACGTCGACTTGCCGCAGCCGGACGGGCCGATGAAGGCCGTCACCGAACGCGGCTCGACCGTCATCGAGATGTCCTCGATCGCCTTGTGGGAGCCGTAGTAGGCGGTGAGCCCGCTCACGTCGATTCGCTTGGCCATTATTTCGTCACTTCCAAACAGTCGGTCGCTCACGGCCGCGTCAGCGACCGGCCACGCGGCGGTAGCCGCAGATTGTCAGCGCGGGGCCTTCCAGCGGGCGAGGCCGCGGGCCGCCAGGTTGAGGATCATCACGAAGGCGATCAGGGTGAGCGAGGCCGCCCACGCGCGGTCGTACGCCGCTCCCGAGCCCGCGCTGTTCGCGTACTGCTGGTAGATGTACAGCGGCAGCGAGGACTGCGCCCCCTCGAAGGGGTTCGTGTTGATGAAGGGGTTGCCGAACACCAGCAGCAGCACCGGCGCGGTCTCGCCCGCGATGCGGGCGACGGCCAGCACGATGCCGGTGGTGATGCCGCCCAGCGAGGTCGGCAGGACCACCTTCAGGATCGTGCGCCACTTCGGCACGCCCAGGGCGAGGGACGCCTCGCGCAGCTCGTTCGGGACGAGCTTGAGCATCTCCTCGGTGGAGCGGACCACGACCGGCATCATCAGGATGGCCAGGGCCAGCGAGCCGGCGAAGCCGAACGGCTGCGTCTTGGTCATCAGCATCAGGCTGAGGATGAACAGACCGGCGACGATCGACGGGATGCCCGTCATCACGTCCACGAAGAAGGTGACGGCGCGGGCGAGGGCGCCGCGGCCGTACTCGACGAGGTAGATCGCGGTGAGCACGCCGACCGGGGCGCCGATCAGGGTGGCCAGGCCCACCTGCTCCAGGCTGCCGATGATGGCGTGGTAGATGCCGCCGCCCGGCTCGGTGTCGGCGACCACGCCCATCGAGTGGGTGAGGAAGTAGACGTCGAGGACCTTCACACCGCGCTTGACGGTCACCCACACCAGGGAGACCAGCGGCACCACGGCGAGCAGGAAGGCCACCCAGACCAGGCTGGTCATGACCCGGTCCTTGGCCTGCCGGCGGCCCTCGACGCGGGCGGTGACGCCGTAGGTGCCGAGCACGAAGAGGACGGCGGCGATCAGGCCCCACTGGACATGGCTGTCGAGACCGCCGGCCAGGCCGATGACGACCGCGAGGGCGAGCGAGCCGGCCGCGATCGCCCACGGCGACCAGCGGGGCAGGGAGGCGCCGCGCAGGCTGGTCGAGCCGTTCTTGTCGGACATCGCTGCGGTGCTCATGCGTTGGCCCCCGAGTACTCCTTGCGGCGGGCGATGATCAGCCGGGCCGCGCCGTTGACCAGCAGAGTGATGACGAAGAGCACCAGACCGGAGGCGATCAGCGCGTCCCGGCCGAACTCGGTCGCCTCGCTGAACTTGCTGGCGATGTTCTGGGCGAAGGTGCCGCCGCCCGGGTCGAGCAGGCTGGCCTTGATGTCGAAGGTCGGAGAGAGCACGGTGGCCACGGCCATCGTCTCGCCGAGCGCACGGCCGAGACCGAGCATCGAGGCGGAGATCACGCCGGAGCGGCCGAAGGGCAGCACCGACATGCGGATGACCTCCCAGCGCGTGGCGCCGAGGGCCAGGGCGGCCTCCTCGTGCATACGCGGGACCTGCCGGAAGACCTCACGGCTGACGTTGGTGATGATCGGCAGGATCATGATCGCCAGCAGGACGCCGACGGTGAGCATCGAGCGGGGCGCCCCGCCGTCCCACGAGAAGATCCCGGTCCAGCCCAGGTACTCGTCCAGCCAGCCGAACAGCCCGTCCATGTGCGGGACGAGGACCAGCGCGCCCCACAGGCCGTACACGATGGACGGCACGGCGGCGAGCAGGTCGATCACGTAGGCGATCGGGCCGCTCAGCCGGCGCGGGGCGTAGTGGGTGAGGAACAGGGCGATGGCGACCGCGACCGGGACCGCGATGACCATGGCGATGACCGAGGAGACGATCGTGCCGTAGACGAGCACGGCGATGCCGAAGCTCGGCGGGATCAGGTTGGTGTTCCACTCGAAGGTGGTCAGGAAGTCGCCCTGGTCGTCGCTGATGGCGAGGCAGGCGCGGTAGGTGAGGAAGACCGCGATCGCGGCCATGATCACCAGGAGCAGGATGCCCGACCCGCGGGTCAGGCCGATGAAGATCCGGTCTCCGGGGCGGGTGGCGCCACGTGCGGCGCGCTGGTGCGCGGCCGGCCCGGGCAGGCCCGGGGACGCGGCGGCGTCTGTGTGCTGTGTGGATATGTCCATCGGGTTCTCCGGTCTGCGGAGCCGTACACGTCGTACGGCTCCTGGCGGCGGTGCACCGGACGGTGCGGCCGGCCCCGGGTGGGGGCCGGCCGCACTCGGATCAGCTCAGGCCCTCGATGGTGGTGCGGACCTTGCTGATGATGGCGTCGGGGATCGGCGCGTAGTCCTTCTCCGTGAGGATCTTCTGGCCGTCCTCGCTGGCGATGTAGCGCAGGAACGCCTTGGTCGCGGGCAGCGTGTCGGCCTTGTTGCCCTTGTCGCAGGCGATCTCGTAGGTGACCAGGACCATCGGGTAGGCGCCGTCGGCCTTGGTGGCGTAGTTCAGCTGGAGCGCCAGGTCGCTGCCGGTGCCGACGACCTTGGCGTCCGCGATGGCCTTGGTGGCGTTGTCGACGGTGGCCTTGACCGGGGCGGACGCGCCGGTGTCGATGGCGACCGTGGTCATGTCCTTGGCGTACGACAGCTCGAAGTAGCCGATCGCGCCGTTGGTCTGCTTGACCTGCTGGGCCACACCGGAGGACTGCGGGGCCGCCTGGCCGCCCTTGGCCTGCCAGGCCTTGCCGCCGGAGTACTTCCAGTCGCTCGGGGCGGCGGCCTTCAGGTACTTGGTGAAGTTGTCCGTGGTGCCGGACTCGTCCGAGCGGTGGAACGCCTGGATCTTCAGGTCGGGCAGCTTGGCGTTCGGGTTGAGCTTCTTGATCTCCGGGGCGTTCCAGTTCTGGATCTTGTCGTCGAAGATCTTCGCCAGGGTCGGCGCGTCGAGGACGAGGTCCTGGACGCCGGGGACGTTGTAGCCGACCGCGATCGGGCCGCCGACCATCGGCAGGTCGATGCCCTGACCGCCGGAGCAGACCTTCTTGGACGCGGCGACGTCCTCGGGCTTCAGCGCGGAGTCGGAACCGGCGAAGGCCACCTGGCCCTGGCTGAACGCGGTGACGCCGGCGCCGGAGCCGCCGCCCTTGTAGTTGATCTGCACGCCACAGGCCTGGCTGAACTCCTTGACCCAGGCGTCGATCGCGTTCTTCTGCGCCGACGAGCCGTCGGCGAGCAGCTGGCCCTTGGCCCCGTCGCACTTGATGGAGCTGTTGGAGGCCGCGGTGCTGCTGCCGCCACCGGCGTTGTCCTTGCCGCCCGTGTCGTCGGAGCCGCACGCCGTGAGGGCCAGGGCGCCGGAGACGGCGAGAGCGCCGAGAGCGAGAGCCCGCCGGTTCTTGCGCTGAAGCTTCACTTGAGGGAATTCCTTCCAGGAGCCGCCGTCCTGTTCGGCGGCGTGCGAAGAGTGGGCGACACCGGTGCGCCGAGATGCGCACCAGCACCGGGTAAGGCCGAAATTAGGCAGAACAGGTGAAGCCGCCGATGGCCGGAAGTGAACGAGGGGTGAACCCCTGCCGTCGGCACGGTGAGGTCACGGAACGCTCACGGGGAGAACACGTGCAGGTCCCGACGGGGGGCCGCCGGGCGGTCTCGGGGGCGGTGGGGGTCTCGGGGGCGGTGGGGGGTCTCGGGGGCGGTGGGGTGGGTGCCGCCTGGCGGTCTCGGGTGCGGTGGGGCGGGGGCGGTGCGGTGTTTTCGGGTGCGGCGGGGCGGGTGCGGCCCGGCGGCCGGGCGCGGTGGGGCGGGTGCGGCCTACCGCCTTCGGGTGCGGCGAGGCGTCCGGGCGCGGCGAGGCGGGCGCGGCCCGGCCTCTCCGGGCGGGCGGGGCGGGCCGTGGCGGCCCGAGGCGCCGCCCGGCGGCCCCGGGCGCGCGGGGCGGCCACCGCGGCTCGGCCCGGTGGACTGCCGTCCCGGCGGACTCCCGCCCCCGGGAAGGAACCCGCCGGGCCCGGTGGCCGTCTCGGTTCACGGGAGTCCACAGGGAGGGGCACGACATGGAACGGCGTGCGTTCGCAGCGGGCGGCGCGGCGGCACTGGCCGCGCTCGCCACGGGTGCGTGCAGCGGCGGCGGCTCCGGCGGGAACGGCGCGGCGTCCGGCGCGGGCGCCTCCCGTACGTCCCTGGCCGCCTCGGCCGGTCAGGCGCACCGCACCGCCGCCGACTGGTCCGCGCTCGCCCACACCCTGGACGGCACCCTGATCCGCCCCGGCGACAGCGGCTGGACGACGGCCCGGCAGCTCTACAACACCCGCTTCGACGGCCTGCGCCCGGCCGCCGTCGCCTACGTCGCGCACACCGACGACATCCGCACGGCCCTCTCCTACGCCCGCGCCCACGGCCTGCGCGTCGCCGTCCGCAACGGCGGCCACTCCTACGCCGGCTGGTCCTCCGGCGACAACCGCCTCGTCATCGACGTGTCCCGGCTCAACGGAGTTCGCGCGAGCGGCACTTCCGCGGTGGTGGGCGCCGGGGCGAAACTCATCGACGTCTACCGCGCCCTGGCCGCCAAGGGCGCGACCATACCCGCCGGCTCCTGCCCCACCGTGGGCGTCTCCGGCCTGGTCCTCGGCGGCGGCCACGGAGTCGTCTCCCGCGCCTACGGCCTGACCTGCGACAGCCTCACCCAGGCCACCGTCGTCACCGCCGACGGCAAGGTGCTCACCGCGAACGCCACCGAGAACAAGGACCTGTTCTGGGCGCTGCGCGGCGCCGGCAACGGCAACTTCGGCGTCGTCACCGAACTCCGCTTCCGCACCCACCCCGCGCCCCAGGCGGTCTCCGCCTACCTCACCTGGCCGTGGGCCAAGGCGGCGGCGGTGCTGGCGGCCTGGCAGGAGTGGGGGCCCGGCCAGCCGGACGAGATCTGGTCCTCCCTGCACCTGGAGAAAACGTCCAGCGGCGCCCCGAGGGTCTCGGTGGCCGCCTTCTCCCTCGGCACCTACGGCGAGCTGCAGAACGCGGTGGACCGCCTCGCGGCGCGCGTCGGAGCCCACGCCTCCAGCGTCTCCCTGCGCCGCCACTCCTACGAGGGCGCCATGGAGGCGTACGCCGGCTGCTCGTCCTTCCCGACCGAGCCGCAGTGCCATCTGCCCGGTGCGACGCCCGGCCGCTCCGCGCAGGGCCGGCTCGGCCGCGAGACGTACACGGCCCGCTCGGACTTCTTCGACCGCTCGCTGTCAGCGGCCGGGATCCAGACGCTGCTGGCCCAGGTGCGGGCGGTGCGCGGCGGCGCGGGCAGCATCGCGTTCACCGCGCTCGGCGGCGCGGTCAACCGCGTCTCGCCCACGGCGACGGCGTTCGTCCACCGCCGCTCGCGGATGCTGGCCCAGTACATCGCGTCCTGGACCCCCGGCACGGCCGGTACGACGGCCCAGTCCTGGCTGACGGCGGCCCACACGGCGATGCGCCCGTACGCCTCGGGCGCGGCCTACCAGAACTACGCGGACCCCACCTTGAAGAACTGGCGCACGGCGTACTACGGCCCGGCGGCCTCCCGCCTGACCCAACTGAAGCACCAGTACGACCCCAAGGCCTTCTTCACCTTCCCCCAGAGCCTCTAGACCCAGCTCGACTGCGGGCAGCACCGCCCCCCCATACCTCCCCAGCTGCGGGCAGCGGCCCCCCTACCTCTGTAGCTGCGGGCATACGTGCCGCTAGGGCGGCACGGGTGGGCGCAGCGGCACCCTTCAAGCGAGGTCAGCGCACCCCCCGCACCTCAGCCACAACCGGCCCCGCACCCGCACCCGCACCCGCACCCGCACCCGCACCCGCACCCGCAACGACCCCGTACCCACACCCTCACGCGGCCAGATCCCGCTCCTCAGCGGAAGCCCGCTCCTCCCCCCGAGCCTCGGCGACGACAGCCCCGGCCCCCCGAGCAGAACGCCCCCGCACCAGCCAGGCCCCCCAAGAAGTCCCCTCCACCGCCCGCACCACAGGCGTCAGCACCGCCATCGCCAACGGCGACAGCAACAACGCCACAGCGGTCCCCAGCGCGAACCCGCCCACCACGTCGGTCGGATAGTGCACGCCCATGTACACCCGGCAGAACCCCTCCAGCAGCGCGATGCCGATCCCCGCCAGCCCGAACCGCCGGTTGGCCACGAACAGCGCGGCCCCCATCGCCATGGTGATCGTCGCGTGGTCGCTCACGAACGAGAAGTCGGTCTTCCCGGAGACCAGCACATCGAGCCCCTGGTGGTCCCGGAACGGCCGGGGCCGCTCCACGAACCCCCGTATCGGCACGTTCACCAGCACCGCGATCCCGGCGGCCAGCGGCGCCCACACCAGCGCGGCCACCGACCCGGCGGCGTCCTCGCCGCCCCGCCGCCGCACGGACCACCAGCACCACACCACCAGCAGCACCGAGGCGAGCAGCAGCCCGTACTCCCCGACGTACTCCATGGCCCGGTCGAACCAGTGCGGGGCGTCCTTGGCGAGGCCGTTGATGTCGTAGAGCAGGTCGACGTCGGGGTTCGACCCGGATTCGGCGAGTCCAGCCATGGTGCTGCGGCCCCTTCGTCGTGTCGTTCCGGGCGCACCCTGCGTGCGCCGCTCCTGCCACCCCCGTGGTCGTAGGTCCGCTCCCGCTGCGTGCGCGCGTCACGCACCGCGCCCGACGTCGGCTTGGCTACGTCAACAGGAACGCACGAGCCCGTTCGATGCGTTCCGCACTCCACCGAATGATCACGCAGACGTTACCGAAGAGAGATGCGTCGCCGCAGCTCAGGGCAGGGGTTCACGCTCGGTTCAGACCGCCGTGGGGAGCGCTTTCGCGCCATCTTCGGTTACCCGGGTCGCCCCGAAGTAGTCCGGTGTGTCGATGGGGTCGAACCGGATCACCGCACCCGTCCGCGGGGCGTCGATCATGTACCCGCCGCCGACGTAGATGCCGACGTGCCGGATGGCGCGCGAATTGGTCAGATCGTCGGAGAAGAACACCAGGTCGCCCGGGAGCAGCTCCTCCCGCTTGGGATGCGGCCCCGCGTTGTACTGGTCGTTGGCGACCCGCGGCAGGGTGATCCCCGCACTCGCGTACGCGGCCTGCGTCAGCCCCGAGCAGTCGAACCGCCCGCCCTGCGCGGCGGTCCCCTCCCCACCCCACAGGTAGGGCGTCCCCAGCTTGCTCTGCGCATAGGAGATGGCGGCAGCGGCCTGCTGCGACGGATCCACCCGCCGCACGGGCGCGGCGAAGCTCTTCTCCAGGGTGGTGATCGTCTTCACGTAGTTCTGCGTCTCGGGGTACGGCGGCACCCCTCCGTACCGGATGACCGCGTCCGCCCCCGCGTTGTACGCGGCGAGCATGTTGTGCGTGGCGTTGCCGGGCACCGTCCGCACGTACTTGGCGAGTTCGCAGTCATAGGAGGCGGCCGACGGAATCGCGTCGTCCGGGTCCCAGACGTCGCGCTTGCCGTCGCCGTCGCCGTCCACGCCGTGCGTGGCCCAGGTGCCGGGGATGAACTGCGCTATCCCCTCGGCCGCGGCCGGTGACTTGGCGTTCGGGTTGAACCCGCTCTCCTGGTACAGCTGCGCGGCCAGCAGCGCCGGGTTGAGGGCGGGACAGAGGTTGCCCCACTTCTGCACGAGGGTCGAGTACGCGGCCGGCACCGCGCCCTTGGCGAGCCCGACGGCTCCCCCGCCCACCCCGTTCACGATGTTCCCGGCGACGACGTACACGCCGACCACCAGCACCAGCACGAAGGAGACTCCGGAGCCGACGGCGGCGAACGCGATGACCCAGCCCTTACGCACCGTCAATCACCCTCCGCCCGACGGGAGTCAGCCCAGGCACAGCTTAAGGCCGCCCCGCCCGCTTTTTGAGGGGATCACACGCCAAGAACGGGCCCCCGGCCCACCGCGTCTCAGCCACCGGACGGCCGTGACGGCGGTGCGCCTCCCAGCGCCCTACCGCGCCCCCGAGGCCACCTCGTACAGTTCCGCCGCCTCGTCGCCGAAGACGACGCTGTAGGAGGTGTCCGCGGTGGAGCCGCCCATCTCGTGGCCGCCGAGGACGCCGACGACCTCGTGCCGGCCGTCGACCCACGGGCTGCCGCTGGTGCCGCTGGTGAACTTCGGGCAGTCGATGCGCTGTTGCGTGGCGCTGTGCGCGCTGGGCCGGTTGGTGCAGCGGACGGGCACCTCGCGCTCGTCCGGGTAACCGGTGACGGTCACCGGCGTCGCCCCCGTCCGCCGCCCCGTGGTGAACCGGTTGGCGCCGACGACGTCCTCCAGGTCCTTGCCGCGCAGCGGGTCGAGCACGGCGAAGGCCAGGTCGCTGTCCTCGTCCTGGTCGCGCGACCAGCCCTGGGGCACGAACCGCTTGCCCACCGACCACACCCCGTACGGCGCCTTGCCGTCGCGGTAGCCCGGCACGAAGACGAGGTCGCTGTCGCCGCTCACGCAGTGCGCGGCCGTGAGGATCAGGTTCCGGCCGGCGCTGTGCACGACCGAGGCGGTGCAGAAGTGGTTCCCGGCCATGGCGTCGGCCTTGTCCGCGCCGAACAGCGCACCCACCCGGGCGCCCGGCGCGGTGGCGGCGGACACCGCGGTCACCCCGAGCGGTCCCGCCCCGTCGTCGGCGGCGGCGACGGAGGCGGAGGTGACCGCGATCAACGTCAGCGCCACGAACAGCGCCTGGTTCCGGGCGCGGTGACGAGGGCGTCCGTGACGAGCGGGACTCTGGGTGCCTGAGGTGCGCATCATCAGGCCCCACTGTGGCCCACGAAGCTGAGAAACCGGGCCCGACTTCACTGAGATTTTCCTGTGAAACCCCCGATCACCGCACAGTCTGCCCCGCATCGTCCTCCTTGTCCCGCCCCGGTCCACGGGCCCGGCCGGCGCCCCCGCGAGCGCCGCCGAGCACCCTCCGGCGCACCTGATTCCCCGCCCCGCGCTCCCCAGTCCTCACCCCGGCCCGCGCTCCCCGGCCCGCACCCCCGGTCCTCATCCCGGCGTACACCCCACCGCCCTCGCCCCACCGCCCTCGCCCCACCGCCCTCACCCCGACCGGTGACCCGCCCCACGGCCGGACGACGCACCGATCCGCCGCCCACTCCGGCGGCGCCGCAGGGCCGCCCGGCCGGCGAAGCGTGAGACCATCGAGTACGTCGCTCACCCGACTGGCCGTCAGAAACCCTGCCGGGCCGGAAAAGTGAGAACGACGGGACCACACGACAGGTTCCGGTCGAACTTCATTGCCCGGCGTGACCTGCCGTGATACACACAGTAACCATACGTACGAAACTCGCCAGGCAATGGCGCCAAGTCGACATACGCGGGCGTCATCGTCGGCGACAATGAGCCTGACCTCTGCGCGCCCGCAGGGGCCGCGGAACTACCCACCAGGGGCGGTGACTTACATGCTCTTTGCGGCCGACAAGGGAGACATCAACACCATCATCGGCGGGATCGCTCCGAACTGGGGCCCCTTCGGCAGCCTGGGCAACGAGGCGAAGGTGATGATCGAGGTGGTGATGGCGGTGGCCATCCTGCTCTGCCTCGGCATCGCCGTGTGGGGAGCGGCCAAGCAGCGCATCGGCGCGACCGCGCTGCGCGACACGTTCAGCGCCGAACAGGGCAAGGGCCTGATCATCGCCGGCCTCACCGGGGTGTTCATCATCGGCTCCCTCGGCACCCTGTTCACGATCGTGTACGGCATGGCCGTGTAGAGCGGGCCGACCAGCGCACACCCGCGCACGCCGCGCACGGTGCGCCGCCCAGGCCGCCGGCGGCCCCCGAGGACGCCGCCGGGTGCCCCCGCTGCCCCCACCCACCCACCGTGCCCACCGGCCGAGGTTGCGCTTCCCTGATGTCGAGTCACCACACCGCGCCCACGCGGCAACCAGCACGGCTACCGTCGTACGTCCAGGCGTCGCACTTCCAGGCGTCCCGGTACGAGGTCGAGGTCGAGGGAGCGTACGGGACATGAGTCTCGGAGACGAGCACGGGTTCGGTGATTCCGCACGCGCCGACGACGAGTACTACGACGGCGGGCGCACCCGCACCAGACTCCCCGACCGCCCCGGCGACCCCTACGGCGGCGCCCGGCGCGGCTCCCGCTCGTCCTCGCGCGGCCTGATCACGGTGGTCGCCGTGGTCGTCCTGCTCATCGGCGCGATCGCCTTCGCGAACCGGGGCGGCGGCGACGGCGGTCCGGCCGCCTCCGACGGCGCAGGCGACAAGCCGAAGGCCGCGGCGACGGCCGCCACCGGCCGGAAACCGGTCACCACGAAGACCGCGGGCATCCCCTCCGGCTTCCCCCACGACGAACAGGGCGCACAGAGCGCGGCGGCGAACTACTCGGTCGTGCTCGGTTCCGCCGAGATGTTCGACGCCGACCGACGGCACCGCATCGTGAACACCGTCTACGCGCCGGACATCGCCGCCGCCCGCCAGGCGGACCTGGACAGCGCCTACTCGAGCGAGAAGTTCCTCGCCAACATCGGCCTCACCAAGAACGGCACCGCGCCGGCCGGCCAGACGTTCGTCTCCCGGGTCGTCCCGGTGGGCACGAAGATCGCCGCGCTGAGCGGGGACACCGCCAGCGTCGAGGTCTGGTACACGTCGCTGTTCGGCCTGTCCGGGCAGGCGTCGACCAACCCGGTCTCGGAGAGCTGGTTCACGACCACGTACCAGCTGCGCTGGGTCGACAACGACTGGAAGATCACCGACTTCCAGCAGAAGGACGGCCCCGTCCCGGTGGGACGCGACCAGCGGGCCTCCACCGCCGACGACATGACGAAGGCCGTCGAGGAGTACGGAGGCTTCACCTATGCGCGCTAACCACCGCTTCCTCAAGGTGTCGGCCGCCGTCACCGCCGTGCAGACCGCCGCGGTGCTGCTGGCGACCCGCGCCGTCGCCGACCCCACCCCCGGCGGCACCGCCTCGGCGCCTGCGTCACCCTCCTCGTCGCCCTCCCCGTCGACGTCGCCGAGCAAGGACCCGTGCGGCCTGATCCGCGGCCCGGCCAAGGACTACTGCGAAAAGGGCAGCGGCGGCACCTCCCGCTCCAACAGCCTCACCACCGACCCCACCTCCACCCTCGACCCCCTCTCCTCCCTCGCCAAGGGCTGCGCCGAAGCCGCGTCCACGACGATCAAGGCGCTCAGCAAGGCCGTGCAGTCGACCGCCACCGTCGACTTCACCAACCAGAAGTTCCTCCAGCAGTACGCCATCGTCTTCGCGGCCTCGGCCATCCTCACCCTGCTGCTGTGGCTCCTGGCCGTCGCCAAGCGGGCCGTGCGCGGCGTACCGCTGACCACCGCGATCTCCGAGGCGGTCGGCTTCCTGTGGCTGACCGTCCTCGCCTCCGCCTTCACCCCGCTGATCCTCTACACCGTCGTCTCCGCGACCGACAGCGTCAGCGACGTCCTGGCCAAGGCCACCGGCGACCAGACCGGCACGTTCTTCGGCACCTTCGCCGGCGCCCTCGACAAGGGCACCGACATCGGCGGCGGCCCGATCATGCTGATCATCGTCTCCCTCGTCTCCATCCTCGCCGCCGGCGTCCTCTACCTGGAGATGTTCCTGCGCGCCATCCTGCTCTACGTCGGCGCCCTGCTCGGCGTCGTCGTCTACTCCGGGCTGGTCGACAAGAACCTCTGGGGCCACGTCCGCCGCTGGGCCGGCATCATGATCGCCGTCATCCTGGTCAAACCGGTCATCGTCATCGTGCTCGGCCTGGCCAGCGCCCTCACCACCGACAGCGGCCCCGACGCCCTCGGCGCCGTCGTCTCCGGCCTCGCCATCATCCTGCTCGCCATCTTCGCCAGCGCGATGATCTACCGCTTCGTCCCCGGCTTCGGCGACGAGATCGCCGCCGGCCGCAACAACCGCATCATGCAGGGCGCCGAACGCAAGGCCGCCGCCGTCATCAGCTCCCCGGCCACCATGGTCGCCCAGGGCATCAAGACCCACAGCACCCGCGCCGACAGCAACGGCGGCGGCGCCCCCTCCGCGCCCCGGCCGGCCAGCCCCGTCTCCGGAGGCGTCGCCGCGCACAGCGCCCGCCCCTCCGACGGCGGCGGCGGAGCCGTCCCCTCCGCCACCCCGGCCCCCCGGGCGCCCAGCCCGGTGAACACCCCGCACGCCAGCAGCACCCGCAACAGCAGTACCAACCGCACGGGAGGTGAAGGGCGTTGACGACCGAGTCCCACGTGTCCCCCGCGGTCACGCCCCGCCGTACATATCTGATCGGCCGCGCCCGGCCGAACGCGATCGTCGGCCGCAACCGCGAGACCGGCGAGATCGCCCTCATCGTCGTGGGCGCGGCCATCGGCATGATGTGCGGGCTCCTCGTCCCCGTACTGCCCCTGCGCATCGTGCTGCTGACCGGCTTCCCGCTGCTGGCCCTCGCCGCCGTCTACGTGCCCTACCGGCACCGCACCTTCTACAAGTGGTTCGAGATCAACCGCAGCTACAAGCGCACCGTCAAGCGCAACGCCGTCTACCGCTCCGGCGTGATGGAGGCCGGCACCCGCATCGACGGCCGCGAGATCGAGATCGGACCGCCGCCCGGCATCGGCCGCATCACCTGGCTCGCCGCGCCCTTCGGTCCCGACGAGATCGCCGTCCTGCTGCACGCCGACCGCAAGACCGTCACCGCCGCCATCGAGATCGAGGGCCCCGGCGTCGGCCTGCGCGACTCCGAGGACCAGGAAGCCCTCGTCGACCGCTTCGGCACCCTCCTCAAGCACGTGGCCAACGGCGACGGCTTCGTCACCCGCCTGCAGATGCTCGCCCGCACCCTGCCCGCCGACCCCGACGCGCACGCCAAGGACGTCGCCCAGCGCGGCGACGAACGCGCCCCCGGCTGGCTCCAGCAGTCCTACGACCAGCTGCAGTCCATGGTGTCCACCAGCAGCGAGCAGCACCGCGCCTACCTCGTCGCCTGTATGCACTTCACCCGCGAACTGGCCGCCGAGGCGCACGCCATGGCCCGCGCCGCCCGCCCGCAGGCCGGCCGCAAGCTCGACCGCGACGCCGGCCTCGCCGTCGTCATGGCCCGCGAGCTGACCGACATCTGCTCGCGTCTCCAGGAGGCCGACATCCGGGTCCGCCAGCCGCTCGGCCAGGGCCGGCTCGCCTCCCTGATCCACTCCATGTACGACCCGGACCACCCGATCGACCACATCCAGGCGATGACCCGGCGCAACGCCTGGCCCGCCGAGCTGGACGCCCGGGAGGCGACGTACCTCCAGGCCAAGACCCGCGAGTCCTCGACCCGCGAGCCCTGGTGCCACGCCACCGCCTGGGTCAAGGAGTGGCCGATGACCCCCGTCGGCGTCAACTTCCTGGCCCCGCTCCTCGTCCACACCCCGGACGTCATCCGCACCGTCGCCGTCACGATGGACCTCGAACCCACCGAGGTCGCCATCGAACGCATGCTCACCGAGAAGACGAACGACGCCGCCGAGGCCAGCCGCGCCGCCAAGATGAACCGCACCGTCGACCCGCGCGACGTCGCCGCCCACCACCGCATCGACCAGCGCGGCGAGGACCTCGCCAGCGGCGCCGCCGGCGTCAACCTCGTCGGCTACATCACCGTCTCCTCCCGCACCCCCGAGGCCCTGGCCCGCGACAAGCGGACCATCAGGGCGTCGGCCGGCAAGTCGTACCTCAAGCTGGAGTGGTGCGACCGCGAGCACCACCGCGCCTTCGTGAACACGCTCCCGTTCGCCACCGGAATCCGACGGTAGGGGCTGATGCTCTGATGCGGGACCCGCTGACCGCGCTCACGGACGCCTTCACGTCCTTCCTGTTCGGGAAGGTCGAGACGACCAGGCTCCCGGTGCGCACCTCCACCGGCCAGGCCCAGGCGGTCTACCTGCCCACCGCCGCCCCCGGCCTCGGCGACTCGGGCGTCATCATCGGCCGGGAGGTGTACTCCGGGAAGGGCTACATCTACGACCCCTTCCAGCTGTACGGCCAGCAGCTGCCCGCCCCGCACTGGCTGGTCCTCGGCGAGTCCGGCAACGGCAAGTCGGCGCTGGAGAAGACCTACGTCCTGCGCCAGCTGCGCTTCCGCGACCGCCAGGTCGTCGTCCTGGACGCCCAGGGCGAGGACGGGGTCGGCGAGTGGAACCTCATCGCCGAGGAGCTGGGGATAACTCCCATCCGCCTCGACCCGACGGCCGCCCTCGACCACGGCATCCGCCTCAACCCGCTGGACCCGGCGATCACCACCACCGGCCAGCTGGCGCTGCTGCGGACCATCATCGAGGTCGCCATGGGCCACGGCCTGGACGAGCGCTCCGGCTTCGCCCTGAAGGTCGCGCACGCCTACGTCAACGAGACGATCGTGCAGCGCCAGCCGGTGCTGTCCGACATCGTCGAGCAGCTGCGCCACCCCGAGCCGGAGTCGGCCGAGGCGATGAACGTCGCCATAGACGACGTACGCGCCTGGGGCCTGGACGTCGCCCTGGTCCTGGACCGTCTGGTCGACGGCGATCTGCGCGGCATGTTCGACGGCCCGACCACGGTCGGCATCGACCTGGACGCGCCGCTGATCGTCTTCGACCTGTCCCACATCGACCGCAACTCCATCGCCATGCCCATCCTCATGGCGATCGTCGGCGTGTGGCTGGAGCACACCTGGATCCGCCCCGACCGCAAGAAGCGCATCTTCCTGGTCGAAGAGGCCTGGCACATCATCAACAGCCCGTTCGTCGCACAGCTGTTCCAGCGGCTGCTGAAGTTCGGGCGCCGGCTGGGTCTGTCCTTCGTCGCGGTCGTCCACCATCTGTCCGACGTGGTGGACGGCGCCGCGGCCAAGGAGGCTGCGGCGATCCTCAAGATGGCCTCCACCCGCACGATCTACGCCCAGAAAGCCGACGAGGCGAGGGCCACCGGCCGGGTCCTCGGCCTGCCCCGATGGGCGGTGGAGATCATCCCGACGCTGACCCCGGGCATCGCGGTGTGGGACGTCAACGGCAACGTCCAGGTCGTCAAACACCTGATCACCGAGACCGAACGGCCGCTGGTCTTCACCGACCGCGCCATGACCGAGTCGTCCTTCGACCGCCTCGCCGACGACGCCCTGCGCGCCGCCGAACTGGAGGCCGAGGCACGGGCGGCGGCCTTCGTGGAGCAGCACGTCCCCGACCTGGGCGGCTCCTCCGAGTCGACGGTCGCCTAGAGCCGACAGAGAGGCGCACAGCGGTGAGACCGGACGACCGCGGGCAGGGCGGTGGCCGTCGGGACGGCCAGGGCGGCATCCCCGACGGCCTGCTGATCGGCCTGCTCGCCTTCCTCCTCGGCATGACCGTGCTGGTGTGGACGGCGACGGGCCTGGCCGGCCTGTTCTCCCACGGCTCCTGGCCGCACGCCGTCTCCTTCACCCGTACGCCCCTGGCCATGCGCCACCTCGTCGCCGAACCGCACGACGTCCCCGGCGCCTGGCCCGACACCCCGCCGGCCGCGCTCTCGGGATACGGCCTGTTCTGGGGCCTGTTCATCGGCCAGCTGATGGTGCTGTTCGTGCTAACGGTGTTCGTGCTCGGGACGGTGACCCGCTGGCGGGCGGGCCGCGCCCGCAGGCGAGCGGAGGTGGCGGCGGCCCGGCAGGGGGCGCCTGCACCGGGGCACGGGACCCTCCCCGAGCCTCACGAGCCCCCCGCCCACCACGAGGTCCCCGGCCAGCGCACCGCCGCCGTCCCCGCCCCCGCACAGGACCCGTTCCCAGCCCTCCAGCAGCCGGCACCCGCACGACCGCCCGCCCCGGAGACGCCCGTACGGGAAGCCCCCGTGCGGGAAGGGCTCGCGCAGGAGGCGCACGTACGGGAACCGCACGTGCAGGAAGCGCTCACGGCGGGAGCCCAGCCGCCGCCCGTGCCCTCCCCGGCGTTCCTGGAGCCCCCGCGGCCCACCGTCGTCGTCGCGCCGCGGGAAGGCCGCTATACCCCGGCCGCCCAGGCGATCCGCGACGCGGCCGGTCCCGCCCTCGTCGTCACCTCGAACCCGGCGCTGTGGCAGGACACCAAGGACTCCCGCGCCAAACTCGGCCCGGTCCTCCTCTACGACCCCACGCACCTGTGCGACACCCCGGCCCGGCTGCACTGGTCGCCCACGGCGGGCTGCGAGGACAAGCGGACCGCCCTGGCCCGGGCCACCGCCCTGCTCGCCCCGGTCCGCCCCACCGCGAAGATCGACCAGGCGGTCGCCGAGACCGCCGAGACGCTGCTGCGCAGCTTCCTGCACGCCGCCGCCATCGACGGCCGCACCATCCGCCACGTCCACCGCTGGTCCCAGGGGACCCAGCTCCAGGACGCCGTACGGACCCTGCGCACCAACCCGAAGGCGGCCGCCGGCTCCGCGGGCGAGCTGGAGGCCGCGCTCACCGCGCACCCCGAACGCCGGGACATCGCGCAGGAACTGACGAGCCGTGCCCTGGCCTCGCTCTTCACGGTGAACGTCCGTGAAGCCTGCACTCCCCACCGAACTGATGCGCTCACCTTGGATTCCTTTGTGAACGAAGGGGGAACGCTTTACGTGGTGGGGGAATCCATCGAGGATCCCCGTACCAACCCGGGCGCCATGCCGCTGCTGACGGCGCTCGCCGCAAGCGTGGTCGAGCACGGCCGGCGCATGGCCGAACGGTCATCCTCCGGTCGGCTCGACCCACCACTCGCCCTCGTCCTGGACGACGTGGCGGCCGTGGCCCCGCTGCCGCAGCTTCCCGAGCTGCTGGCCAGGGGCGCCGACCAGGGGCTGCCGACCCTGGCCCTGCTCCGCTCCCGCGAACAGGGCCGCGCCCGCTGGCCGCACGACGAGCTGCCGGCCTGAGGACCGCCCGTCGCTCCCCGTTCAGGGCTCTTTCACTCCCGCTCGGGGGCCTGTTCAGGGCCGCTCGAGGACGTACTCCAGCTCGGTCTGCTCGGGGTGGCCGGCCATGGGCACGGTGTGGCCGCTCGGCACGAAGCCGAACCGCCGGTAGAAGCGCTGGGCCCGCCCGTTGTCCTCGTGTACGAACAGCCGCACCCGGTCGACGCCGGCCGACCAGGCCCACTGCACGGACTCGTCGAACAGGACCTCGGTGAGCCCGCAGCCGCGGTGCTCGGGCCGCACGTACACGCCGACGAGATGCCCCTGGCGCTGTTCGACCGGGCAGCCGGCCCAGTCCGTCGTGCCGGCCTCCTCGATCAGCGTGGTGACGCTCCCAACCCACTCCCCGTCGGGGGCCTCCGCGATGAACTGCCGTACCGCGGTGGAGCCTTCGGCGGCCCCGGCGGCCCGCTCCCGCCAGTAGGAGTCCGGCTTGGCGGCGGCGTCCTCGTACGTCTCCAGGAAGGCGAGGTGGGCGATCGGGTCCCGCAGCGCACGCAGCCGCAGCGCCTTCACTGCGGGCCACTCGTCGGCGCGTATGGCACGGACCAGGTACTTCTCGTCGCTGTCGGGGCTGTTCATGGGGCCACGGTAGTCCAGAAAAACGAAGAGGCCCACACCATTTAGGTGTGGGCCTCTTCTG
>NZ_JAIOAB010000019.1 GCF_019890635.1 Streptomyces sennicomposti
GGGGGGGGGGGCTGGGGGTGGGGGGGGGGGGGGGGGCGCCGCGGGGGGGGGGGGGCGGGGCTTGGGGGCGGGCCCCGTTCCGCACGGGGGCGGGGGGGGGGGGGGCGATGCGCCCGTACCTCAGGCGCAGGGGGCGGAGGCCCCCGGGCCCACGGTGGGGCGCTACGCGTCCGTCGGCTCGCCTGTCAGGGCCGTGACCAGGGGCGGCGTCACCTGGTTGATCTGCCACGGGCGGGCGCCCAGCGCGGCCAGGGCCGCGGCGACCGAGTCCGCGTCCGCCGGCTTCGGGGGCTCCCAGCACAGGCGGCGGACGGTGTCCGGGGAGACGAGGTTCTCCTGGGGCATGTTCAGCCGCTCGGCCAGCGCCGTGACGGCCGCGCGGGCCGCGGAGAGCCGGGCCGCGGCGGCCGGGTCCTTGTCCGCCCACGCCCGCGGCGGCGGGGGACCGGTCACCGGCTGACCCGGCTGCGGCAGCCCCGACTCGGGCAGCGCACGGGCCCGGTCCACCGCCGCCTGCCACTGCTCCAGCTGGCGGCGGCCGACCCGGTGCCCGAAGCCGTTCAGCGCGGCGAGCGCGTGCACGTTGGGCGGCAGGGCGAGGGCGGCCTCCACGATGGCCGCGTCCGAGAGCACCTTGCCCGGCGACACGTCCCGCCGCTGCGCGATCCGGTCCCGCAGCTGCCACAGCTCCCGTACGACGGCCAGCTGCCGCCGGCGCCGCACCTTGTGCATGCCGGACGTACGCCGCCACGGCTCCTTGCGCGGCTCGGGCGGCGGCGCGGACGCGATGGCGTGGAACTCCTGCAGGGCCCACTCCAGCTTGCCCTGCCGGTCCAGCTCCTTCTCCAGCGCGTCGCGCAGGTCGACGAGGAGTTCCACGTCGAGGGCGGCGTAGCGCAGCCAGGGCTCGGGCAGCGGCCGGGTGGACCAGTCGACGGCGGAGTGGCCCTTCTCCAGGACGAAGCCGAGGACGTTCTCGACCATCGCGCCGAGTCCGACCCGGGGGAACCCGGCCAGCCGGCCGGCCAGCTCGGTGTCGAACAGGCTGGTGGGCACCATGCCTATCTCGCGCAGGCACGGCAGGTCCTGAGTGGCGGCGTGCAGCACCCACTCGGCGCCGGACAGCGCCTCGCCGAGGGCGGAGAGGTCGGGACAGGCGACGGGGTCTATCAGCGCCGTCCCCGCGCCCTCGCGGCGCAGCTGCACCAGATAGGCGCGCTGGCCGTAGCGGTAGCCGGAGGCGCGCTCGGCGTCCACGGCGACGGGACCCGAGCCGGCGGCGAACGCCGCGACGGCCCGGTCGAGCGCGTCGGCGTCGGCGATCACGGGCGGAATGCCCTCGCGCGGTTCGAGCAGCGGAATCGGCGCCCCCGTGTCAGAAGTTCCGCCGTCGTCCGGAGGGGCGCCTCCGGTGGTTCGCAGTGAGCTGTCTGCTGCGGTTTCTTGGGCGTCGGTCACCTGTCAAGGGTATCCGTGGATGGACGGCGCCCGCCGACGGAACGTTCCGTCGACGGGCGCCGGGGGGTCGTAAACCGGTCAGGTCGTTGATGCGTCCGGTTCACGGCCGGGACTGGAAAGACGGGGCCGGCGCCTCATGGGGACAGTGCGCGGCAAGGCGGTCGGGCAGGGCGTCGGACGTGTGGCGAACGGATGACGGACGGCGGGCGGACGGGTCGTGGAGCGGGCGGCGGGGCGTCGGAGGAGCGTTCGCGCCGCGGTGGGGAGGGGGCGGCGAGAGCGCCGGCGCCGGTACCGGCAATCGGGTGGGGGGAGGGGATCGGAGATCAGTGGATGATGCCGGTGCGCAGGGCGACGGCGACCATTCCCGCGCGGTCCCCGGTGCCGAGCTTGCGGGCGATCCGGGCGAGGTGGCTCTTGACGGTCAGCGCCGACAGTCCCATCGAGACGCCGATCGCCTTGTTCGACTGGCCTTCGGCGACCAGCCGCAGCACCTCGACCTCACGGCCGGACAGCTCGCGGTAGCCGCCCGGGTGGCTCGGGGCACCCGGGGGGCGGCGGTGCAGACGGGCGGCGCCGATGGGGGCGGCGCCCGGGCGGGCGGGGAGCCCGACGTTGGTGCGGGTGCCGGTGACGACGTAGCCCTTCACACCGCCCGCGAGGGCGTTGCGCACGGCGCCGATGTCGTCGGCGGCGGACAGGGCCAGCCCGTTGGGCCAGCCGGCGGCGCGGGTCTCGGACAGCAGGGTCAGCCCGGAACCGTCGGGCAGATGAACGTCGGCGACGCAGATGTCGCGCGGGTTGCCGATGCGGGGGCGGGCCTCCGCGACGGACGACGCCTCGATGACGTCACGGACTCCGAGCGCCCACAGATGACGGGTGACGGTGGACCGGACGCGCGGGTCCGCCACGACGACCATGGCGGTCGGCTTGTTCGGGCGGTAGGCGACCAGGCTTGCGGGCTGCTCGAGGAGAACGGACACCAGGCCTCCTGGGGGGTGGGGGACGGGGCCGGCTTGTGGGGGGTCAAGCCGGTACGAACCGTGCTTGCAAGGTCACAGTCGTTTTCGGCACCAAACCTGTTGTCCTTTAGAGAATGATCACGATCTGGTGAGTAACAATGCGAGCAATTCGGACACACTGTCGATCATCCGAAGGTCGAATCGGTTCACTCAGGGCCGTTCGGGGTCGCTACATGTCCGAAAGTGGTCGTATCGACAAAGTGACGGCAAGGAACGGGTAAGACCCGCACGGCCGTGCCGGGCGGTACCGCGCGGTCGTCCCCGAAGCGCCTCCCGGCGGCAGGCGACAGCGGCTCCCGGCGGCGGGCGACAGCGACTTCCGGGCGGCCGGAGACAGCACTCGGCCCGGACGGAAGATCCCGTCCGGGCCGAGTGCGTGAGTACGTAAGTGCGTGAGTACGCGAGTGCGTGAGTGCGTGAAGGAAGGAGCCTGCGCCGCGCTCAGCGCGACTGGGGACCGCGCCGCTGCGGCAGCGTCACCACCGAGGCGTCGCCCGGCCCGGCCGGCGGCAGACCGGCGACCTGGGCGAGCAGATCCGACCAGGCGGCCAGGTGCGCCCCGGCGTCCGGCACCCCGCCGAGCCCCTCGCGCGGCGTCCAGGAGGCGCGGATCTCGATCTGCGAGGCCGCCGGCCGCGCCGCGAGCCCGCCGAAGTAGTGCGAGCTCGCCCGCGTCACGGTGCCGCTCGGCTCGCCGTACGTCAGCCCGCGCGCCTGCAGCGCCCCGGTCAGCCAGGACCAGCACACCTCCGGCAGCAGCGGATCGGCGGCCATCTCCGGCTCCAGCTCCGCGCGCACCAGGGTGACCAGCCGGAACGTGCCCCGCCAGGCGTCGTGCCCGGCCGGGTCGTGCAGCAGCACCAGCCTGCCGTCCGCGAGGTCCTGCTCGCCGTCCACGACGGCGGCCTCCAGCGCGTACGCGAACGGCGCGAGCCGCTTGGGCGGCGGCACCGGCTCGATCTCCACCTGCGGCCGCAGCCGCGCGGCCCTCAGCGCCTCCACGGCCGCCCGGAAGGGCAACGGGGCCTCGTCCGCCCTGTTCGCATGCGCGTCCCCCTCCTTCGCGTCGTCCATTCCGCCAGCGCCGTCCGACAGTCGTCCCTGAGCCGCAGCCATGCCGGGAAGATTAAGGGGAACGACGCCTTCGTGCAGGGCAAGACACCCCGCCGTGCCCGCCGACGCCGCCCCGGGGGCCCGACACCGCTGCCGTCGCGCCCCCGCGGTCGTGGGAGACTTGCCACCGTGAGTGCCAACGAGACGCATGCCGGCCACCAGCCGCCGACCGCCACCTACGACTCCGCCTTCCTCAAGGCGTGCCGGCGTGAGCCCGTGCCGCACACCCCCGTGTGGTTCATGCGGCAGGCCGGCCGCTCGCTGCCGGAGTACCGCAAGGTGCGCGAGGGCATCGGCATGCTGGAGTCCTGCGCGCGCCCCGAGCTGGCCGCCGAGATCACCCTCCAGCCGGTCCGCCGGCACGACGTGGACGCGGCGATCTACTTCAGCGACATCGTCGTGCCGCTGAAGGCCATCGGCGTCGAGCTGGACATCAAGCCCGGCGTCGGCCCCGTCGTCGAGCGCCCCTTCCGCACCCGCGAGGACCTGGCCCGGCTGCGCGACCTCACCCCCGAGGACGTCCCCTACGTCACCGAGGCGATCGGCCTGCTCACGGCCGAACTCGGCGCCACCCCGCTGATCGGCTTCGCCGGCGCCCCCTTCACCCTGGCGAGCTACCTCGTGGAGGGCGGCCCGTCGCGGACGTACGAGAACGCCAAGGCGATGATGTACGGCGACCCGCAGCTGTGGGCCGACCTGCTGGACCGGCTCGCCGCGATCACGGCCGGCTTCCTGAAGGTGCAGATCGAGGCCGGCGCGAGCGCCGTGCAGCTCTTCGACTCCTGGGCCGGCGCCCTCGCCCCCGCCGACTACCGCCGCTCGGTGCTGCCCGCCTCCGCGAAGGTCTTCGAGGCCGTCGCCGGCTACGGCGTGCCCCGCATCCACTTCGGCGTCGGCACCGGCGAGCTGCTCAGCCTGATGGGCGAGGCCGGCGCGGACGTCGTCGGCGTGGACTGGCGGGTGCCGCTGGACGAGGCCGTGCGCCGCGTCGGCCCCGGCAAGGCGCTCCAGGGCAACCTGGACCCGACCGTGCTGTTCGCCTCCCGCGAGGCCGTCGAGGCCAAGACCCGCGAGGTGCTGGAGGCCGCCGCCGGTCTGGAGGGCCATGTGTTCAACCTCGGCCACGGCGTGATGCCGGCCACCGACCCGGACGCGCTCACCCGCCTCGTGGCGTACGTGCACGAGCACACCGCCCGCTGAGGCGCGCACGAGCACACCGCCCGCTGAGGCGCGCCGGACCCACACGTGTGACCCGGGCGGGCGGTCCGCCGACCGCCCGCCCGGGAGCCGTTCACGCCGCGGGCGCTGCCGTGCGCGGCGCCGGGACCGCCGTACGGGGTGCGAAGACCGCCGTACGCGCCGTCCGGCGCCGTCGCCGGGTCACTTCAGCCCGTCGTTCAGCGCGGTCATCAGCTGACCGCTCGGGGTGTCGCCGGACATCTCCCAGACGAAGCCGCCCAGCAGCCCCTTGGACTTGATCCAGGCCGTCTTCTTCCCGATCGACCAGGCGTCGTCGAACGTCCACCACTGGCCGCCCGGACCGGTGTAGCCGTACGTCGAGACGGACTGCTCGTCGTGGCGGACGGTCATCGACGGGAAGCTGGTGATCAGGTTGTTGTAGCCGCGCACCCCGGCCTCGGTGTCGAACTGGCCGGGCGCCGCGCCGTTCGCGGCCTGCCACTCACCGGCCGCCCCGCCGTCGGCCACACCCTGCCAGCCGCGCCCGTAGAACGGGAAACCCACCGTCAGCTTGCGGGGGTTGACCCCGGCGTCGAGATACACCTTGATCGCGTCCTCGATGCTGAAGTGGAAGGGGTACGGGTCCTGCGCGTCGGCGTACAGGTTGGAGCCGTGGCCGGTGCGGCCGGGCTCCCACGAGTTGTCGCTGCCGGCGCCGTGGAAGTCGTAGCCCTGTACGTTCGCGTAGTCGAGCGAGTCGAAGATGCGGCCGAGGTCCCAGCCGGCGGAGATCTTCGCCGGGTCGGCCGGGGTGAACGCGGTCAGCAGCCGGTGTTCGCCGCCGAGCGCGTCGAGCTGCTTGCGGAACTCGGCCAGCAGCGCGGTCAGGTTGGCCTTGTCCTGGGCGCCGTAGTGGTTGCCCGGGTGGCCTTCGGAGCCGGGCCACTCCCAGTCGATGTCGATGCCGTCGAAGATGCCGGCGGCCGTGCCGGGGCCGCCCGCGCCGTTGTAGACGGGCAGATCTCCCTTGATCCACACGTCGACGCAGGACTTGACGAACTTCTCCCGCGAGGCCTGGGTGGCGGCGGCGTCCGAGAAGAACTTCGAGTACGTCCAGCCGCCGAGCGACACCACGACCTTCAGCTTGGGGTACTTGGCCTTGAGCTTCTTCAACTGGTTGAGGTTGCCGCGCAGTTTGCCCCAGCCGTCGTCGGCGACGCCGTCCACCGACTGGTCGGCCGACATGGGGCGCGCGTAGTCGGCGTCCGCGTCGCCCGCGCCGGTGCCCTCGTCGGGGTCCTGCGGGTTGGCGGAGACGCCCTTGGTCACCCCGGCCTGGCAGGTGAGGTTGGTCGGATCGAGGTTCTCGAAGGCGTAGTTGACCACGTCGAGCTTGGCCGCGGCGCCCGAGGTGTCGAGGTTCTTCACGAAGTACTGGCGGCCGTAGATGCCCCACTGCGCGAAGTAGCCCACCTTGAGCTGCTTGCCCGCCCCGGCCACGTCGTCGGTGGTGGCGGTCACCGCGTCGGAGGCCGCCGAGGAGTTGTCGGCGGTGTCGCGGGCCTTGACGGTGAAGGTGTAGGCGGTGGCGGGGGAGAGGCCGTCGACGGTGGCCGCCGTGGTGTCCGCGCCGACCGTCCTGACCAGCGTGGTTCCGCGGTAGACGTCGTAGGCGGCCACGGCCACGTTGTCGGTGGACTTGTCCCAGGCCAGGCCGACGCTGGAGGACGTCTTGCCGGTGACACGCGGATTGCCGGGCGCGGTCGGCGGCGTCGGGTCGGTCGCCGGGTCCACGGTTTTCACGGTGAGCGGGGCGCTCGCCGGCCCGGTGTTCCCGCGGGTGTCCTTCGCGCGCACGGTGAACGTGTAACTCGTCGCCGGGGTGAGGCCGTTGACGGTGGCCGAGGTGCCGGTCGCGGTGGCCACGACGGTGGTGCCGCTGAGGACTTCGTAGGAGGCGACGTCGTGGTCGCCGCCCTGCGCCGCCGTCCAGTTCAGGGCGACCGAGTGCGCGGTGACCGCGGTCGCCTTCGGCGTGCCGGGCGCGGTCGGCGGGACGTCGGGGGTGCCGTCGCACTTGTCGCCGTTGACGGTGCAGCCCGTCGGGGCGCCGATCGGTCCGTTGGCGATGAACCAGTAGCTGTACGGCTCGGTGCTGCCGCCGGCCGGGACGTTCGCGTTGTAGAAGGCGTTCTTCACGGTGACGTGCCGCCCGGAGACGGTCGCGTCGCCGTTGTAGTGGCCGGTCACCGAGACCCCGGCCGGGAGGTCGAACTCCAGGCTCCAGCCGCTGACGGCGGCCGCACCGGAGTTGTGGACGACGTATGTGCCCTTCCACCAGGAGCCGTTGTCCTGGGTGGTGAAGGTCGCCGTCAGGGTTCCGGCCGCGTGGGCGGGCGCGGCGAGGGCGGTGAGCAGCGCGAGCGGCAGCAGCAGTGCGGTGCCGAGGGCGGTGAGGAATGTGGTGCGCGGGCGTCCGAGCGACGTGGTGCGCGGGCGTCCGAGCGCCGTCGCGGGTAGTGGTCTGCGCCGGTGGAACATGGCTCTCCCTGTCGTCGTGGGGTGGTACAGGGGTGAGGTGAACCGTGCGTGCGCGGTGTCCGTCTGGGTCTGTCTGGCGGAGCGCCCACAACGTAGAAGGTCTGGACCAATGCGTCAACGGGTTCCGTGAGCCGATTGGTCGAGACCACCGAATGGCCGAAAGTGGCCGTACGACGGGGGGAGTTGACGTCGCTCATGCGCGGAGCCCGGCTCCCTGAAGGGGGAAGCCGGGCTCCGGTTCGGCCGTGCGGGGTGTCGGCCCCTGCGGTTCTGCGCTGCTGTGGCTCAGCGCGCGATACGGATGCGGTACGCCTGGTCCTGGCCCTCCGGGCCGGCGCCGGACTTGTCCACGACGTAGGCCGTGCCCTCGTCCACGGTGATGTGGTTCGGGTTGGCGCCGGTGGCCAGCGTCTCCACGACGACGCCCTTGCGCGGGTCGACCACCGACACGTCGGCGTCCGTGCGGTTGACCACGAGGACGCGGCCGGTGCGCGCGTCGGCGGCCACGGACAGCGCGCCCGCGCCCGTCGGGATGGTCTTGGCGACGGACTTCTTGCGCAGGTCGACCACGGAGACGGCGCCCGCGGCCTGGTCGGCGGCGTAGGCGGTGCGGCCGTCGGCGGACAGGGCCACCGAGATCGGGCCGTCGCCGGCCGGGATGAACACCGGGTCCTTGGCGAACGGGGAGACCGCGATCAGCCGGTCGCCGTTGAGGTCGGCCGCGTACACCGTGCCGGTGCGCTCGTTGACGGCGAGGCCGGCCGGGCCGGCGCCCTCGACGGTGACGCGCTTCTTCTCCTTGAAGGTGCGGGTGTCGAAGGCGACCACGCTGCCGTCGCCGAAGCCGCTGGCCCAGGCCAGGTTGTGGCGCTCGTCCACGACGACCTCGCGGGCGTGGGCGACGTTCGGCAGGGTCGCCAGGTGCTTGCCGGTGCGCTGGTCGTAGACGGCGACGGAGTTGTCGCGGGTGTTCGTCGTCCAGACGGTGTTGTGCTCGTCGTCCACGGCCACGCCGTAGACCGCCTCGACGGCGCCGGTGGCCGCGTCGGTGACCGGCGGCGTGTACGTCGCCTTCACCGCCAGGGTCTTCGGGTCCACCTTGAGCAGCGCCGAGGAGGACACCGGCGGGCGGCCCACAGCGGTGGTCGCCCACAGCACGTGGTTCCGCTCGGAGTACGCCGACTGGTAGAGGCCCTTGGCGAGCGGCGCCGAGGTGACGGTCGAGGTGGGGGCGGGCTTCTGCGGGTGGCCGGTGTGCGCGGAGGCGGTGCCGGTGAGCGCGAGCACGCTGCCCGAGGCGAGGGCCACGGCGATGGCGCTGATACGGCGGACTCGGCGGACCTGGCGGGTGGCTGCGGACATGCTGCGTCGATCTCCTTGGGGTCAGGACCTCCCCACCAGGGGGAGGGGGACGACAATCAACTTAGCTTAGGCTTACCTAACTTTTGACCGCGGGAGGTGTGTCGGTGGTCACAACTCCCCTCTGTGGCCGGTGAGCTGACGTGACGTCGGTTATGGGCATGCCGCGGAGGGGTGCCCGCTCACACGTGTCGAGCGGAACACCCCTCCGGTGGGAGCGGGTCGGGTCAGGCGCCCTCGGCCGGCCGCGCCGGACGGCGGCGTACGACGAACACCGTGGTGGCCGCGGCGCCGGCGGCGCCGCCCACCGCGGCGGCCGCGGCGGACCACGCGATGGTGGCGTAGGAGACCTCGGAGCGCACCGAGGCCACCGGGGCCGTGGCGGGGGTCGCCGCACCGGCGCCCGCGGCCGGGTCGGCCGCGCCGGCCGCCGTGACGCCCGGCTGCGTCACCTTGAAGTCCACCTTCAGCGTGGTGGGCGGGTTCGGCGCGAGGAAGCGCAGCCAGTGCGCGCCGACGGAGGTGTCGGCCGGTATGGTCACGTCCCCCTCGTACGCGCCGGTCGCGTCGGCCTTCCACTGGCCGAGGATGGCGTCGTCGTCCAGCTTGATGGTGACGGTCTGGCCCGCCGGGAACTTCTCCACCTCGAAGTGGAGCTTGCCGCCCGGCTGCACCTGGCTGGCCGTGATCTGCGCTTTCGCGCCACGGGAGTTGGAGGCGGCGGCCGGTGCTCCGGAGGCGGCCGGAATCGGCGTCGCACCGTCGCCGGCGCCACCGCCCGCAGCGCCGCCGGCCGTGGCGGAACCGCCCGTACCCGAACCGCCGGCCGTGGCGGCCGACGCCGGGTCCGCGCCGGAGGTGACGGTGAAGTCGGCGCGCAGGCTGGTGGGCGGGTTGGGGGCCAGGAAGCGCAGCCAGTGCGCACCCTTGGTGGCGTCCTGCGGGATGGTCACGCTCCCGGAGAGGGTGCCGTCCGCGCCGATGCCGTCCGGCCACTGACCGATGATCTTGCTGTCGTCCAGCTTCACGGTCAGCTGCTGGCCGGCCGGGAAGCCGGTGACGCGGAAACTCACCTTGCCGCCCGCCGCCACGCTGGAGCCGGCGGTGATCGTGGCCGAGGCGCCGCTGGTGCTGCCGCCTCCGCCGCCCGAACCGGAGCCGCCGGTGCCGGTGCCTGTGCTGCCCGTGCCGCCCGTGTCCGTGCCGCCGGTGCCGGAGCCGCCGGTGGAACCGCCGCCGCTGCCGCCCGTGGAGCCGCCTCCGCCGGTCGAACCGCCGCCTCCGGAACCGCCCGTGCCACCGCCGCCGGCGGAGGTCACCGTGATGTCGGCGCGCAGGCTGGTGGGCGGGTCGGGAGCCAGGAAACGCAGCCAGTGGCCGCCGGCCGAGGTGCCCTTGGGGACGGTGACCGAGCCGGAGAACGTGCCGTCGGCGCCGACCGCCTTCTGCCACTGGCCGATGATCGTCTCGTCGTCGAGCTTGACGGTGACCGTCTGGCCCTTGACGAAGCCGCTGAGCGCGAAGGAGACCTTGCCGCCCGCCGCGACGCGGTCGCCGCCGGTCAGCCGCACCTTCGGCTCGGCGGCCGGGGTGCTCGGCGTCGGGGTCGGCGTCGGGGTGGGGGTCGGCTTGGGCGTCGGGGTGGGGGTCGGGGTCGGCGTGGGGGTCGACGGGTCCGTGACCGTCAGGTCGTCGCTGCGCACGCTGGTCTGCGGGGCGAGGAACCGCAGCCAGTGCCCCGCGCCGGGCGCGGTCTCCGCCGGGATCGTCACCGAGCCGGCCACGCTGCCGTCGTCGCCGAGGGGGAACTGCTTGAGCAGCGTCTTGTCGTCCAGCTTGACGCTGAGCGTGGCGCCGGCCGGGAAGCCCGAGACGGAGAAGGACACTTGACCGCCCGGCGCCACCGAGCGCGCGTCCAGGGAGACGGTGGGCGCGGTGGCGTCGGCAGCGAGCGCCACGGTGCCGGGGGCGGCCGTCGAGCCCGCGTGCGCGGTGGCGAACGGCGCGGCGAGCGCGCCGAGTCCGAGGGCCGCGCCGGCCGTCAGGGCCGCGGTGCGGGCGGCCCGGCGGCTGCCCCGGGAGGCGGGCGACGGGGTGCGGGTGGGTCTTCCGGAGGTCATGTTCGTTGCTCCTGGCGGGCAGAAGTGAGGCGGGGCGCGATACGCGAAGCGTGCGCGGGACGCGCGGGGGCACCGGAGACGCCGGGCCCGCGAGCGAGACTTAGGTTAGCCTAACCTCAATTTTCGGTCACCGGGAGGGATCGCCTCCTGTGCGGCCCCTGTCCCGATTCCCGGGCCTTATGGCGGCCGGTCCGGCGCGGCGCCGCCAAGGTAAGGTACACCTAAGTCGATCACCGCAGTGTCCCGTGCACCGGAGCCGCCCGCCATGTCCCTGACCGCGCCGCCCGAGGGCGACCCGCAGCACCCGCCCCGTCTGGCCCGCCCCGACGCGCTGCCGCTGCTCGACGCACCGCCCTTCGCCCTGCCCCGACCTGACGGCCTGGCGGACTTCTGGGCGGACGTGCACCGCCGCGGCACCCCCCTGGTCTCCCCGGACCCGCTGGGCGGCGCCGATCACCGGGCGGTCACCTTCCTGTGGCGCGGCACACCCGCGACCCGGGCGGTGCAGGTGCTGCCCAACAAGCTCGGCGACCCGCGCGCCCCCGAGGGCAACCTCATGCGGCACGTGGCCGGAACCGACGTGTGGCACTGGACGCTGCGGCTGCGCGCGGACTGGCGCGGCACGTACGACCTCTACGTGGACGAGGGCGACGGACCCGCGCCGGGCGAGCCGGGCTACTGGCCGTGGCTGCGCGGACAGGTCCGCACCGACCCGTACAACTCCCGCACCCTGCCGAGACGCTGGGGCGGGCAGCCGGTCGGCTACGCCGAACTCCCCGACGCGCCGCGCGCGGTGGACTGGGAGCCGCGCCCGGAGGTGCCGCGGGGCACGGTGACCGAACACGTGGTGGCGAGCGAACTCCTCGGGGACAGCAGGCGCGTATGGCTCTACGAGCCCGCCGCCGAGCACGCGGGGCGGGCCGCCGCCGGGGGACTCCCGGTGCTGGTGCTCCTGGACGGCGAGCACTGGCAGCCGCGGCTCGGTCTCGCCCGTCTGCTGGACAACCTCATCGCGGACGGCCGCGTACCGCCCCTCGCCGCAGTGCTCCCGGAGTCCGTGGACGCGGGCACGCGCTGGGCGCAGTTGACCTGCCGGCCGGAGTTCGTGAGCTTCCTGGAACGGGAGTTGCTGCCCTGGGCGGCGGGCGCGCTGCCGCTCACCGAGGACCCGGCGCGCACGGTCGTCGCCGGGCAGAGCCTCGGCGGCCTCACCGCCGCCTACGCCGCCGCGCACAGCCCGCACCGCTTCGGCAACGCGCTGGTCCAGTCGGGCTCGTTCTGGTGGCCCAACGGCCCCGGGGCGGAGTGGCTGACCGCCGAACTGGCCGCCGCGGGGCGGCTGCCGGTGCGGTTCTGGCTCTCCTTCGGCGAACAGGAGTGGGTGGCCCTGCCGGCCGCCCGCCGCCTGCGCGACACCCTCACCGCGGCGGGCTACGACGACGTGGTGTACCGCGAGTTCAACGGCGGCCACGACTACCTGTGCTGGCGCACGGAACTCGCCGACGGCCTGGTGGGGTTGCTGGGCGACGGCTGAGCCGTCGTCGCCGGTCCCACCCGGCCCGCTCCGCGGCCGCGGAGCCGCCCCGGCCTCCGCTCGGCCTCCGTCCGACCCCGCCTGGACCGCCCGTTGCCGCTCGGCCGACCTCGTTCCCGCCCGGCCGGTCCTGGAGCTGCCCGAACTCCCGTTCCGGTCCGGCCCCGATGCCGCCGGGTCCCGGGCCGGGCGGCCTGGTCGGCACGGTCGGCTGCCGGGGCTGCTGCCGGGGCTGTCGGGGCCGCTGGGGCAGCCCGGGCGGCTGGGACGGTCTGGGACGGCCGGGTCGGACCGACCGCCCCGCCGTCCTTCCTGCCCGGTCAGCCTGCTCGAAGGCGAACCGGGCGATGGGTCCGGCCCCCGCCGTCCTTCCTGCCCGGGGCAGCCGGTCCGGTGCCGTCGGCCCGGTTCCGCGCGGCGCAGGCCGCCGTGTGGTCCGGCGGGGCGCCACCTCCAGGAGGCTCCCACCGGAGAGCGGCGAGGGCCGCCGCCGTGTGCCGCCCGAGCGGGCGGCGGCACACGGCGGCGGTGCCGTGCTCTGCCGAAGCAGCCGTACCGGCCGCACGTGTCGCCCGTCCGCCGGATCGGGCGGCGGGCCTCCCGTCGGCGACCCGGACCACGTCCGGAGCCCCGGCGGGCCCGTCACCGCGTCCGAGCGTCGCCTCCCGGTCACCGCGTCCGGAGCGTCGGCCCTCGGTCACCGCGTCCGGAGCGTAGGCCCTCGGTCACCGCGACGGCTCACGACCACCGCGACAGCCCTCGGACACCGCGATGATTCCCCCCGCCACCGCGACGGCCCCGGCGGACGGCCCCGTCACGTCGGGGCCGTCCGCCGGGGCCGTTCGCCGGGGCCGTCCCTCCTCACCCGTCCCTCACCCGTCCAGTTCCTTCAGCCGGGCCGACAGGACCGACGTGATCGTGTCCAGGTGGGCCTCGCGCAGGAGTTGCGGGTGGGTGCAGTCCAGGTCGTGGTTGTCGATGCTCCCGGCGACGTGCGGGCGCCAGGCCTCGCGGGTCAGCCAGTCCTCGGCGCGCGGCGCGGCGGCCGTGAAGAACAGCACGTCGCCGTCGAAGCGCCGGTGCCGGTGCTCGCGCATCATCCGCGCGTGGTTCGGCACGATGTCCACGATCCGCGCCAGGGTGCGGTCGCCGAGGCCGGCCAGCGGGCTGCCGGCCCGGCGCAGGGTGGCCAGGACGTCCTCGCGGGTGCGTTCGCCCGCCCGCTCGAAGCCGGCCATCCGCAGCACCGCGGTCAGCGCGTCGCCCTCCTCGGGCGCCGGCCGCTCGCGCCACTGCTCGGCCGGGAAGGCGTCCAGCAGCGCCAGCAGATCGACCCGTTCACCGGCCTCCCGCAGCAGCACGGCCACCGTGTGGGCGAGGATGCCGCCCACCGACCAGCCCAACAGCCGGTAGGGGCCGTGCGGTTGGATCTCGCGGATGCGTGCCGCGTAGTCCTCCGCCTCCTCCTGGAGGGTGCGCGGCAGCGGCTCGTCGTCGGCCAGGCCGCGGGCCTGGATGCCGTACAGGGGCTGGTCGGGACCGAGCCGTGCGGACAGCCCGGCGTAGCACCAGGCGAGGCCGCCGGCCGGGTGGATCGCGAACAGCGGGGTCCGCTCGCCGCCGCCGCGCAGCGTCAGCACCACGCCGAGGGCGTCCCCGGCGGCCGGCGCGGCGGCGCCCAGCCGGGCGGCGAGCGCGGCCGGGGTGGGCGCCTCGAACAGCGAGCCGATCGTCAGCTCGGCGCCGAACTCCTCCCGCACCCGCGCCACCAGCCGCACCGCGAGCAGCGAGGTGCCGCCCAGGTCGAAGAAGGTGTCGTCGGGGCCGACCCGGTCGACGCCGAGCACGTCGGCGAAGATCCGGGTCAGCGCCGCCTCACGGGCGTCGGCGGGTTCCCGGCCCTGCCCTGACCCGGCGAACACGGGCGGCGGAAGCTCGCGCCGTTCCAGCTTGCCGCTGGGGCTCAGCGGGAACGCCTCCAGCGCGACGACGGCCGACGGCACCATGTGCTCGGGCAGTTCGCGCGCCACACCGGCCCGTACGGCGGCCGGGTCGGCGTCGCCGGTGACGTAGCCGACGAGGAGTTGCTCGCCGGGCCGGTCCTCGCGCACCAGCGCGCACGCGCCGTCCACGCCGTCCTGCGCGGTGAGCGCCGCCTCGATCTCGCCGAGTTCGATGCGCTGGCCGCGCAGTTTGACCTGGTGGTCGGTGCGGCCGAGATACTCGACCTCGCCCTGCCCGGTCCACCGGGCCACATCGCCGGTGCGGTACATCCGGCTGCCCGGCGGGCCGAACGGGTCGAGGACGAACCGCTCCGCCGTCAGCTCCGGGCGGTGCAGATAGCCGTCGGCCAACTGCCGTCCGGCGAGGAACAGTTCGCCGGGCACTCCGGGCGGGCAGGGCCGCCGGGCGGCGTCCAGGACGTACAGGCGGGTGTTCCACACCGGCCGGCCGATCGGCACCGGGCCCGAGTCCGCCGGGTCGCAGGCGTGGTACGTCACGTCGACGGCGGCCTCGGTCGGGCCGTACAGGTTGTGCAGCTCGACGCCGGGCAGGGTGCGCGCGAAGACGTGGGCGCTCTCGCGGGGCAGCGCCTCGCCGCTGCAGAACACCCGGCGCAGCACTCCGGCGCAGTGGGCGGCGGCCGGCTCGGCGAGGAACACCTGGAGCATGGACGGCACGAAGTGGCAGGTGGTGACGGCCTGTTCGTGGATCAGCCGGGCCAGCTGCGCCGGGTCCTTGTGCACTCCCGGTTCGGCGACGACCAGCGTCGCGCCCTCGCGCAGCGGCCAGAAGAACTCCCACACCGACACGTCGAACGACGACGGCGTCTTCTGCAGCACCCGGTCCTCGCCGGTCAGCCCGTAGGCGTGCTGCATCCAGCGCAGCCGGTTGTCGATCGCCGAGTGCGGCACGACGACGCCCTTGGGGCGGCCGGTGGAACCGGAGGTGTAGATCACGTAGGCCGGGTGGGCGGGGGTCAGGGCGCGCGGCGGGTTCACCCACGGCCGCCCAGACACGTCCAGCGTGTCCAGGGCCACCAGCGGCACCCCGGTGTCCTGCGGGAGGCGGTCGGCGCGGTCGGTGATCGCGCAGACCGGGGCCGCGTCCGCCAGCATGTACGCCAGCCGCTGCGCCGGATAGTCCGGGTCCAGCGGCAGATAGGCGGCGCCCGCCTTGAGGACCGCGAGCAGGGCGACGATCAGCTCCGCCGAGCGCGGCACGGAGACCGCGACGACCGCGCCGGGCCGCGCGCCGAGGGACTGGAGGTGGTGGGCCAGCCGGTTGGCGCGCTCGTCGAGCTGTGCGTAGGTGAGCCGGGTGTCGCCGAACACCAGCGCGGTCGCGCCGGGGGTGCGGGCCGCCTGCGCCTCGATCGGGCCGATCAGCGTGGTCGGCGGCACCGGCCGCTCGGTGCGGTTGAACTCCTCCAGCACCAGGGCGAGTTCCTGCGGGGTGGCGATGTCCAGGTCGCCGGTGGGCCGGTGCGGGTCGGCGGCGGCGATCCGGTCGAGCAGGTGCAGGAACCGCTCCTGGTGGGCGGCGAGCGCATCGTCGTCGTAGAGCGCCGGGTTGCCGTCGTGGTCGACGGCCAGGCCCCGGCCGTCGGCGCGGTCGTAGATGTTGACCGTCAGGTCCTCGACCGGTCCGGCGGACAGGTTGCGGGCGCGGGCGGGCGAGCCCGCGAAGTCGACGCCGTAGTCGAACGGCATCACGTTGACCAACGGGCCGACCAAGGCGCGCTGTTCGCCGAGCAGACCGAGGTCGCGGCGGATGTCCTCGTAGCGGTAGCGCTGGTGGCGGCGCACCTCGCGGATGCTCAGCACCACCTGCCGCACCAGGTCGGCGAAGGTGGCCTCGGGGGTGACGGCGAGCCGCAGCGGCAGCACGTTCATCACCATGCCCGGCACGCGCAGCGCGACGCTGCCCATCCGGCACATCATCGGCATCCCCAGCACCACGTCCGCCCGGCCGGTGGCCCGCGACACGTACAGCGCCTGCGCGGCGACCAGGACGTCCGGCCAGGTGGCGCGCAGCCCCGCCGCCAGTTCGCGCAGCCGCTCGGTGGCCTCGGGCGACAGCCGGGCGCTGCGGCGGCGGAACGTGCGCGAGGGCAGCGCGCCCCGGCCGGCCAGGCGCGGCGCCTCCGGGCGGTCGGCGAACGCCGCCGCCCAGTGGGCGCGGTCGGCCGCGCACCGCCCGGAGGCGCGGTACGCCGCGTCGTCCTCGACCAGGTCGGTCAGGCGCCCGAACCGGCAGGCCGGCGGCCGCTCGCCGCGGGCGAGCGCGGTGTGCACCTCGGCGGTGCGGCGCACCAGCAGCGAGTAGCCGTAGCCGTCCATGACGAGGTGGTGGATGCGCTGGTACCACAGCCAGCGTTCGTCGCCGACGCGGAACAGGGCGTGGGCGAACAGCGGCCCGGCCGCCAGGTCGAACGGCTCGGCCAGGTCGGTGCGCATCCAGGCCAGCGCCTGCCCCTCCGGATCGCGCGCCTCGCGCACGTCCCTTACGGTCAGCGGGAGTTCGACGTGCGACCGGACGTACTGGCGCGGTCCGTCGGGGCCGTCCTCGACGCGGACGCGCAGCGCGTCGCTCTCCGCGACGACCTGCCGCAGCGCCTTCGCGAACACGGCCGGGTCCAGCGGGCCGTCGATCTCCAGGCACTCCGCCGTGTTCTGCGCGGGGCTGAGCGGGTCGAGGGCCTGCGCGTACCACATGCCCGACTGAGCCGCGGTGAGCGGGAGTTCGACCTCGCGCGCGGCCGTGTCCGCCGGGCCGTGGCCGTCGGTGAGCACGGCCGTCATGAGTTCCCCAGCAGGGCCGCCCACGCCTCGACGGTGGGCTGCTCGGCGAGATCGGCGAAGTCCGCGGTGACGGCGTGCTCGCGCCGCCAGCGCTCCAGCAGCGCCATGACGCGCACCGAGTCCAGGCCGTAGTCGACCAGGTTCTCGTCGGCGGGTATGTCGGCCGGGTCCTCGCCGAGGCAGTCGGCGACGTCGGCACGGATCTGTTCCAAAGTGAGGGCCATGCCGCTCACACCTCCTCGAAGAGCGCGTCGGTGGTGGTGACGACCGCGCAGCGGCCGGCGGCCCAGCGCAGGGCCATGTCGTGGTCCTCGCGGGAGAAGTCGGCGACGGCGTCGGCGACGACGAACGCCTGGATGTCCCGCGACCACGCGTCGGCGGCCGTCATCATGACGCCGATGTGCGCGTACACGCCGACGATCGCCAGCTGGTCGCGGCCCCAGGCCCGCATCCGCTCCTCCAGATCGGTGCGGGCGAACGCGCTGTACTTCCACTTGGTGAGCGTGAGGTCGCCCGGCTCGGGCGCGACGGCCCCGGGCACGGCCAGCACCTCGGGGTCGTCGGCGACGCCGGGACCCCAGAAGTCCAGCTGGAGGCCCCGCTGCTGAGGCGTCTGCCCGCCGCGCTGCGCGGAGTACACGACCGGCACGCCGAGCCGGCGGGCCTCCTTCAGCAGCCGGGCGGTGTTGCCGAGCATGCCGGTCAGCGGCTCCTGCCCGGCCGGGAAGGCGGACAGGAAGTGCTGCTGGAGGTCGTGCACCAGCAGCACGGCGCGCGCCGGGTCCACGGTCCAGGACACCCGGTTCGCGGGCAGTTCGGCCGGGGCGGGCAGGGGATAGGCGGGGATCTTGGGAAGTGCCATGGTGTGGGGGGCCTTTCAGCGCTGCTCGGCGGACGAACGCAGCTGCTTCTTGCTGATCTTGCCGATGCCGGTCTGCGGGAAGGCGTCGACGAACTCGACCAGGTCGGGAACCTTGTAGGCGGCGACGCCGCGGTCGCGGACGAACCGCTTCACGGCGACGGGCCGGAGCGGTTCGGCGCCCTCGCGCAGGATCACATAGGCGAGGGTGCGCTCGCCCAGGTACTCGTCGGGCACCGCGACCAGGGATACGTCGTGCACGGAGGGGTGGGCGAGGATGATGTTCTCGATCTCCTCGGCGGCGACCTTCTCGCCGCCCCGGTTGATCTGGTCCTTGGCCCGGCCCTCCACGACGAGGTGACCGCTCGGGGTGCGCCGCACGATGTCGCCGGTGCGGTAGAAGCCGTCCTCGGTGAAAGCCGTCCGGTTGTGCTCGGGCGCCCGCCAGTAGCCGCGGATGGTGTACGGGCCGCGGGTGAGCAGATGCCCGAACTCGCCCTCCGGCACCTCCCGGTCGGCGTCGTCCACGATACGTATCTCGTCGTCGGGCGAGATGGGCCGGCCCTGCGTGGTGACGACCGTCTCCGGATCGTCGTCCAGGCGCGTGTAGTTGACCAGGCCCTCGGCCATCCCGAACACCTGCATGAGCCGGCAGCCGAGGGCGGGCTCCAGGCGGCGCGCGGCCTGCTCGCTGTACTTGGCGCCGCCCACCAGCACCAGCTCCAGGCTGGACAGGTCGTGCGCGGTGCCCGCCGCGGCGTCCGTCCACACCAGGGCGAGCGGCGGCACCAGCCCGGTCATGGTGATCCGCTCCCGCTCGATCAGCTCGAACGCGGTCGCCGGATCGGGCTTGGGGCACAGCACGGCCGTACCGCCCGCGTACAGCACGCCCAGCCAACCGGGCGAGCTCATCGGGAAGTTGTGCGCGGCCGGCAGCACGACGAGGAAGCGGGTGTCCGCGTCCACGCCGCAGATCTCGTTGGAGCCGCGCAGCGAGTAGAGGTAGTCGTCGTGGGTGCGCGGGATCAGCTTGGACACCCCGGTCGTCCCGCCCGACAGCTGGAGGAACGCCAGCTCGTGCGGGGCCGGCCCCGCGAACGGGCCGGCCGGCTCGCACGGCACCTCCGCCAGCGCGGTGTGGGCGCCCGGGTCGCCGGCCACGAACACGTGCTTCAGGCTCGGCGTGCTCTCCTGGACGCGGGCGGCCAGCTCCCGGTGGTCGTACCCGCCGAGCACGTCGGGGACGACATAGGCGACGGCCTCGGAGAAGGCGCAGAAGTGGCCGATCTCGGTGTCCCGGTGCGCGGGCAGCGCGTACACCGGCAGCGCGCCGATCCGGAACAGCGCGAAGACGACCTCCACGAACTCGCCGACGTTCGGCAGCTGGACGACCACCCGGTCGCCGCGGCCGATGCCGCGCGCCGTGAACCCGGCGGCCAGCCGGTCGGCCGCCTCGTCCAGCTCCCGGTAGGTCCAGGTGCGGCGCTCGGGGGCCGGGTCGACGAGCGCGATCCGGTCGGGATGCGCGGCGGCGCGCTCGCGCAGCATCCCGCCGAACGTCTCGCCGCGCCAGTGGCCGGCCGCGCGGTAGCGCTCGGCGAACTCCTCGGGCCAGGTGGGCGCGTCCACGCCCGGGGTCAGAGCGTCGGCGGTCACAGCGCGGCTCCCACGGCGTCCAGGAAGGTACGGAACTTGGCGGCGGTCTCGGCGGTCTCGGCCTCCGGCGAGGACTGCGCGACCACGCCCGCGCCCGCGAACAGCCGCAGCGTGCGGCCCTCCGCCTCGGCGCAGCGGATGGTGACCACCCACTCGCCGTCGCCGTCGGCGTCCTGCCAGCCGACCATGCCGGTGTAGGCGCCCCGGTCGAAGGGCTCCGACTCGGCGATGACGGCGCGCGCCACGTCCGTCGGCGTGCCGCACACGGCCGGGGTCGGGTGCAGCGCGCAGGCCAGGTCGAGCGCGGTGACCTCGGGTCCGGCGATCTCGCCGACGACCGTGGTGGACAGGTGCCACATGGTGGCGGTGCGCACCAGCGTGGGCCGCTCGGGCACCTGAAGACGCCCGCACAGCGGGGCCAGCGCCCGCCGTACGGCGTCCACCACGACCGCGTGCTCGTGCAGGTCCTTGGGCGACTCCAGCAGCGCCACCGCGCGCCGCACGTCCTCGGCCAGGTCGGCGCTGCGCGGCGCGGACCCGGCCAGCGGGTTGGCCGTGAGCCGGTTGCCCCGCCGGGCGACGAGGAGTTCGGGGCTGGCGCCGATCAGGGTGCGGCCGGGGCCGGAGGGCACCGCGAAGGTGTAGCCGGACGGGTCGCGGCGGGCCAGCCGGTTCAGCATCGCCGGCAGGTCCGGGTCCGTCGGCGCGGTCAGCTCCAGGGTCCGGGCGAGGACCACCTTGTCGAACTCGCCGGCCCGCATCCGGGCCACCGCGGCGGCCACCGCGGCCCCGTACGCCTCGGGCGCGGGCCACTCGCGCACCTGCCAGCCGGCGCCGTCCGCCGCCTCCTGGGCGGGCAGCGCGACCAGCGGGTCCTCGGCCAGCGGGGCCGCGCCGCGCACGGTGGCGGGGACGGCGAGGGAGGCGGGGGCGTCCGGGGCGAACGGCACCGCGCCGAGCACCAGCGGCACGGGGCGGCCGGGTCGGCGCAGCCCGGTCAGCAGCTCGTTCACCCGCCGCGTCAAGGGGCGTTCGTCGTGCGGGACTTCCGCGGCGGTGCCGTGGGTGAGCAGGGTGCGCCGGGGAGTGGCGAGGAAGCGGTCGGCGCCGGCCCGGTAGTCGTCCAGCAGGGCGACGGCGGCGCCGGGGGCGTGGTCGGCGGGTGCGGTGGACCCGGCGGCGAGGCCGGGTTCGCTCACGGGGGCGGTCATCGGGACTCCAGGGTGGGGGAAGCCGGGACTGCGGGGGGCGGCGGGGTCAGGCGCGCAGGGTCGCGCCGCCGTCCACGTACAGGTCGTGCAGGGTGATGTGGCGGGCGCGGTCGGAGACGAGGAAGGCGACCGCCTCGGCGATGTCCGACGGCTCGGCGATGCGGCCGAGCGGGATGCCGGTGCGGTACGTGGCCGGGTCGCCCTCGATGACGGCGCGCCGGCCGCTCTCGGCGCCGCCGGGTGAGGCCTCCCACATGGCGCGCTGCATCTCGGTGAGGGTGGAACCGGGGGAGACGGTGTTGCAGCGCACGCCGTGCGCGGCGACCTCCAGACCCAGGCACTTGGTGAACATCACGGCGGCGGCCTTGGAGGCGGCGTAGGCGGCCATGCCGCTGCGGGGGACGCCCGCCGCGTTGGAGGCGACCGTGACGATGCTGCCGCGGCCCCGGGCGGTCATCCGGCGGGCGACGGCCCGCGAGACGTGGAAGACGCCGTTCGTGTTGACCGCGAACACGGCCGCCCAGTCGGCGTCGGTGAGGTCCACCACGGGCGCGCCGCGCAGGATCCCGGCGACGTTGACGGCGATGTCGAGGGGGCCGAGCGCGTCCTCGGCCTCGGCGACCACCGCCTCCACCGCGTCCGCGTCGGTGACGTCCAGCGTGCGGGCGGCGACCCGGTCGCCGAACCGCTTCGCGAGCGCCTCCGGTCCGGGGACGGCGAGGTCGGTGGCCAGCACGCGCGCGCCGCGCTCGGCGAGCGCCTCGACGACGGCCGCGCCGATGCCCCGGCCTGCGCCCGTCACCAGGGCGACACGGCCCGCGAGTTCCTGTTCCGTGCCCAGTCCGGCGCTCACTTGACCATGGCCTTCCGGATGTCGTCCAGCACCGAGACGGCGGCCTTCGCGCCGCCCAGGCTGGTCCACTTGGAGCCGTCGATGACCGTGGCGTGCTTCTCGCGGACGGCGTCGAGCTGCTGGTAGGCGGGCTTCTTGGCGAGCTGGTCGAGCAGGCCCGCGTCCGAACCGGTGGACGACAGCGTGCCGATGAACAGCCAGTCGCCGTCGATCTCCTTCAGGTTCTCGTCGCTGATCGGCGTCGAGTGGCCCTCGCCCTTCTGGTTCTGGATGCCGGGCCGCTTGAAACCGAGGTCGTTCAGCACGTCGCTGATGAACACGCCCTGCTGCATCACGGCGGTGCCCTTGGCGGAGTAGCGGGCGACGGACACGGTCGCGCCGGCCTGCGCGCCGAGGTCCTTCTTCAGCGCGGCGGCCTTGGCGTCGTAGTCCGCGAGGAACTTCTTCGCCTCGTTGGCCTTGCCGAGCGCCTGCCCGGTCAGCTCCAGGGACTTCTTCCAGCTCTTGCTGTCGTCGATGGTGACCAGCGTGGGCGCGATCTTCCGCAGCTGCGCCAGCACCTGTTCGTCGGCGAGCTGCCCGGCGAGGATGACGTCGGGCTTGGCCTGGACGACCTTCTCGATGTCCGGGCCGGTCACCGCGCCGACCACGGGTATGCCCTTCGCCTGCGCGCTCAGGTATTCGGGGGCGCCCTTCTGCCCCCGCCCGGCGGTCAGGCCGACCGGCTTGACGCCGAGGGCGAGCGCGGAGTCCAGGTCCATCTCGCTGAGCGCGAGGACCCGTCGGGGAGCGGCGGGCACCTTCACTTTCGCGCCGGTCGCGTCGGTGACCGTCGTCGTGCCGCCCTTGCCCGCGGACCCGCCCGAGGAGGAGTCGCCGTCCGAGGAGCCGCAGGCGCTCAGGACGAGACCGCACGCGACGGCCAGGGCCGCGGCCGCGGTGCGGCGGGTGGCGGGGGTGGAAAGGCGGGGCGCCATCATGGCCTGAAATCTCCGTTGCTCGACTGTCGTGGCCCGCGGGGGCGGGTCACGGTCCGGTGCGCCGGGCCCCGTTCAGGCATGCGGAAGGACCGGCACCCGCAGACACGGATGCACGGACCGCCCGCCGCCTGACGGAACGGCACTTAGGTTAGGCTAACCATATGCTCATTTCGAGGGGGTCGTCGCTCATGAAGTCCGGAACCGGACGGCCCACGGGTCCACCGGCCCGTGGCCGCACCGCGGTTCCGGCCACCGCGGCCCTCCTCGTCGCGCTGCTGGTCCTGTGTCTGCTCTCACTGCTGATCGGCACCGGCAGCAGCTCGCCGGCCCGCGCCTGGGACTACCTGACCGGCGACCCCTCCGCCCGCGCCGATCCCCAACTGCGCCTGGCCGTCGTGGACGTACGGCTGCCGCGCACCCTGGCCGCCGTCATGGTCGGCCTCTGCCTCGGCACCGCGGGCTGCCTGCTCCAGGCGGCCACCCGCAACCCGCTCGCCGAGACCGGGCTGCTCGGCGTGAACTCCGGCGCCGCGTTCGCCGTCGTGGTGGGGCTCACCTTCTTCGACGCCTCCTCGCCGACCGCGCTGCTGGTGTGGGCGCTCGGCGGCGGCATGGCCGCGAGCGCCGTCGTCCTGCTGCTGGCGGCGAGCGGACGCGCCGCCGGGTCGCCGCTCAGGCTGGTGCTGGCCGGGTCGGCGCTAGGCGCCACCTTCCACGGCATGACCTCCTACGTCCTGCTCGGCACCCAGTCCACCTTCGACGTCTACCGCTACTGGACGATCGGCTCGCTCGCCGGCGTGCGCACCTCCGAACTCCTCCCACTGCTGCCGCTGGTGGCCGTCGGCCTCGCCGTCGCGCTCGGCTGCGCCCGACCGCTGGCCGCGCTCGGCCTCGGCGACGACAGCGCCCGCTCGCTGGGCCACCACCCCGGCCGGGTCCGCCTGGTGGTCGCCGGCGCCGTCTCGCTGCTGGCCGGCTGCGCGGTCGCCGTCGCCGGCCCCATCGCCTTCCTCGGCCTGCTCGCCCCGTACGCCGCCCGCGCGGTGGTCGGCGCGAGCATGTCCGGGCAGCTCGTCCTGTCGGCGCTGATCGCCGCGGACGTGATGATCGTCGCGGACCTCCTCGCCCGGGTCGTCATCCGGCCCTGGGAGGCCCCGGTGAGCGTCCTGCTCGCCTTCGTCGGCGGCCCCCTCCTCGTCTGGATTGCCCGCTCCTCCCGCCTCTCCACCGCCGGAGCCACCTCATGACCCCGCCGACCCCGCCTGCTTCGCCCACTCCGCACGTGCCGCACCGCGGCGACACCGAGGAACAGGGCGGCGGGGCCGTGGCGGCCGGGCGGCCGGCGACGGCCGCCGGGACCGCCGGGCCGCCCTCGGCGGCGGGTGCGCCGGCCGCGGTCAGCACGAAGAGGACGTCCGCTCCGGAGGACGTCCCCGCTCCGAAGGACGTCTCCGTGCCCGAGGACGCTCCCGTTCTCGAAGGCGCTCCCGTTTTCGAGGACGCTCCCGCCTCCGCGAACTCCCTCGTGCCCGAGGACAGTCTCGTCCTGCGCGGCGGGACCTTCTCCTGGCTCTTCCCGCGGCGCAGCGCGCTCGTCGCCGCGCTGCTGGCGCCGTTGCTCATGCTGCTCGTCGCGCTCGCGGTGATGGCGAGTTCGACGGGGATGAGCCCGCGCGACACCCTCTCCGGGCTGCTCGGGACGGGCGACCCCGGCACCGTCATGATCGTGCGGGACTTCCGGCTGCCGCGCGTGTTCGTCGGCATCATGGTCGGCGCGGCCCTCGGCATCGCGGGCTGCCTCACCCAGACCCTGGCCGGCAACCGCCTGGCCACCCCCGACCTGATCGGCGTCAACGAGGGCGCCACCGCCGCCGTGGTGGCCACCGCCGCCGGTTCCTCGACCGGCATGATCGGCGACTGGTGGCTCGGCCCGCTCGGCGCCGTCGCCGCCGCGGTCCTGGTGGTGCTGTGCGCGGGCGGCGCGGGCAGCGCCGGCTACCGCGTCCTCGTCGTCGGCATCGGCGTCTCCACCTTCATCGGCGCCGTGGGCGACCTCATCATGTCCCGCGAGAACGACAACACCGCGGGCGGCGTGTTCCTCTGGGCCGTCGGCAGCCTCAACGGCCGCGACTGGCACGTGGGAACGCCCCTGCTGATCGTGCTGCTCCTCCTGCTGCCGCTCGCCCTCGCCGTCGGCCACCGCCTCCAGCTCCTGCGCTTCGACGACGACACGGCGGCCTGCCTCGGCGTGGACCTGCGCCGGCTGCGCGCCGCCGCGCTCGCGCTGGCCGTCGCCCTGGCCGGCGTGGCCGTCGGCGTCGGCGGCCCCATCGCGTTCGTCGCCCTCGCCGCCCCGATCATCGCCGGCCGGCTGAGCGGACCCACCCGGGTGCCGGTGCTCGGCTCCGCGCTCACCGGCGCCGCGCTGATCACCGCCGCCGACGCCCTCGGCCGGGTCGTCGCCCCCGTCGAACTCCCCGTCGGCGTCGTCACCAGCGTCCTCGGCGGCCCCTTCCTCCTCTGGGTCCTCTTCCGCACGGACTCCACCACCGGAAAGGCATGACCACTCCCATGACCGACGCCCACCCCGGCCTCCAGGTGCGCGGCCTGCACGCCGGTTACCCCGGCCGGCCAGTCGTCCAGGACGTCGAGCTGACCGTCCCAGCCGGGCACGTGGCCGCGATCGTCGGACCCAACGGCTGCGGAAAGTCGACCCTGTTGCGCGCCATCGCCCGGCTGCACCGCCCCACGGCGGGCGCCGTACTGGCGGACGGCGCCGACATCTGGAAGCTGACACAACGTCAAGTAGCGCACCGCGTCGCCCTGTTGCCGCAGTCGCCGCGCGCGCCGGAGGCCGTCACCGTCGCCGGACTGGTCCGCTACGGCCGCCACCCGCACCAGGGCCTGCTGCGCCAGTGGTCCCGCGAGGACGAACGCGCCGTACGCGACGCCCTGGCGGCCACCGGCACCACCGAACTCGCCGGCGAGCGGCTGGACCGGCTCTCCGGCGGCCAGCGCCAGCGCTGCTGGCTCGCCATGGTGCTCGCCCAGCACACCCCCGTGGTCCTGCTCGACGAACCCACCAGCGCCCTCGACCTCGGCCACGTGGTCGACGTGCTGGAACTCGTACGCGAGGTCGCGGCCTCCGGCCGTACGGTGATCATGGTGCTGCACGACCTGGCCTCCGCCGCCCGCTACGCCGACACCCTGATCGCCATGAAGGACGGCCGCGTCGTCGCCCAGGGGCCGCCGAAGGAGATCGTGGACGAGGCGCTCGTCAAGGAACTCTACGACCTGGAGGCCGACATCCTGCGCGCCCCCGGCGACGCCTGCCCGGTCGTCGTCCCCCGGGCACACGGCTGACGCCCCCGCGCCCCCCTCCGTACGACCCCTGAAGCGGCCCCCGTCGAACAAGCGCACACCACGCGCGTGTGAGCCCTGTACGCGCCCCCTTACGTGCGGCCAAAATGCGCCGTGCCGACGGGCAAGTGGCCGAGAGCTGTCCGTCCGAGTCCCCAGAAAGGCAGGGTGGCTGAGGTGTTGGTACGTCTGCCCAAGACCGTGGAGCAAGCGCGGGAGCACCTGACCGAGGGAGCGGTGCCGATAGGCGGCGCGACCCTCGTCTGGGCCACCTGGCAACGCGACGGTTTCCCCGAACAGGCCATGTCCCTGCGCGAGTTGCCGCAGGCCAACGTCATCGGCCCGGAGGAGCTGGGCGGCGCGGTGGTCCTGAGCCGCATCGACGACCGGGTCCCGTACGTCCTGCGCGCGGCGGCCGGCACGGTCGGCACCGGCGCGGTGCGCCGCGCGGCGACGGTCGGCGGCAACCTCGCCGGCAGCGCGCTGCGCTGTCTGCTGCCCGCCGCCCTGGTGCTGGAGGCCCGCGCGACCGTACTGGCCTCGCACGGCGTCTACGAGACCGATCTCGCCGAGGTGACGGCCAAGCGCCCGCTCCTGCTCGGCCTGCGCTGGACCCCGCCGGTCGCCAGCGCCTACCACAAGGCGCCGGGCGAAGTGGGCGGCGAACCGCCCCTCGTCGTCGCCACGGCCCTGCACACCGACACCGACGGCCGCCACCGCCTGCGCGCGGCCGTCCGCGACGGCTACGAGGTCCTGACGGCCACGGCGGCCTACGGCCCGGACGCCCCCCGCCCCCTGGACGAACTGCGTGAGACCCCCCTGGCGGACGTCCCCGGCGCCTGGGACCTCATCGCCGAACAGATACCCACCCTTGTGGCGGCCGCCCCGCACGACTGAGCCCCGCACGACTGAGCCCCGCACGACTGAGCCCCGCACGACTGGGCGACGGCCGAGGCGCCGCGCGCCCCGCCTCCCGAGCGGCGGCCGTCACCACCCCGGCCGCGCCCGCCGTCCGAACAGCAGGCCCCGGGGTTCGGGCGGCGGCGGGGTGCCGGGGCGCAGCGGCAGGGCGAGCAGCATGCCCGCGACGAAGCCGACGACATGGGCGGTGTACGCCACCGTGCCCGCCTCGGAGACGGCGTCGCCCGCCGAGTAGAACGCCTGGAGCACGAACCAGAAGCCCAGCACGATCCAGGCGGGCAGCCGCAGCGGCAGGAAGATCAGGAACGGCACGAGCACCCACACCCGGGCCCGCGGGAACAGCACCAGATACGCCCCGCAGACCCCCGCGATCGCCCCCGACGCGCCGATCAGCGGCTGGCCGGAGTCCGCGTTGAGCAGCGCGAACCCGTACCCGGCGGCGTACCCGCACGCCACGTAGAACAGGGTGAAGCGGATGTGCCCCATCCGGTCCTCGATGTTGTTGCCGAAGATGAACAGGAACAGCATGTTCCCCAGCAGGTGCAGCCAGCTGCCGTGCAGGAACATCGAGGTGAGGACGGACAGCGCGGGCGACTTGTCGTACCCCGGCGGCCCCAGCACACAGCCCGGGCCGTGCACGCCCACCCCCATCTCGCCGGTCGGCACCAGCGTCGGCAGCCGGCCGTGGATCACCTCACGGGGGACGAGGGCCCAGTGCTCCGTGAACGCGTGCAGATGGCACAGCTGGGCGAGCGTGCTCTGTCCCGTCGCGGAACCGCCCACGGCGGGCGACAGCAGGAACACCACGAAGTTCGCGACGATCAGGGCGTACGTCACCCAGGGGGTGCGCCGCGTCGGGTTCAGATCATGGACGGGGATGACCACAGGGAAGTACTGCCCCCGATGCGCCCGCCGAATCGGCCGGAGCCGCCGGTGAACACGGCCGCGCGTTCGTCCGTATGTTCCCCCGACCGCCCGCGGCGCGGCGAGCAGGCCCGCGGGGACGACGCGACGAGGCGAGGTACAGGCGATGAGCGACGGAGTGGGACCCGCGGTGCACGCCCTGCCCGACGGCGAGGCGGAACTGTCCCTGGTGGTGCGGCTGCCCTGGGAGGACGTGGCCCGGCTCGGCCAGGAGGCCGGGCGGCTGGCGGCCCGGCTGCAGCGGCCGGTGACGCTGGACGAGGCCGCCGGGCACCGGCTGCGCTCGACCCCGCTCGGCGCCCACGCCAAACCGGCCGGCGCGCAGCCGCCGGCGGTCGCCGCGGGCTCCTCCGGCACGGCGTCCGTGCCCGCCGCGTCGGTCTCCGCCCTCCCGACCCGCCCCCCGACCGAACCGGCCGCCCGTCCGATGGACCGCATGGGCGGAACCGCCTAGCGGGCCCGGGCCGGGCGGTCCCGCGATACGCCCGCGCTCCCGCCCGGCGCGGACGGCCCGGCCCCGCGTACGGCTCACGCCACCGCCGTACGGCCCGTCGTGCATCCGTTCGGCGTGGCCGGCCGACGGCCCGGCCCCGCGTACGGCTCGCGCGACCGGCGTGCGGCCGGTGGTGCGTCCGCCCGGCGCGGGCGGTAGGCCGGCTCCCCGGCCGCGCGTACGGCTCATGCGACCGGCGCGCGGCCCGTCGTGCATCCGTTCGGCCTGGCCGGTGGACGGCCCGGCCCCGTGTACGGCTCGCGCGACCGGCGTGCGCCGCAGGGCCTGCCGTGCACGGCAGGGCGTACGCCGTACGGTCCGCCGCTTATGCGACCGGCGCGCGCGGTAGTGTCCGCCGCCCACGCGGTCGGCGTGCGCGGTACGGGATGCCGCCCGCGCGACCGGCGTGCGCGGTACGGCCCGCCGTTCACGGGACCGGCGCCGCGGCGGGCGGGCACCGTGCGGCCCGCCCGCACACGCGACTGACGTGTGCCGTACGACCCGCCGTGCGCGCGACCGGCGCGGGCCGTCCGGGCCGCCGTGCGCGGGACCGGCGTCGGCCGTATCGCTCACGCCGTGCGCGGGACCGTCCGGCGGGTCAGCCCGCCGCCTGGTCCCAGGGTTCGCGGATCTTCGCCGCCGCCTTCCGCGCGGCCACCAGGACCGGGTCCCACACCGGCGAGAACGGGGGCGCGTACCCCAGGTCGAGCGCCGTCATCTGCTCCACCGTCAGCCCGGCGGTCAGCGCGACCGCCGCGATGTCCACCCGCTTCGCCGCGCCCTCCCGGCCCACGATCTGCACGCCCAGCAGCCGCCCGGTGCGGCGTTCGGCGAGCATCTTGACCGTCATCGGCGAGGCGCCCGGGTAGTAGCCCGCGCGGCTCGTCGACTCGATCGTGACGGCTTCGAACTGGAGGCCGACCCGGCGGGCGTCCTTCTCGCGCAGTCCGGTGCGCGCGATCTCCAGATCGCACACCTTGCTCACCGCCGTGCCGACCACGCCGGGGAAGGTGGCGTAACCGCCGCCGACGTTCGTGCCGATGACCTGGCCGTGCTTGTTGGCGTGGGTGCCGAGCGCGATGTGCCGCTGCTGGCCCGAGACCAGGTCGAGCACCTCCACGCAGTCGCCGCCGGCCCAGATGTTCTCGTGGCCGCGCACCCGCATCGCCCGGTCGGTGAGCAGACCGCCGTGCGCGCCGAGCGGCAGCCCGGCCGCCCGCGCCAGCGTCGTCTCGGGGCGTACGCCGATGCCCAGCACGACCACGTCCGCCGGGTACTCGGTGTCCTCGGTGGCCACCGCCCGGACCCGGCCGTCCTGGCCGGTCAGCACCTTGGTGACCTCCGCCTCGCCGACCATGGTGACGCCGAGGCCTTCCATCGCCTCGCGCACCAGACGGCCCATGTCGGCGTCGAGCGTGGACATCGGCTCCGCGCCCCGGTTGACGACCGTCACCTCGTAACCGCGCCGGATCAGCGCCTCGGCCATCTCCACGCCGATGTACCCGGCGCCGACCACCACCGCCCGGCGGCCACGCGCGCGTGCCAGGCTGTCCAGCAGCGCCTGGCCGTCGTCCAGCGTCTGCACGCCGTGCACACCGGGAGCGTCGACGCCGGGCAGGTCGGGGCGGACCGGCCGCGCCCCCGTCGCGATCACCAGCTTGTCGTACGACGTCCAGGACTCGGCCCCGGAATCGACGTCCCGCGCGCGGACGCGTCCCGCGGCCACGTCGATCTCCGTGACCTCGGTGCGCAGGCGCAGATCGATGCCCCGCGCGCGGTGCTCCTCGGGGGTGCGGGCGATGAGCCGGTCCCGTTCCTCCACGTCGCCGCCCACCCAGTAGGGGATGCCGCACGCCGAGTACGAGGTGAAGTGGCCGCGTTCGAACGCCACGATCTCCAGCTCGCCGGCCCCGCGCAGCCGCCGCGCCTGCGACGCCGCGGACATCCCCGCGGCGTCGCCGCCGATCACGACCAGTCGTTCCGTTGACTCCGCTGTCATACGAACACGCTAATCCCACGGGGGACTTCATCCGGTCCTGCCCCGCCCCCGCCCCACCCCGCTGGGCCGGGCGCGCGCCCTACTCGCGGTCCGGCCGCCCGGCCTACTCGCGCTCAGGCCGCCCGGCCTGCTCGCCGTCCGGCCGCCCGGCCCGCACCTCGTCCGCCGGCCCGGACTGCGGCCCCTCCGCCGCTCGGCCGTCCGGGCCTTCGGCCGCGGCCGGAGCGCTCGGCGGCTCGGCCGCTCCCGAAGAGACCGGCGCCGTCGCGGTCGCCGGGGCTGTCGGAGCCGCCGGGTGAACCGGAGGCGTCGGACGCGCAGGCGCCGCGCCCTGCCGGGCGCCCGGCAGCGGCCCCACCGCCGTCATCGCGGGCACGGCCGCTGCGGCGGCGCGGCGCGGCAGCCGGCGCCGTACCAGCCGCCACGCCACCACGATCAACGCCGCCGCGACGGCGAACGGCAGCACCGCGCCGAGCACCAGCGCGATCCACCGCACCCCCGCGACGAACACGTGCCAGCCGCCCGACAGCGCGTCCCCGAACCCGGGCTCGTCGTCCGGGGCGGCGTCGTCCCGGTGTACCGCCGGGCCGGACAGCGACAGGGTGATGGTGGCCAGGCTCGTACGGTCCTTCAGGGACGCCTGCTGGGCGAGCAGCGACTCCAGATCGGCCTCGCGGCGGCTCAGCTCGCTCTCCAGCGCGACCACGTCGTCGATCCTCTCGGCGCGCTCCATCAGGGCGCGGACCCGCGCGACGCTCGCCCGCTGCGACGTGATCCGGCTGTCCACGTCGACGACCTGGTCGGTGACGTCCTCGGCCTTCGCCGTGCGCTCCAGCAGCCTGCCCGCGCCCTGCAGTCCGGTGAGCACGTCGTCGTACCGGTCCGCGGGCACGCGCAGCACCACGCGGGTCTGTTCCTGCCCGTCCTCGTCGCGGGTGGTGTTCTCGTCGCCGACGTAGCCGCCCGCGTTCTCGACGGCCGTACGGGCCGCGTCGAGGGCCTTGGCGACATCCTTGACCTCCACGCTCAGCGAGGCGGTGCGCACGATGTGGGCCGTCGTCAGCTTCGGCGCCGCCGTCGCCTTCGCGCTCTCGGCGGCACTGCCACCGCCACTGCCCGTGCCGCTCTTCGCGTCGCCGCGGTACGCGCCCCCGGCGGCGCTGCCGGCCGCGGCCTTGTCCGAGGAGCTGTCGCCGCCGCCCGCGCTGCACCCGGTGAGCGCGAGGGCCGCCGCGAGCAGCAGCCCGGCCAGGGCGGAAGCGGGCCGGACGGAACGTCGTACGTGCATCTGGGTCCCCCCGAGGGTCGTCGTGACCAACTGACGCACCTTCGACGCCCGGACCCGGCGCAACGTTGGCGGAAAACGGTCCCGAAGAGGTCACGGTCGGGACTCGCGCCGGACACCGCGCCGACCGCCGCACCCGCACCACGGCGCACCCGTACGCCGCACCCGCACGCCCCACCCGTACGGCGCACCGCAGCGGAAACCCGTACGCCGCCGCCCTCACGCCGGGCCCCCGCACCGCCTCCTGCGCGCGGGCCCCCTGATCACCAGCTTCCCGTCGATGACCATCCGCGCACCGCCTCCCGCGCGCGGGACCACCGGCCCCCGGCCAGGACCGTCGGGCCCCGGCCGCGCTGTCAGTGGTGTTTGAGAGAGTGGGGGCCATGAGCGCAACGGGTACGGACAGCACGGGGCACGTCGTCGTCATCGGGGCCGGGATCGCGGGCCTGGCCGCCGCGCACCGCCTGCTGCACCGCGGAGCGCGGGTGACCGTGCTGGAGGCCTCCGACCGGGTCGGTGGCAAGCTGCTGCCCGGCGAGATCGCCGGCGTGCGCGTCGACCTGGGCGCCGAGTCGGTGCTGGCCCGCCGCCCCGAGGCGGTGGCCCTCGCGCGCGAGGTGGGCCTCGCCGACGCGCTCCAGCCGCCGGCCACCGCCTCCGCCTCGATCTGGACCCGAGGCGCGCTGCGCCCCATGCCCAAGGGCCATGTCATGGGCGTCCCCGGCACCGCCGCCGCGCTCGCCGGAGTGCTCTCCGAGGAGGGCCTCGCCCGGATCGAGCGCGACGCCGACCTGCCCCGCACCGAGACCGGCGACGACGTCGCCGTCGGCGAGTACGTCGCGACCCGCCTGGGCCGCGAGGTCGTCGACCGCCTGGTCGAACCGCTGCTCGGCGGGGTCTACGCGGGCGACGCCTACCGCATCTCCCTGCGCTCCGCCGTCCCCCAGCTCTTCCAGGCCGCGCAGCGGCACGACTCGCTCACCGAGGCGGTCCGCGACATCCAGGCCCGCGCGGCGGCCGGCGCGCGGCAGGCCGGACCGGTCTTCATGGGCATCGAGGGCGGCATCGGCCGGCTGCCCCTGGCGGTCGCCGCCTCGGTGCGGGCGCGCGGCGGCGAGATCCTGACCGCCACCCCCGTCACCGCACTGCGCCGCGAGGCCGACGGCGGCTGGCGGATCACCGCCGGGGACCGGGTGCTGCACGCCGACGCGGTGGTCGTCGCCACGCCCGCGCCGGCCGCCGCCGAACTGCTGGCGGCCGAGTCGCCCGCCGCCGCGGCCGAACTGCGCGCCGTCGAGTACGCCTCCATGGCGCTGATCACCCTCGCCTACCGACGCGCCGACGCCGACGCCGCCCTGCCCGACGGCAGCGGCTTCCTGGTGCCGCCCGTCGACGGACGGACCATCAAGGCGTCCACCTTCGCCTCCCGCAAATGGGGCTGGATCGCCGACGAGGACCCGGACGTCATGGTGCTGCGCACCTCCGTCGGGCGGTACGGCGAGACGGAGATCCTCGGCCGCTCCGACGCCGACCTGGTCGAGGTCTCCCGGCACGACCTGCGCGAGGCCGTCGGTCTGACCGCCGCGCCCCTGGAGACCCGGGTCACCCGCTGGAGCGACGGACTGCCCCAGTACCCGGTCGGCCACCACGCGCGCGTGGCCCGCGTCCGCGAGCACGTCGCCCGGCTGCCGGGCCTCGCGGTGTGCGGCGCGGTGTACGACGGCGTCGGCGTCCCCGCCTGCGTGGCCAGCGCGTACGCCGCCGTCGACCAGCTCGGCGGCGACCTGAGCGCCGTGCGGGAACTCACCGCCGCCCCGGTGCAGAGCCTGCACGGCGGAGCGGGAGAATAACCCCATGAGTGACGAAGCCTCCACCACCGAGTCCGGCCGGATCCCGAACAAGGGCAAGCTGGCAAAGGACCTCAACGAGGTCATCCGCTACACGCTGTGGTCCGTCTTCAGGCTGAAGGACGTACTGCCCGAGGACCGCACGGGCTACGCCGACGAGGTACAGGAGCTGTTCGACCAGCTCGCCGCCAAGGACGTGACGATCCGCGGCACCTACGACGTCTCCGGGCTGCGCGCCGACGCCGACCTCATGATCTGGTGGCACGCCGAGACCAGCGACCAGCTGCAGGAGGCGTACAACCTCTTCCGCCGCACGAAGCTCGGCCGCGCGCTGGAGCCGGTCTGGTCGAACATGGCGCTGCACCGCCCCGCCGAGTTCAACCGCTCGCACATCCCGGCGTTCCTCGCCGACGAGACGCCCCGCGACTACGTCAGCGTCTACCCCTTCGTGCGCTCCTACGACTGGTACCTGCTGCCCGACGAGGACCGCCGCCGGATGCTCGCCGACCACGGCAAGATGGCCCGCGGCTACCCGGACGTGCGCGCCAACACCGTCGCGTCCTTCTCCCTCGGCGACTACGAGTGGATCCTCGCCTTCGAGGCCGACGAACTGCACCGCATCGTCGACCTGATGCGTCATCTGCGCGGCTCGGAGGCCCGCCGGCACGTCCGCGAGGAGATCCCGTTCTTCACCGGCCGCCGCAAGGACGTGGCCGACCTGGTCGCCGGCCTGGCCTGACGACCGCACGGCGCACCGCGGAGCCCCCGTCCGCTCCGCGGCGCGCCCCGGCCGGTCAGACGACCGGTCCGATGGCCGGTCCGGCGGGCGGGTTCACTTCCCGGACCGTGGCCCCGCGCCGGCCCGCGCCTTCAGCGCGTCGCGCATCTCCCGCTTGCGCTGGTCCCGGAAGGTCGGCCGGTTCGGCCGCGGCTCCGGGTGCGCGGCGCAGGCCGCGTCCGGGGCCGGGACCCTGCCCTCCAGCAGATACGCGTCCAGATACGCGTTGACGCACCGGTTCGGCCCGTAGCCGACGCCGTGCGCGCCCGCGCCCCGCTCGGTCACCAGCACCGAACCGGCCAGCCGCCGCCGCAGCTCCACCGCGCCCTCGTACGGCGTGGCGGCGTCCCGCTCCGCGGCCAGCAGCAGCGTCGGCGGCAGCTCGCCCGGCGCGGTCCGCACGTCCAGGGGCCGCTGCCGGGGCACGGGCCAGTAGGCGCACGGCAGGTTCATCCACACATTGCCCCACGTCTCGAACGGCGCCGTGCGCGCCAGGCGCGTGTTGTCCCGGTCCCACACCGCGAAGTCGGTCGGCCAGGGCGCGTCGTTGCACTCCACGGCGGTGTAGACGGCGGCGCCGTTCTCCGCCTCCTTCGCCCCCTCCTCGACCGGCGCGGCCATCGTGACCAGCGGCTTGTCGTCGCCCTTCAGATACGCCGACAGGGCCTCCGCGCTGCCCGGCCAGAAGTCGTCGTAGTACCCGGTGTTCAGCAGCGCCGCGTGCAACTGGCCGGGGCCCACCGTGCCGCCCGCCGGCTTCGCGGCCAGCCGCTTGCGCGCCTTCTCGTACGAGGCCTGCACCGCCTGCGGCGTCCGCCCGAGCCCGTAGGCGGCGTCGTTCCGGGCCACCCACCTCTTGAAGTCCGTCCAGCGGCCCTCGAACGCGGCCGATTGCGCCATGTTGGCCCGGTACCAGACCCGGGCCGGGTCGGGGTTCACCACCGAGTCGAACACCATCCGGCGTACGTGCGAGGGGAACAGCGTCGCGTACAGCGCGCCGAAGTAGGTGCCGTAGGAGGCGCCCATGAACGTCAGCCGCCGCTCGCCCAGCGCCGCCCGCAGCACGTCCAGGTCGCGGGCGTTGTCGAGGGACGTGTAGTGGCGCAGGGCGGAGCCCGCGCGCCGGGCGCAGGCACGGGCGTACGCCTTGGCCTCGGCGACGCGCTGCTTCTTGTACGCCGCCGAGGGGTGCGTCGGCGCGGGGGTCGGGGCCTTGAGGAAGTCCTTGGCGTCCTGGCAGGACAGCGGGGCCGAGCGCCCGACGCCGCGCGGGGCGTAGCCGACGAGGTCGTAGGCGGCGGCGACCCGCTTCCACTCGGGCAGCAGGCCGATCAGCGGGAAGGACATGCCGTCGGCGCCCGGACCGCCCGGGTTGAACACCAGGGCGCCCTGGCGGGGCACCGTGCGCCTGCCGTCGCGCGGGTCCTTGCGGGTGGCCCGGGCCCGGCTGACGGTGAGCTTGATCTGCTTGCCGTCCGGGTGGGCGTAGTCCAGGGGCACCGAGACCGTGCCGCACTCCAGCGCGGTGGGCAGGTCCTTGGCCTCGGGGCAGGCGCCGAAGCGGATGCCGGCCGCCTCGGCCCGCGCAGCGGCGACGACCGTGCCGCGCAGCTCCGCCGCCCCGCCGGGCACCGCCCGCGCGCTCGCGGGGACGCCGCCGGCCGGGGCGGCGAGGGCGGTCAGGACCAAGGAACCGGCGGCCGTGCAGACGGCGGCTGCTCTCATCGCGTATCCCCTTCGGCGCGCGGCGGCTTCGCTGCCCGGCGGCAGCGGTTCGAGGGCCGGCGGCAACAAAAGGGATGTTTGGTGCGCCCGATGACCGAGGCAAGCACCGGACACCCGGTGTCGCGGCCAATGCGCCCGACGCGCCCCGCCCGAGCGCGCACGCCGTCCGGCGCGCCCCCGCGCCCCGCCCCCGCGCCCCGCTCCCGGCGCGGCGACGCCGCCTGGTCACGCGGCTCGCGGTCGGCTACTCCCGCCAGGGCTGGTCGCGGTGGGTGAAGGCGGCCCGCAGCTCCGGTTCACCGATCGCGCGGATGCCCCGCACGGCCACGGAGGCGAGGTACGAGCGCTCGTCCCCGGCACCGTCCCCGGCGCGGTCCGTGCGCCGGGCCAGCCTCCCGAGCAGCCGCTGCCCGGCCGGGGACGCCCAGGGCGAGTACGGGTGGATCTCGATGCGGGCGATGGCCAGACAGCTCAGGGTGAGCGCGAGGGGCAGCGCGAACCAGAGGGAGACCAGGCCGCGCGGCATCCCGGTCGGACCGGGCATCAGCAGCGCGGTCGCGCCCAGCGCGAGGACGACGAGCGCGGCGGCCCGCACCTGGCGGACCCCGGCCGCGACGTTCGCCGACGTTGCCTCCGGCACCGCCAGACCCGCGCTGACCAGGTGGTCGGCGAGGCCGCGCACCGAGTCGGCGGCGGCCAGGGCGGCCCGTACCGGTGCGATCCGGGACTGGCCCTCCGGGCCGATCGCCCCTATCGCCGACCGCTCCATCTCGTCCCGGCCGCGCGGGTCCACGACGGTCGCCCAGCCGGTGTGCGCGAGCAGCAGCCTGCGCTGGCGGGCCATGGAGACCAGGGTCACCTCGGCGACCCGCGCCGGACCGCCGGACAGGAAGGCGGCCTCGTACAGCGTCAGGTCGCGGTCCCGGCCCGTGGTCGCGGGGCCGGTGTCCCAGGCCGCCGCGCGTACGGCGGCCAGACACAGCCGGGTGCACGCCACACCGGCGACGGCCCAGGCGGGCAGCAGCAGAAGTACCCAGAACATGACAAGTTTCTATGCCAGTGGCGCGGGAAACTCCATGCCCTGTTCACATGGCGGACCAGCTGTGGCCGGTATGTGACTTTCCGTTTGTTTCCGGAGGTCAGGGAGTCGGCGCGGGGGACGGGGGAGGCGGGCTGGAGGCGGCCGGCGGCAAGGTGTACGTCGGCGACGCCGGCGTCCCGGACGGCGTGACGGGCACGACGTCGCCGGGGCCCACGAGGCTCGGCACGGCGGTCGAGGCGGCGTCCGTCGGGGTCGGAGCGGCGGCCAGGTCGCGGGCCACGGAGGCGTAGTCGACGTACCCGGTGGCCTCCAGGACCCTGATGTGGTCCAGGACCGTCGTGTTCGCGTCGTCGGCGAGAGCGCGCACCAGCGAGTTCCGCGTGCCCGCCCGCACCTGGGCGACGCGTTCGAAGACCCTGCCGTCGGCGAGCCGCGCGATGTTGACGAACAGCCGGTCGTACTCCTCGCCCCGCGCCTCGTCCAGGGTGGTCAGCCAGTCCCTCTGCTGGGCGGTGGGCTCGTTGGGCAGCGGCAGTCCGAGCCGGGCGGTCACCTCCCGCACCCGCCGGTCGAGGAAGGCGTGCCCGTCCACGAGGCGCCGGCCCGCCGTCCGCACGGCCTCGGTGGTGCCCCGCCGCTCGGCCTGCTGTCCGGCTGGCGCCTCCCACAGCCCGGCGAGCCGGACCGCGGTGAGGAAGTCGCGGTCCTGGTCGGACAGCGGCCCGTACGGCGTCGCCACGGTCCGCGCGCTCAACGGCTCCGCCGGCGCCTGGGGCCGGTCGGCGTACGACCAGAGCGGGACCAGCAGGGCCACGACGGTGCCGGCCAGCACCGTGATGATGATCCCGGTGCCGCTGAGGACGCCTCGGCCCTGCACGGGCGGTCGCGGTCGCATGGGTGCCTCCTGTCACGGCACCGCACGTCAGTGCGCTACGGGGGTGGGTGAAGGGTTGGCATATTACTTCGGCGGCCCGGCACGCCCGGAATCCACCGGTGTCGCATCGGACACACGGACGGCACGCGGTACGGCGCCACGCCGCCGGGGCGGGCAGGCCGCCGGAGGCAGGCGCGGGGCTGCCGGGAAGGGCGCTGGGCTGCCGGGGCGGGCCCCGGGACCGCCGGGTGGTGGGTGCCGGGGCCGCCGGGGGCGGTGTCAGCGGCGCGGCCGGACGCGCCGGGCCGGGACCGCCGGGGGGCGCGGGGTCCGCCGGAGGCAGACGCTGGGCCGGGACCGTTGGGGGTGTCGGGGCCGCCGGGTGGTGGGCGCTGGGGCTGCCGGGGGCGGTGTCAGCGGCGCAGCAGGACGCGCCGGGCCGCCCTGGCCGCCCGCACCGCCGGCCGGTGGGACCGGGGCGCGGGACCGGAGCGCTCCAGCCACCACGCGCGCAGCGCCCGCCGGGCCTCCCGGTCGTCCGGTTCCCCGGCGCTCAGCAGGGACGCCGCGAACTCCATCGCGTCCAGCCGGTAGCCGCCGCTCATCGGGTGCGCCTGCGCATAGGCCAGGAACGCGGGCCGGTAGCCGGCCCCCAGGATCACCGGCAGTTCCGGCGCGATCTTGGCGACCACGTCCGCCCGCTTGGACGCCAGCGCCCGGGCCTGCACCGCCAGCCGCACCCGGTCGAACCCCTCCGGTGCGGGCGTCCCCGCCACCAGCGCCGACAGCAGCGCGGTCTGCGCGAGCCCGAGCCGCTGCCGGGTCGCCTCGGCGACGGCGGACTCCGCTGCGATGACCTCGGGCTCACCGGCCGCCGGTTCACCGGCCTTGCGCGCGGCGGCGGACTCGGGCTCGTCGGCCTCGGGTGCGGCGGTCGCCCGGGGCGGCCGGCCCCCGGCGGTCGTACGGCCGATCCCGGCCGGATGACCGACGCCGTCCGTACGACCGACTGTGGCCGTACGACCGACTGCGGCCGTACGCCCCAGCTCCACCGCCTTGCCGATCGCGGCCAGCTCCCGCTCCAGCTCGCCCGGTTCGGGGAAGTTCTCGTCGCGCTCCAGCAGGACCCCGGGCGGGGTGACGCGGGAGGCGAGGTCGCTCAGGATGCCGAGGACCGGCTCCGGGACCGGGTGGGCGTGGCTGTCGTGCCAGACGCCGTCCCGCTCGAACCCGCCCGCCACATGGACGTACGCGAGGGCTTCGAGAGGGAGTTCGGCCAGCGCGCGGGCCGGGTCCTCGCCCTGGTTGACGTGGTTGGTGTGCAGGTTGGCCACGTCGATCAGCAGCCGTACGCCGGTGCGGTCGGCCAGTTCGTACAGGAACTGCCCCTCGGTCAGCTCCTCGCCCGGCCACGACAGCAGCGCGGCGATGTTCTCCACGGCCAGCGGCACCGGCAGCGCGTCCTGCGCGACGCGGATGTTCTCGCAGAGCACGTCCAGGGCGTCGCGGGTGCGGGGCACGGGCAGCAGGTGCCCGGCCTCCAGGCGCGGGGAGGCGGTCAGCGCGCCGCCCGCCCGCACGAACGCGATGTGCTCCGTCACCAGCGGCGAGCCCAGCGCCAGCGCCCGCTCGGCGAGCGCGGTCAGGCGGCCCTCGTCGGGCCGTTCGGCGCCGCCGAGGCCGAGCGAGACGCCGTGCGGGACCACGGTCACCCCGCGTGCCCGCAGCCGCTTCAGCGACTCCGGCGGGTGGTCGGGGCACAGGTTCTCGGACACGACCTCGACCCAGTCGACGTCCGGCATCCGCTCCACGGCGTCCGCGATCTCCGGCCGCCAGCCGATCCCCGTCCCCAGCCGCTGCATCGTCCTCGTCACCCCTCTTCCCCCCGGGTCCGGGCGTCGCACGCCCGGCGTTCCTGACCCGCGCAGGACGCGCGTGAGGGGGGTATGGCCCCTGCGCCGGCCCGCGAATCCCGCGCGCCGCGCCTTCAGAGCAACATTTGAGGTTCGGCCGGCGGCCTACCGCAGCGCCGGATGGTCCGCGACCACCGTGCACGAGCCCGGCGCGATCTCCGTGAACCCCGCGTCGCGGACCACCGGGAGGCCGCTCGTGGTCAGCTCCTCCCAGCGGCTGGGAGCGGCGGTGCGCACCGCGAGCGGGTACCCGGCCTCGCGCCAGGCGGCCCGCTGCGGCTGCGTCAGCTCCCACCAGGCGAGCTGCGCGCCGTGCCCGGCCTGCGCCATCGCCTTGCCGGCGGACATCTCCAGACCGGGGTTGAGCCAGAGCACCGGGACGCCCGGCCCGGGCTCGGCGGGCGGCTCGGGGTCGTCCAGGTCGGTGCCGGAGACCTGGAGCTTGGCGAGGTCCTTGGGCCAGCCGTCCAGCGGGACCGGCGGGAAGACCCGTACCTCCGCCGCCTGCCCGGCGACCGTGATGCCGGGCAGCGCCTCGGCCCGCCGCCACTCCGCGCCGCGCGCCCGGCGCACCACCTTGCGGATCCGGGCGTCCTGCCAGTCCCGCACGGCCCGCGCCCACGCGCCGTCGCCGAGGGAGCGCTCGTCGCCGAGCAGCACCAGCACCGCACGGGCCGCCGTCTCCAGCGCGTCGGTCCGGGCCGGGGGAGCGGCGCGCTCGATCCGTACGACCAGCGGCAGGACGAACTGGGGAGCCTGGTCGCGGGCGCTCGGCTCGGACCGGAAGGGGCTGTCCCCGGGGGCGGCGGTGGCGGTGGTGGTCTCGTCGGTGCTCACGCCCTCCAGTCTGCCAGCCGGTGATCGGCGCTCTCGGCCCGCTCCGGCCCGGGGGGCCCGCTCACCCGGAGCAGGCGGTGCGCTGCGCCTCCTGCCACTCGCAGACGGGGCACAGCGTGATCCCCTTGTACGACTCCGGGTACTCCGTGGGCTTCCGGCACAGCACGCACTCCGCGTACGGCGGCCCGTCGGCCCTCGGCGGCCTGGCGGTGTGGATCAGGCAGTAGTCGCCGTCACCGCCGCCCGTGGCGGTCCCGGCGCGTCGTTCGTCGTCCTCGCTCATGACTCCAGCGTAGGACGGCGGGACCGCGGCGCCGCAGGGCCGGGCGGCCGCCGGGCGCGGTCAGGCGTGGCCGCTGGTCGCACCGATCAGCTCGGACACCTTCACGAACCGGTAGCCCTTCGCGCGCAGCTGCGGTACGACCGTGCGCACGACGTGCTCGGTGGTCGGGGCGGCGCTGCGCGTGCAGTGCATGACGACGACCGAGCCGGGCTTGACCCCGTCGAGCACCTGCCGGGCCACCGCGTCGGCGTCCGTCGCGAACGCGTCGCCGCTCACCACGTCCCACTGCACCGCGGTGACGCCGAGCGGGCCGAGGGTGCGCAGCACGTCCTTGTCGTAGCAGCCGCCGGGGAAGCGCAGATACGGCATCGGGTGCGGGACGCCGGCCTTCTGGAACGCCGTGTACGCGCGCTCCACGTCCTCGCGGACACCGTCCTCGGAGATGGTCGGCAGGCCGTAGCAGTCGTCGGTGAAGGCGTAGTGGCTGTAGGTGTGGTTGGCGAGTTCGAAGAGCGGGTCGGAGCCGATGGCACGGGCCTCGTCGGGGTAGGTCTCGGCCCACTTGCCGGTCATGAAGACCGTGGCCGGCACCTTCAGCGAGCGCAGGGCCGCGATGAGCCCCGGGTTGTCGAAGTGCTCGCCCGCCTTGGCCCGCGGCCCCTCGTCGGCGGTCATGTCCGCGTCGAAGGTGAACGCGACCGTCTTGCCGCCGGTCCGCGGGCCGTTGGTGAAGACGGGGGTCAGTCCGCCGGGCCCGGGGGTCAGGGTCGGCGGCTTGGTGGGGGCGGTGGCGGAGGGCTTGGCGGGCAGGCGCTCGGACTTCGTGGGGGCCGGGTGTCCGGCGTGGGGGGCCTGCGTGGTGGTGGAACCGCAGGCGGCGAGGGTGATGAGGGCGGCGCTCAGGGCGCAGGCGGCGGTGATTCGTCGTACAAGTGAGATCACCGGACGAACCTAGGTCGCCTTACAGTCATATGAACGGCACCACGACCGTGGGAGAGGCCGCGGTCACCCGGCCGGTGGGCATCCGGGCGCGAGGCGGCCGCTGGGCATCCGCTGAGCGAGGCGCGCCGGGCACGGTTCGCCGCCGGGGGTTGCTGCGGGGTCCGGTCCGCCGCCGGGGGTCGCTGTCGGGTGCGGTCCGTCGTCGGGGGTCGCTGTCGGGTGCGGTCCGTCGCGGGGCACTGCCGGGTCCGGCCTGCCCCCGGGGGTTGCTGTCGGGTCCCGCCTGCCGCGGGGCGCTGCCGGGTCTCCGGTCCGTCGCAGGTCACTGCCGGGTGCGGTGTCCCACCGCTGGGCACCGCCGGGGCCGGTCCGTCGCGGTCGGTTCCTCACCGCTCCGATCGCTGCTGCTCGGGCCCGGCCCCGGGGGGCGCGGGCTCGGCGGGCTCGGCCTGCGCTTCCGGCTCCGGGGCGCGGGAAGCCGGCCCGCGCTCGCCCTCGGGTTCCGCCTCGAGCGCGGCGGCGTCGGCCGCGGCCCGTACGGGGGTGACGGAGGCCGCCTCGGCGACCGGATGCGCCGGGGTGAAGGGCTGGGAGCCGTTGGCGAGCGGCTTCGGCGGCTCAGGCGTCGGTGCCGGAGCCGGTGCGGCCGGAGTCGGCGCGGCCGGTCCCGGCTGCTGGGCCTTCTCCAGGAAGCGCAGCAGCTCCACCGGGAAGGGCAGCACCAGCGTGGAGTTCTTCTCGGTGGCCACGGCGGTCACCGTCTGCAGCAGCCGCAGTTGCAGCGCGGCGGGCGTGTCCGCCATCTGCTGGGCGGCCTCGGCGAGCTTCTTGGACGCCTGGAGCTCGGCGTCCGCGTTGATGATCCGGGCCCGCCGCTCCCGGTCGGCCTCGGCCTGCCGGGCCATGGACCGCTTCATCGTGTCGGGCAGGGACACGTCCTTGATCTCGACGCGGTCGATCTGGACGCCCCAGCCGATGGCCGGGCTGTCGATCATCAGTTCAAGGCCCTGGTTGAGCTTCTCCCGGTTGGACAGCAGGTCGTCCAGGTCGCTCTTGCCGATGATCGAACGCAGCGAGGTCTGCGCCATCTGGGACACCGCGAACCGGTAGTCCTCCACCTGGATGACGGCGTTGGCCGCGTCGACCACCTTGAAGTAGACGACCGCGTCCACCCGCACGGTCACGTTGTCCCGGGTGATGCCCTCCTGGGCGGGGATCGGCAGCGTGACGATCTGCATGTTGACCTTGTGGAGCCGGTCCACGAACGGCACGATCGTCGTGAAGCCGGGCGAGCGCACGGACCCGGTGTACCGGCCGAGCCGCAGCACCACCCCGCGCTCGTACTGTTTGACGACCCGCGCCGCCCCGGCGATGTACACGAGGCCGGCACAGCCGGCGGCGATCACGGCGGTCAGTACGTCCTCGACCATGATGACGGCTCCTCGGCAGGTCGCCGATGCGCCCCAAGCGGCGCCTGCTTCAACGATAGGCCCGGCCCGACGACCCGGTCGAGCCTGCGGACCGTCCGTCCGGACCGCCCGCCCGGACCGCCCGCCCGGGGGCGTCCCGGCGGTCGCCCGGACGGGACCGCCGGGGCGCCGCCGTCAGCCCGGCGGAGCGGGCAGCCGCGCCGGTTCCGTGTTCAGCCGCACCGGCTCGGTGCCCGCCGCGCTGTGCCGCTCGGCCCAGTTCTCCAGCGCCGTACGGCAGGCGTGGTCCAGGTGGTGCAGTCCGGCCAGGTGCAGTTCGACGGGCCGGTCCTGGGGCAGCGCCTCCAGCGTGTCCAGGATGCGCGGCAGGCGCAGGAAGGTCGCGTTGCCCGACAGATACGCCTGCACGGGGCCTGCGCCCTTGTCGACGACCTCCAGCTTCACGTGCGAGGCGTCCCAGGCGGTCTTGGCCACCGACAGGGCGAGACCGATCAGCACCCCCTCGAACATGTTCACCACGACGATGGACACGGCCGTGACCACCAGGATCACCGCCTCCCCCCGGTGTCCCCGCCACAGCGACGCGAGCCGGCGGAAGGGGATGAGCTTCCAGCCCGCGTGCACGAGGATGCCCGCGAGCGCGGGCAGGGGTATGAGCGCCAGCGCCGACGGCAGCAGCGCCGCGAACACCAGCAGCCACACCCCGTGCAGCACCCGCGAGGCCTTGGTGCGGGCGCCGGCCTGGACGTTGGCGGAGCTGCGCACGATCACCGCGGTCATCGGCAGCGCGCCGAGCAGCCCGCACACCGCGTTGCCCGCGCCCTGCGCCATCAGCTCCTTGTCGTACCGGGTGCGCGGCCCGTCGTGCAGCCGGTCCACGGCCGCCGCGCTGAACAGGCTCTCCGCCGAGGCGATGAGGGCGAAGGCGGCGATCGTGCCGTAGAGCGCGGGGTTCGCCAGCTCCCCGAAGGCCTCGGTCCCGGGCGGCTGGACCGCGTCGAGCAGTCCCCGCACCCGCACCGTGGCCACCGGCAGATCGAGGAGCCGGGCGGCGAGCGCGGCCAGGAGCACCGCGGCGAGCGCCCCCGGCACCGCCCGTGCCCGCCGGGGCAGCCGCGGCCACAGCACGAGGACGGCGACGGTGCCCGCGCCGACCGCGAGCGAGGCCGGGGCCCGGCTGCCGGCGAGGGCGTCGGCCAGCGCCCCCGGCAGCCCGGTGATCTTGTCGATGCCGGACGCCGGGGCCTTCAGACCGGCGGCGGCGTACAGCTGGCCCGCGATGATCACGAGGCCGATGCCGGCCAGCATGCCCTCGACCACCGACACCGAGATGGCCCGGAACCAGCGGCCCAGCCGCAGCGCGCCCATGGCGAGCTGGAGCACTCCCGTGGCGAGCACGAGCACGCCCAGCACGGGCAGCCCGAACTCGCGCACGGCCTCGAACACCAGCACCGTCAGACCGGCGGCCGGGCCGGACACCTGAAGGCTGCTGCCGGGCAGTAGCCCGGTGACGACGCCGCCCACGATGCCGGTGACCAGGCCGAGTTCGGCCGGCACCCCGGAGGCGACGGCCACGCCGACGCACAGCGGCAGCGCGACCAGGAAGACGACGAGGGAGGCGGCGAAGTCCTGCCGCAGGAAGGGGAACCTGGCTATGGCGCGGGACACGGCGGCGCTCACAGGGCCGTGAAGAGGTCGGACTGCGGGCGGTGCGCGAGGACGGCGCCCGTGTGGACCTCGTAGTACCAGGCGTGCAGGTTCAGTAGGCCGTCCGCGAGCTTGCGCTCCACGCACGGGTAGGAGCGCAGCCGCAGCACCTGCGCCAGGGCGTGGTTCTGCACGGCCTCCGCGACGCACGGGTCCTCGGCCGGGCCCGACGGCAGGGGCGTCGCACCCGTCAGCCAGTCGCGCACGGCCGGTACGGCGTCGAGGTCGTCGCCGCGGACCAGGGCGCCGACGGCGCCGCAGTGCGAGTGGCCGCAGACCACGATGTCGCGCACCCCGAGCACCTGCACGGCGTACTCGATGGTGGCCGCCTCGCCGGTGGGGCGGTCCGCGTACGGCGGGACGATGTTGCCCGCGGTGCGCAGCTCGAACAGCTGGCCGGGGCGGGCGCCCGTGATCAGGGCCGGGACGACCCGGGAGTCGGAACAGGTGATGAACAGGACCTCGGGGGACTGGCCGGCGGCGAGTGCGGCGAACTCCTCGGGGCGCTGTCCGAACGTACGGGCGTTGTCGATGAGGGGTTGCATGGGACTCCTCCTGGCGCGCGGCGGGGCGCGCGTCGGGCGTGCACGACTGACGTGGGGGAGAGGGACCGCTGAGGTGGGTGAAGGAACCGCTCACGGCAGGCGGAAGAGACCGCTCGCGTGGGCGGGAGGAACCACTGAGGCAGGCGGAAAGGACCGCGAGGCGGGGACCGCTGAGCCGGTCAGTGGCGGAAGACCTGGAGCGCGGCCGGGGTGCGGCCGGGGGCCGGTCTCGATGCGCGGGCGTACCCGGCGCCGGGCGCCGCCGCCTCGTGGGCGCCGGTGTGGCCGGGGCCGGGCGCGGGGGGTTCGGGGGTCCGGGGGCCGGAGTCGGCGGCCCGGTGGCGGTCGCGCGGGATGCGCAGGGGCCCGGTGGGGCCGTGGCCGGCGGGACCGCAGTCGCGGACGCCGGCGCGCTCCTCACGCGGCGCGGTGCCGGTGGGCGCCGTGGGCGGCCGCTCCTCGGCCCGGACGTGACCGAATGTCTGTGCGGATGCGAAGGACGGGTCGGGCGCGAGGAAAGGAAGCGCCAGCAGTGCGGCGGCGAGGAGCGCGAGCACGGTCCTGGCCGCTGGGCCTGGCCTCATACGCCCCCCTCCGCACATCCGATGTCTCTCGTAACGACCAAGACTTGGTCAACGAATGGTCAAGAGACACGGTAGCGGTACGGAGTCGTTTGCAGGGTTAACGCCACGTTACGTGGTCGAGAGCGCCCGAAAAGTGAGGGTTGTTTGGCGCGATCCGATCTCCCGGCGGGGCCTCGGGCATCCGATGCCCGGCCGGGATGCAGCCATCCGGCTCAGGCGCCGCCCTCGACGAGCCCCTTGGCGTCCCGGGCGAGCGCGGTCAGCCGGGATATCGCGCGGAAGTACTTCTTGCGGTAACCGCCGTTCAGCATCTCCTCGCTGAACAGCCGGTCGAAGGGCACCCCGGAGGCGAGGACGGGCACCTCGCGGTCGTAGAGCCGGTCGGCGAGCACGACCAGACGCAGCGCCGTCGACTGGTCCGGCACCGGCCGCACCCCGGTCAGGCACACCGCCCCGACGCCGTCGGTCAGCGCGCCGTAGCGGCTCGGGTGCACCCTGGCCAGGTGGTCCAGGAGCTGCGGGAAGTCGTCCAGCGAGGCGTTCGCGGTGGCGTGGGCCGCTTTGGTCACCTGCTCGTCGGTGAACGGCGCCGGCGCCTCGGGCAGCCCGCGGTGCCGGTAGTCCTCGCCGTCGATGCGCAGCGCCCTGAAGTGCGCGGACAGGCCCTGGATCTCACGCAGGAAGTCGGCCGCCGCGAACCGGCCCTCGCCGAGCTTGCCCGGCAGCGTGTTCGAGGTGGCGGCCAGCGCCACGCCCGCGTCCACCAGACGGCCCAGCAGCGTGGAGACCAGCACCGTGTCGCCCGGGTCGTCCAGCTCGAACTCGTCGATGCACAGCAGCCGGTGGCCGGACAGGGTCTCGACCGTCTTCTGGAAGCCGAGGGCGCCGACGAGGTTGGTCAGCTCCACGAACGTGCCGAACGCCTTGCGGGCGGGCTCGGCCGGGGTGGCGTGCCACAGGGAGGCCAGCAGGTGGGTCTTGCCGACGCCGTAGCCGCCGTCGAGGTACACACCGCGGGGGCCGGCCGGCGTCTTGGCGGCCTTGCTCCGGCCGAAGCCGAACAGACCGCGCCTGGCCCCGCCCGCGGGCGCCCCGTCCAGCCCGGCGGCGAAGCCCTCCAGGACCCGCACCGCCTCGGTCTGGCTCGGCTGGTTCGGGTCCGGGATGTAGGTCGCGAAGCGCACCGCGTCGAAACGCGGCGGCGGCACCATCTCGGCGACCAGCCGGTCCGCCGGTACGTGCGGCTCGCGGGCGCACAGGGAGAGCGGGGCGGCTTCGGTCACGGGGCTGGTCCCGGCGGCGGCTGTGGAAGAGGACACGGTTCCCCATGGTAAGCGGCGTGGAACACTGCACGGCATGCGACGCCTGTTCCCTGTGACCTACGAAACAGCAGCCCAGGACCCGGGCCGGGACCGTACGGCCGACGGCGCCGGTGCGGCCGGCGCCCTGACGGACCGGGAGTGGTCCCTCGCCGAGCTGGCCGCCGCCTACGCCTACCCCGCGCCGGGGCGGCGGGGCGGCGAGTCGTGGCTGCGGGCCAACATGGTGTCCACGCTGGACGGCGCCGCCCAGCACGAGGGCCGCTCGCAGCCCATCTCCAGCGCCGCCGACATGCGGATCTTCGGCACCCTGCGGGCCCTCGCGGACGTCGTGATGGTCGGCGCGGAGACCGTACGGCAGGAGGGGTACCGGCCGGCCCGCGCGCGTGCGGAGTTCGCCGCGCTGCGCGAGGCGGCCGGGCAGGGGCCCGCCCCGGCGATCGCGGTCGTCACCGCCGGCCTGGAGCTGGATTTCTCGCTCCCGCTGTTCACCTCGCCGCTGGCGCCCACCCTGATCCTTACCGGCGCGGCCGCGAACCCGGACCGGATCGCCGAGGCCGAGCGGGCCGGCGCCCGGGTGGTGATCGCCGGCGACGGCGTCGGCATCGACCCCGTACGGGCGGTGAAGGCCCTGGCCGGGCTGGGGCACACCCGGCTGCTCACCGAGGGCGGCCCGCGGCTGCTCGGCCAGCTGGTGGCCTCCGAGGTCCTCGACGAGCTGTGCCTGACCGTCTCCCCGATGCTCACCGCGGGCGACGCCCAGCGCATCGCCGGCGGCCCCTCGGTCGCCGTCCCGCGCCGCTTCGCCCTCGCCTCCGTCCTGGAGGAGGAGGGCTTCCTGTTCACCAGCTACCGGCGGACGTGACGCCCCCGCCCACCGGCGGACGTGACGCCCCCGCCCACCGGCGGACGTGACGCCCGCGCCCACCGGCGCACCTGGCACCCCCGGCCGCCCGGCGCGCCCGATGCCTCCGGCCACCCGAGGACCCGACGCCCCCGAGCACAGGGGCGGCCGGCCCCCCGAGTCACCGGCGCACCTGCCCCCACCCCCGGAACACCCGCCCCTCGCCACCCGGCGCACCGGGCGTCGTCGCGCTACCGGCGCACCCTTGCGCCCCTCTACCCGCGTAGCGCGCCGCGCCGGCCAGCGGCGCGTCCGGCGCGGCGCGGGAGCGGCGGGGAAGCGGTGGGGGCGCGTACCGGGGAGCGTGGGGCCGGAGGAGCCTCCCGACCAGGGATGACGCGCCCGCGCACGCGGACGGCGCCCCGGCGTTCCCGGTCCCGCCGGGGCGTCCGCGCGGGCGCTCCGGAGCGCGGCAACCGGAGTCGTCCATTCCGCTTACTTGGTGACGGGTACACCAATTCCCGGCGATACGTGCGCGATCACGGGGCAGGATGGTTTCTGCGGGGGCTGGTTCCGGCCCACGGAGGCAGTGCGAGGGCCTGGGCCCTCCGAGGAGAAAGGGCGCCCGGTGTTCACAAGCGTACTGATGATCGAGAAGGCGCTGACATCCGCCGACGTGGAGTTCGTCACCACCCTGCACGGGGACGAGCCGGTCTTCTTCCATGTACTGCTCCAGCCCCGCGGCGACCAGGCCGACCGGCTCCTTCGGGCCATCGACGACATCGCGCTCGGCGAGATCGACGAGGCGGCCCGCGAGGGCGAGACCCCGGAGGGCGAGGCGGCCAAGGGGCAGGGCGAGCAGGCCCTGGACGTGTCCCTGCGGGCGCTGCGCGCGGCGGGCCGGGAGGCCGCGGGACGGCTGGTCGAGGACCATCCGCTGGACGCCCTGAAGGCCCTGGTCGCCGAGATCGGCGCCGACGAGGTGATCGTCCTGACCGACCCGCACTACGTGGAGGAGTTCTTCCACCGCGACTGGGCCTCGCGCGCCCGCCACCAGGTCGGCGTACCGGTCCTGAAGCTGTTCTCGCACAGCAAGGCTTAGGCTGGGGCGGCGCCCCGCGCAGGCGGCGCGCGCACCGTCGTACCGCAGCCGCACCACCTGGGGAGAAAAGCGCATGGCACCCGGCCTTCCTACCGCCATGGACCGACCGCACTTCATCGGCATCGGCGGCGCCGGGATGTCGGGGATCGCCAAGATCCTCGCCCAGCGCGGCGCCCGGGTGGCGGGCAGCGACGCCAAGGACTCCGCGACCGCCGACGCGCTGCGCGCGCAGGGCGCCACCGTGCACATCGGGCACGCGGCCGAGCACCTCGCGGACGACGCGAGCTGCGTCGTCGTCTCCTCGGCGATCCGCCAGGACAACCCCGAGCTGGTCCGCGCGGCCGAGCTGGGCATCCCGGTCGTGCACCGCTCCGACGCCCTGGCCGCCCTGATGGCGGGCCTGCGGCCGATCGCGGTGGCCGGCACCCACGGCAAGACGACCACCACGTCCATGCTGGCCGTCTCCCTGACCGCGCTGGGCCTGAACCCGTCGTACGCCATCGGCGGCGACCTCGACGCCCCCGGCTCCAACGCGCTGCACGGCACCGGCGAGATCTTCGTCGCCGAGGCGGACGAATCGGACCGCAGCTTCCACAAGTACGCCCCCGAGGTCGCCATCGTCCTCAACGTCGAGCTGGACCACCACGCCAACTACGCCTCGATGGACGAGATCTACGAGTCCTTCGAGACCTTCGCCGGGAAGATCGTCCCCGGCGGCACACTGGTGATCTCCGCCGACCACGACGGCGCCCGCGAGCTGACCCGGCGCCTGGCCGGCTCGGTGCGCACGGTGACGTACGGCGAGTCCGCCGACGCCGACGTGCGTGTGCTGTCGGTCGTGCCGCAGGGCCTGAAGAGCGAGGTCACCGTCCTGCTGGACGGCGCCGAGCTGACCTTCGCGGTCTCCGTGCCCGGCCGGCACTACGCGCACAACGCCGTGGCCGCGCTGGCCGCCGGCGTGGCCCTCGGCATCCCGGCCGCCGAGCTGGCCCCCGCCCTGGCCGCCTACACCGGTGTCAAGCGCCGCCTCCAGCTCAAGGGCGAGGCCGCCGGCGTCCAGGTCATCGACTCCTACGCCCACCACCCCACCGAGATGAGCGCCGACCTGGAGGCGATGCGGGCCGCGGCGGGCGACGCCCGGATCCTGGTCGTCTTCCAGCCGCACCTGTTCTCCCGCACCCAGGAGCTGGGCAAGGAGATGGGCCAGGCGCTCACCCTCGCCGACGCCTCCGCCGTGCTCGACATCTACCCGGCCCGCGAGGACCCGATCCCCGGCGTCACCAGCGAGCTGATCATCGAGGCCGCGCGGGCCGCCGGCGCCGACGTGACGGCCGTCCACGACAAGGCCGAGGTCCCGGACGTGGTCGCGGGAATGGCGAAGGCCGGTGATCTCGTTCTCACCATGGGCGCGGGCGACGTCACCGACCTCGGCCCGCGCATCCTGGACCGACTGACCGAGAACTGAGGGGCTGAGGGCTCATGTCGTACGACGTGGAGAAGCCGGACGAGCAGTGGCGTGCGGAGCTGACCCCGGCCGAGTACGCGGTGCTCCGCCAGGCCGGCACGGAGCCCGCCTTCCAGGGCGAGTACACCGACACCAAGACCAAGGGGGTGTACTCCTGCCGGGCCTGCGGCGCGGAACTGTTCACCTCCGACACCAAGTTCGAGTCGCACTGCGGCTGGCCGTCCTTCTTCGACCCGAAGGACACCGACGCCGTGGAACTGCTGGAGGACCGCTCGCACGGGATGGTCCGCACGGAGGTGCGCTGCGCCCGCTGCGGTTCGCACCTCGGGCACGTGTTCGAGGGTGAGGGGTACCCGACCCCGACCGACCAGCGCTACTGCATCAACAGCATCTCCCTGCGGCTGACCCCGGCCGAGGGCTGAGCGGCGCCACCATCGTGGGCCGGGGCGGTCGCCGCCCCGGCCCACCGTGCTGTGCGGAGCCCGCCCAGGGCCGTGCGGGGCCTTGCCGGGAGCCTTACGGGGCCGGGCCGACAGCCTTACGGGGCCGGGGCGGCCCAGATCCACACCGCTTGGCGGCGACTGACCGGAGTGGGACAATATGGGACAGAGGTGGTGTCACCGGCACCACCGCTCCTTATGAACACCTCCGCAGAGGCGGGTGGAAAACATGGTCACAGCCTCCTATGTCGTACTGGCCGCGGGACCGCACGTGTGGGCGGTCGTCGGCGCCTTCGTCGGCGGCCTCGTCATCGTGTGCGCGCTGCTGTGGGCCGTCGGGATGGGCATCGGCGTGATGCGCCGCGAACCGAACCGGCCCGAGGCGGACGAGCAGCCGCGTCTTCCGGTCACCGGCGCCATCGAGGAGATCAGTGAGATGCGCGAGCCGGACGAGGTGGAGTGCGAGGACGGCAAGCGCCTCCTGCCGCACGAACTCCACGCCGCCGGCACCCGGCGCAGCGACGACCAGCACCGGCACCGCTGGGCGCCCGGCGGCAGCGGCTCCTTCGGCAGCGGGGGTCCCGGCGCCCACTGACGCCCCACCTCGCCTTCGGATACGGGGCGGTCCTGTTCACAGGACCGCCCCGTACGGGTGTCGCCGACCGCCGCGATCCCGGGCGTCTAGACTCTTGGCGCAACGGCCCGCGTGACCGTGGCCGAGAGCGGGCAGCTACTGCCAGACACCCGAAGGGTATTCGGCGTCTTGATACGCATAGATTCAGTCACCAAGCGGTACCCGGACGGCACGGTGGCGGTCGACCGGCTGTCGCTCGACATACCGGACCGCTCGATCACCGTCCTCGTCGGACCGTCCGGCTGCGGCAAGACCACCACCCTGCGCATGATCAACCGCATGGTGGAACCGAGCGAGGGCGCCATCCTCCTCGACGGCGCCGACATCAGGAAACAGCCCGTCAACACCCTGCGCCGGTCGATGGGTTACGTCATCCAGAACGCCGGCCTCTTCCAGCACCGCACCATCATCGACAACATCGCCACCGTGCCCCGGCTGCTCGGCTGGAGCAAGCAGAAGTCCCGCGCCCGGGCGGCGGAGTTGATGGAGCGCGTCGGCCTCGACACGGCGCTCGCCAAGCGCTACCCCTACCAGCTCTCCGGCGGCCAGCAGCAGCGCGTCGGCGTGGCCCGGGCGCTCGCCGCCGACCCGCCGGTCCTGCTGATGGACGAGCCCTTCTCCGCCGTCGACCCGGTCGTCCGCAAGGGACTCCAGGACGAACTGCTGCGCATCCAGGCCGAGTTGGGCAAGACGATCGTCTTCGTCACCCATGACATCGACGAGGCCGTCAAGCTCGGCACGATGGTGGCGGTGCTGCGCACCGGCGGCCGCCTCGCGCAGTACGCGCCGCCCGCCGAACTGCTGAGCGAGCCCGCCGACGCGTTCGTCGAGGACTTCCTCGGCACCGACCGCGGCATCCGCCGGCTGTCCTTCTTCGGCAGCGGCGCACTGGAGCTGAGGACCGAGCCGATCGTCGCCGTCGACTCCACCGCCGAGCAGATCGCCGCCCGCGCCGCCGGGGACGTGCCCTACCTCCTCGTCACCGGCCTCGACGGCCGGCCGCTGGGCTGGAGCGCCCCCGAGGACCTCACCGCCGGCGCGGTGGACCCCGGCCGGCTCCTGTCCTGCGGACGCCCCTTCGCGCACGGCGAGGAGTCCCTGCGCGCCGCCCTGGACTGCGCCGTCCTCTCGCCCACCGGCTGGGCGGTCGCCGTGGACGGCACCGGCCGGGCGGTCGGCGTCGTCTCGCAGCAGACCATCGGCGAGGCCATCCGGGGCGCCCACGCCGAGGGCCGCGCCGAGGCGAAGGCCGCCCGATGAACCGCTTCTTCGACCTCCCGAGCGACCTCCAGCACGACTGGCTCGGCCTGATCGGACTGCATCTGCGCGAGGCCCTGCTGCCGGTCCTTGCCGGCCTGGTGCTCTCCCTGCCGATCGCCCAACTGTGCGTGCGCTTCCGCTGGTTGTACGCGCCCGTCCTGGGCGTGACGACGATCCTGTACGCCATCCCGTCGCTGGCCGTCTTCGTGGTCCTCATCGACTACACCGGCCAGACCGAGCTGACCGTGATGATCCCGCTCGCCGTCTACAGCCTGGTGGTGCTCGTCCCGGCCATCGTGGACGGCGTCCGCTCGGTGCCGCAGGAGACGCTCGCCGCCGCCACCGCGATGGGCCTCGGCCCGCTGCGGCGCTACTTCCAGGTGCAGTTGCCGATCGCGCTGCCCGCCATCATCGCCGGGCTGCGGGTGGCCGCCGTCTCCAGCATCTCCCTGGTCAGCGTCGGCATGCTGATCGGCAACCAGGGCGCGCTCGGCAACCTGCTCAACGACGCCAACATCTACCACCGGCCCGAACTGGCCTGGAACTCCGTGCTCACCACGGCGGGCCTGGCCATCCTCGTGGACGCCGCCCTGGTCCTGCTGCGGCTGGTGCTGACCCCGTGGATGCCGCGCGGCACCGGCCGGCGCGGGTCGAGGGCCGCCGCCGAGGTCCGGCCCGAGCCGGCCGCGTCCGCCGCCGAGGAGGCCGCCCGGTGAACGTGCTGCACTTCGTCAACGCCTTCTTCAGCGACGGCGCCCACTGGCACGGCTACGACGGCATCCCCACCCGGCTGGCCGAGCACATCCGCTACTGCCTGATCGCGCTCGCCGTCGCCGCCGCCATCGGACTGCCCGTCGGCCTGGTCACCGGGCACTACGGGCGCGGCGGCAACGCCCTCGCCTTCCTCGCCACCGCCGCCCGCGCCCTGCCGAGCTTCGGCCTGCTGGTGCTGATGACCATCATGGTCGGCTTCGGCCTGCTGCCGGTCATGGTCCCGCTGGTCGTCCTCGCCGTCCCGCCGATCCTGGTCACCACCTACGAGTCGATGCGCTCCGTCGACCCCTCGCCGGTGGACGCCGCCCGGGGCATGGGCATGCAGGAGTCGCGCATCCTGCTCCAGGTCGAACTGCCCGTCGCGCTCCCGCTGATCCTCAGCGGTCTGCGCTCGGGCGCCATCCAGATCGTCTCCACGGCGACCATCGCGGCCTACGTCGGCATCGGCGGCCTCGGCCGCTACATCATCGACGGGCTCTACCAGCGCGACTACGAGAAGGTGGTGGGCGGCGCGAGCCTGGTCGCCGCGCTGGCGCTGGCCACGCTGGTGCTGTTCTGGGCCGCGGGCCGGTTCACGGTGTCCCGGGGGGTGCGGCGCGGGGCGTGAGGGACGCGGGGGCGGGGGCGCTGCCCTGCGCCCCCGCGAACCGTCGGGCGGGGCCGGCTACGGCCCGTCCGGCGTCCCGGGCGGACCGCCGCCTCAGCCGCCGCTCGCGGCCAGCGCCGACTCCAGGACCACCAGCAGGGCGTCCCGTACGGAGCCCCGCTCCCGGGCGTCGAAGACGACCAGCGGGACGTGCTCGGAGACGTCCAGCGCCCAGCGGACGTCCTCCAGGGAGTGCTCCAGCCGGCCGTCGAAGGCGTTGAGCGCCACCGCGAACGGGATGCCCCGGTGCTCGAAGTAGTCGACGGCGGCGTAGCAGTCGTCCAGCCGCCGGGTGTCGACGATGACGAGCCCGCCGACCGCGCCCTCCACGATGTCGTCCCACATGAAGCCGAACCGCTCCTGCCCGGGCGTGCCGAACAGGTACAGCTTCAGCGTCGGGTCGATGGTGATGCACCCGAAGTCCATCGCCACCGTCGTGGTGGTCTTGCGCGGCGTGTGGGTGAGGTCGTCCACGCCCGCCGCGACCTCGGTGATGGCGGCCTCGGTGGTGAGCGGCTCGATCTCGGAGATGGAGCCGACGGCGGTGGTCTTGCCCACGCCGAAGCCGCCCGCGATCACCATCTTGACCGGCAGCGGCGGACGTACGGCGGACTGGTCGCCCGCCGGGACCCCGCGGACGAGTTGTTCGGTCGGTGTCACGGAGTAACCCCCCGGGAGTCGGGGATGGCCCGCAGGCCATCGATAACCCTGCGCAGGACGGACGCGTCGTGGGTGGCGCCGGTGTCGGGCACGTGCACCGTCAGATGACCGGCGGCGCGCAGGTCCTCGGCGAGGATGCGCACCACGTTCAGGTGCAGCCGCAGCCGGGCCGCCAGTTCCGCGATGGACTGCGGCCTGCGGCAGGCGGAGACGATGTCGTGCTGTTCGAAGGAGAGTGCGTCCAGCGCGGCGAGACCGGCGACGGTGGCCACCACCTGGGTCTCCACCGGCACCGGCCGGCCGGCCGCGGTGGGCGCCACCCGGCCGGCGGTGACCAGGAACGGCCGCACGGCGGGAGCGGGGCCCACCGGGTCGGGGCCCGGGGGCGCGGGGCCGTCCGCCATGGGTCCTTCTTCCTTCCTCGACCGGCTCCGGCCGGTCAGCGCGTGGCCGCGGCGCCGACGCTGTTCTTCAGTTCGAGCACCAGCTGCGGGCTGAGCGCCGCGCCGGCGCGGTTGGCGAACAGCGTCATCTCGTAGGCGATGTTGCCGAGCTTGGCCTCCTTGTCGGTGACCACGCCGAGGACCGCGCCGCTGCCGATCGCGGAGACCAGGACGTGGCCGCCCTCCAGGTCGATGATGACCTTGTTCAGGGCGCCGAGGCGGTAGTTGCCGGAGGCGCCGACGGCCAGGCTGGTGATGCCGGACACGATGGCGGCCAGCCGCTCGGAGTCGGCGTGCTCGCGCAGTTGCGAGACGGCGATGAGGAGTCCGTCGGAGGAGACGGCGATGGCGTCGACGACGCCCGCCGTCTCGGTCGCGAAGCGGTTGAGCAGCCAGGTGAAGTCTGCTGCGGCGGCCTGCAGATCGGTCGGCGCGGCGCCTTCCGTCGGGTTGTCACCTGTCGACGTGCTCACTGCTCGGCTCCTTCCGGGAGGTCGTTCCGGTGCTGCGTACGGGGGGTGTCGGTGGGGGCGGCGTCCGATGCGCCGGGCGGCTCGGGCCTGCGGTGGGCGCCGGTGTCGCGGTGGGCGCGCTCCACGGCGGCCTCGAACTCCTCCAGCGCGGACCGCACGGCGTCGGCGTCGGCCTGCGGCACGGGCGCGCGCGCCGCCTGCGCGGCTGCACTGTCGGCGGCCGTCCGCAGGGTGGCACCGCGCACGCGCCGACGGAGCGGCCGGGAGCCGGCGGCGGCACCGGGGGCGCTGCTCGGTCCGGCACCGGGTGCGGTGCCGGGCGCGGTGCTGGGTACGGGGCTTGGGGCGGTACCGGGAGTGGTGCCGGGCACGTGGCTTGGCGCGGTGCCGGACGGGGTGCCTGGGGTGGTGCGGGGCGTGCCACCGGGCGCGGTGCCCGGCAGGCTGCCCGGAGCGGCACCGGAGGCGAGGCCGGGCGCGTGGCCGGGGTTGGTACCGGGCGCGGCACCGGAGGCGACGCCGGGCGTGCCATCGGGGGTGGTGTCCGACGCGGTGCCGTGCGCGGCAGCGGGGGTGGTGCCGGAGGCGAGGCCGGGCGCTGTGTCGCGGGTGGTGCCGGGTACCGCGCCGTGAGTCGTGCCGGGTGCGGTGACGGTCGTCGTTCCGGAGGGGATGGACTCCGTGCGGGCGCGGGGGATGAACGGGAGCGGCCCGCCCGGGACGCCTACGCCTTCCTCGGGCGCGGTCTCGCGCCGGGGGACCCGGCGGGGGAGGGGACGTGCCTGGCCGTCCCCGTCACCGACGCGGGCATGCTCGTCCGCCGCAGCGGCGGACGCCGTCGGGTCCGGCGTCGCGGCGGTGGTCGGTGCCGCCGGCTCCGAGACGTCCGGGTTCGCGGTGGCCGCGCTCGGCGAGGCCGGACGCGGGCCGGCCGGGCTCTGCGCCGGAGGCGTCCCGGCACCGGAGTCCGCCGTGCCCGCCTCCACAACGGCGGTCGGTACGGCCGGGCTCGACGCGCCCGCGAGCGGCGGGGCGGAGTCCGCCTCGGCCGGGTCCGTTCCGGCCGCCCGCGCGGCAACCGGTACGGCCCGGCTCGGCGCGGCCGAGCCGGAGGCGGCCGGGCTCGTGGCGGAGGCCTCGGCGGTGACGGAGCCCGCGGAGGCCGCTACCACCAGGCCCGACGCGCCCGCCTGCGGCGTGGCCGAGTCCGAAGGGGCCGGGCTCTTGGCGGCCGTCTCCGCGGCTGCCGGGCTCGGTGCGAGCGGACTCGCGGCGGAGGCCTCGGCGGTTGCGGAGGCCACCGTGGTCGCGGAGGCCGGGCGGTCGGTCGCGCCGGGCGCCGGGCGGTCCGCCGCGCCCCGGCCGGCGGATTCCGGCCGGGCGGCCGGACCCGCGGCGTCCAGCGCGCTCATCGTCAGCAGCAGCGAGGACGGGATCAGCACCTCGGCCGTCACCCCGCCGCCCGGAGTGCGGGAGAGGGTGACGCCCACCTCCCAGCGACGGGCGAGCGCGCCGACCACGAACAGGCCCAGCACCTTCGTCGGCACGACGTCCAGCCGCTCGCGCCGGATCAACCGGGCGTTCTCCTCGGCCAGCCGCTCGGCGCTCATCCCGAGACCGTGGTCGGCGATCGCGATGGACGCGCCCTCGCCGCCGTGCCGCACGCTGACCTCGACCGTGCTCCCCTCGGGCGAGAACGACACGGCGTTCTCCAGGAGTTCGGCCACCATCAGCGTGAGGTCGCCGATGATGTCCGGCTCCACCATGACCTCGGTCTCGGCGTACAGCCGTACCCGCTGGTAGCCCTCGATCTGCCCGAGCGCGGCGCGCACCACGTTGGTGAGCGCGGTGGGCCCGGAGTCCAGGACCGTCTCGCGGATGCCGGCCAGCAGCATCAGGCTGTCGGCGTTGCGGCGCAGCCGGACGGCGATGTGGTCGATGGAGTAGAGGCGCTCCAGCAGCGCGGGATCGGTCTCGCCGCGCTCCACCGCGTCGATCAGCGCGAGTTGACGTGTCGTCAGGTTGCTGACGCGGCGGCCGACGTTGCCGAACATCTCGCCGATGTTGCGGCGGCTGAGCACCTGCCGTTCCAGCAGCGCGGCGGCGGTGGTCTGCACCTGGTTGAACGCCTCGGCGAGGTCGCCGATCTCGTCGCGCGCGGTGACCGGCACGTCCCGCAGCCGCGGCGGGCCGCCGTCGTCGGCGTCGTCGTCGGCCACCCGCGCCAGCTCCCGGCTGGTGGCGGCGGACACCTCCTGCGCCGCCCCGGTGAGCGCCTGCACCGGCCGGATGACCGAGCGGCGTACGGCGACCGAGAAGGCGAGCCACAGCAGGAAGCCGACGAGGGCCGAGGCCAGCAGCGCGGCGGCCCGCCACCAGGCGTCGGAGGAGGCGTCGTCGGCGGAGTCGGCGATCTCGTCGATCAGCGAGGAGGCGATCTTCAGCCGGTTCGCGGCCTGTTCGGGATAGGCCCGGTAACCGGCGAGCGCCGCCTGGAACGTGCGCCGCACCTCTTCGCGGCTGTTGGCCTGCAACCCGCTGGGGTCGATCTGGAGTTCGGCGTACGCCTCGGCGATCTCGCGCTGCGCGGCGCTGTGCTCCATCTCCGAGAGCCGGTCGGCCTGCTCCTCGGTGGCGAACCGGGCGAAGCGGTCGGCCTGGTGGAGATACAGGTCGTAGGAGCCGACCGCGGCGGTGAACTCGATGAGCGCGTTGGTGTCGCCGGTCGTCGCCGAGAAGACGCTGGTCTCGAAGGAGCTGTGGGCGGCGTCGGCGCGCAGCAGGGAGTCCAGCAGGTTGCCGGTGAAGGTGGCCGCGAGCGCGGCGTTGCGGTCGAGGCCGAGACCGTCGATCAGGGACCTGGCGGCGCCCGTGTAGGCGGGGTCGATGTTGTCGGCGGGCAGGTAGCTCTGCTCGATGGTGTCGCGCAGGCTGCTCAGGCCCTCGATCTCCTTGAGGGCCTGCGCCTCGGTGTCCGGCAGCCGGTCGCCGAACGCCTCCCGTACGGCGGCGACCTGGGCGTCCACGGCGGTCTGCGCCCGGCGGTAGGCGACGGGCGAGGGGCGGCCGTCGGCGCCCGCGGCCTCGTAGCGCACGGAGAGCAGCACGGCCTGCTGGTGCTCGGCCTCCACCCGGTCCACCAGGGCCGCCACCTGGGCGCTGTCACGGACCAGTTGGGCCGCGGCGGCCGCGTCCCGGGCCTGGCCGACCTGGTCGGTGATGAGGTAGGCGAGCAGCAGGGCCACCACCGCGAGCGGCACCCCGACCAGGACGTTCAGCTTGCGCCGGAAGGGCCACCGGTCGGCGAATCCCCGGATGCCGCGACTGCCGGGCGGCGTGGGCGGCGGGGCCGGCCGGTCGGGCGCGTCCACCTGGCTCGTGGACACCGGGCCTCCTTCGAAGGGTGTTCCCACCCGGAACGGACGTGACGGCGATGACGCGTGGGCAACCGAAGCGGCCCCTGCGCACCGCTGTGGCCGACGTCGACTCCCGTGAAATCTACCGTTCCGGCGGGCGGACCCGGCTCGTCCCATGTCAAGAATGGGTTACGAAGCGTCCGTACGAGCTTCACAACTGACCGCCGATCGAAGCCAATCGGTGACCCGGCGGCCCTTGACTGACCGAGAAGCGGCTGGATTGGATCAGTACGGTGCGGCACCCGCATGCCGCGCGCACCCGCCACCGCCATGCCCTCACCAATCTCTGAGCCCGGAACGGGAATTGTGACTTCTTACGCGAAGAACACCAGGTCCAGCACGAGGCACACCGGCGCGATCGCCGTCGCGCTCGCCGCCACCGCGGCACTGGTCGCCGGGTGTTCGTCGTCCTCCGACGGCGATTCCGGCGGCGACCCGCTCAAGGGCGGCGGCAAGGCGAGCGGCGACAGCGTCGTCGTCGGCTCCAACAACTTCGCCGAGTCCATCCTGCTCGCCGACATCTACGGCGAGGCCCTCAAGGCCAAGGGCGTCAAGGTCACCTACAAGCCCAACATCGGCAGCCGCGAGACCACGTACGGGCTGCTGAAGAACGGCTCGATCACCGTGCTGCCCGAGTACAACGGCGCACTGCTGGCCTACCTCGACAAGGACGCCGCCCCGCAGTCGGTCGCCGCCACCACGGCCGCGATCAACGCCAAGCTCGACCCGAAGCTGACGCTGCTGGACCCGGCGCCCGCGCAGGACAAGGACTCGGTCACGGTCAACGCCGAGACGGCGAAGAAGTACAGCCTGACCGAGAAGTCCAGCATCGCCGACCTCAAGGACGCCGCCAAGGACCTGGTCATCGGCGGCTCGCCGGAGTTCCAGACCCGGCACCAGGGCCTGGAGGGCCTGAAGTCGGTCTACGGCGTGGAGTTCAAGTCCTTCAAGGCGCTGGACGCGGGCGGCCCGCTGACCCAGGCGGCGCTGAAGAAGAACACCGTGCAGGCCGCCGACCTGTTCACCACGGACACGACCATCGCCAAGGAGAAGTTCGTCGTCCTCCAGGACCCGAAGAACCTCTTCGGCTTCGAGAACGTCCAGCCGCTCGTCTACAAGAGCGCGCTCGACCAGAAGGGCGTGGACGCGCTCAACGCCGTCTCCGCCAAGCTGGACACGGCCACCCTGCTCGACCTGGACACCCAGGTGCAGCAGCAGAACAAGGACCCGATGGACGTGGCCCAGGCCTGGCTGAAGTCCGCCGGACTGATCTGACCCGCCACCGGCACGAGCGGACACGGCACGTGGACACGACCGCCGGCGGCACGGACCGGACGCCCGCGGCCTCCCCCGGCGGGGAGGCCCGGCCCGGCCGTGCCCGCCCGGACTCCGCCGCCCCGCGCCACGGCGACGTCTACGTGGTTCCGGGCGACGGGACGGTCCACGTGTTCCGCGACCCCGGCGCCGGCCGCGAGCACGGCGACGGCGAAGCCGCCCCGGGCGGCGGCGCGGACCGGGCCGACCGCGACCGGGCCGACCGTGACCGGGCGGCCCCGGACGAGGTCGTCCTGGACGGCCGCGGCCTGGAGCCGGCCGAACTGGTCCGCATCGCCGACGGCACGGCCGTGCCCGTCGTCCCGCCCGAGGCGTACGAGCGGGCGCACCGCTCCTGGCGGGCGGCCGACCGGCTCGCCGCCGCCGGCCGCCTCTACGGGCGCGGCACCGGCGTGGGCGCCCACCGCTCGGTCCCGGTCGACGCCGAGGACGAGGCCGCGCACGGGCTGCGGCTGCTGCGCAGCCACGCGGGCGGCGCGGGCGCGGTGCTCCCGGTCCGGCAGATCCGCGCCTTGCTCGCCGTCCGCGCCAACCAGCTGCTGGCCGGCGGCTCCGGCATCCAGCCCGCCTTCGTCACCGCCCTCACCGAGGCCCTGCGCCTCGGCGTCCACCCCGCGGTCAACGAGTACGGCGGCCTCGGGACCGGCGATCTGACCGCCCTCGCCCAGACCGGCCTGACCCTGATCGGCGAACGCCCCTGGCACCGCGACCGGAAGACCGCCGCCCCCGCCGAACTGCCCGCCCCGGTCGTGCCGCGGCCCGGCGACGCGCTCGCGCTGCTCAGCAGCAACGCGCTCACCCTCGCCCAGGCCGCGCTCGCCTGCCACGACCTCGACGTACTGCTGCGGGCCACGCACGCGGTGGCCGCCCTGTCGCTCGCGGCGGTCTCCGGCTCCCTGGAGGCGTACGCCCCCGAGGTGCACGCCCTGCGCCCGTACCCCGGGGTCGCCCGCGCCGCCGCCGAGGTGCGGCGGCTGCTGGACGCGCCCGGCCCGGCGCCCTGGCCGGGCCGCCGGATCCAGGACCCGTTCGGCTTCCGGGCCTTCCCGCAGGCGCACGGCCCCGCCCTCGACGCCGCCGAAGCACTGCGTCGCATCGTCGGGACGGAGGTCAATTGCCCCTCGGAGAACCCGCTGATCGCCCCCGACGGCACCGCCGCCCACCACCACGGCGGCTTTTACGCGGCCCCGGTCGGCCTCGCCCTGGACGCCCTGAACCTCGCCGTCCTGCAGACCGCGCAGCTCTCCGCCGCCCGCCTCACCGCACTCGGCCGCCCGGACCTCACCGGCCTGCCCGCCTTCCTCGCCGGGGGGCCGGCCAGCAGCTCGGGCACGATGATCCTGGAGTACACCGCCCACTCGGCCCTGGCCGAACTGCGCCACTGCGCCGCCCCCGCCTCCGCCGGGCACGCCGTGCTCTCACACGGCCTGGAGGAGGCCGCCAGCTTCGCTTCCCAGGCGGCCCGGCAGACCCTGCGCGCGGTGGACGCGTACGGCACCGTACTGGCCTGTGAACTCGTCACCGCTGTAAGGGCGTTGCGGCTCCGTCCGGACCCGTCGGCCGTCCGCGCGTTCACCGTCGCGGACGCCGCGCTGCCGACGGGCGTCGAGGACCGCCCGCTGACGGCGGACGTGACGGCCGCGACGGAACTGCTGCGCACCCTGGCCGAGATCTGAGCCGCCCGGCCGGGCGGCGCGCCGCCCGGCCCGGAGACGCGCCGCCCGGCCCGGAGACGCGCCGCCCGGCCCGGAGACGCGCCGTCCGGGCCGGAGACGCGCCGCCCGGGCGGGGGGTGCACCGCTCCGGCCCGGACGGCCGCCGGGTGCGGCCGTCCGGCGGGAGCCGTCCCGTGCCGCCGGTGCGGCGGCCGTGCCTCAGAGGTCGAACTCGTGCGGCGGCAGGTCCAGCGCGTAGCAGGCCTCGCGGACCACGGCCTGCTCGGTCTTGTCGAAGTCGCCGTCCGCGCCGCCGATGACGATGCCGATCTGGACGACGGCCCGCGCCTCGGCCGGCTTCTTCTTGGCCTTGGCGACCTCCTGGAGCACGCTCACCTTGCCGAAGGCGAAGTCGGCGGTCAGCTTGTTCAGGTTGTCCTCGAAACGGCGGCGCAGGTCGTCCGCGGGGAAGTTCTGCAGGACCTCGTTGGTGGCGATCAGCTGGGCGACGCGCTGCCGCTCCGACGGGTCCACGGTGCCGTCGGCGGCGGCCACGAGCGCGCACATCGCCATGCTCGCGTCGCGGAACGCGCCGCTCTTGAGGTCGTTCTTCTTCGCCACCAGCTGGGTCTGCATCTGCGTCGCGGAGTCCTTGATGCGGTCCCACAGGGCCATGTGCTCTCCAAATGTCGTGTCAGCCCCGTACGGACGGGCCGTACGGGGGTGGTGCGTGTTCCGGTCTGTTTCTACAGCAACGTAGAAACTGGCGGCGGCCGGGAAAAGTTCCTGCGCCGCCCACCGGTTCGCGCGACCCGTGTCACGGGCCCGGTCGGTCGGCCGGGACCACCGTGGCCGTGCGGGCGACTTCCACGGGGCGCGGCGCCCCTCCGGTCCGCGCAGAAGTTGTTCACAATGCAAATGCCCGCGACCGCGGGCGCGGCTCCGGGGCGAGTGGCCGACGCGGCGGACGGGACACGGCGACCGAGGTCATGGCCGGATCAACTGGCCCTGGCGGCGCACTTGTCGGGACTCTCGCGAGGTGCGTTATCGTGTGTACGCAGCAAACGAACTGCACGCCCGTGCGTCACCACCCTGGAGTGCTCTGTCCATGCCGAGGCAGTTACGCGCCGAGCAGACGCGCACGGCCATCATCACCGCGGCCGCCGACCTCTTCGACCGGCGCGGCTACGAACGCACCAGTCTCGGCGACATCGCCGAGCACGCCCGGGTGACCAAGGGCGCCCTGTACTTCCACTTCGCGGCCAAGGAAGACCTCGCCCAGGCCATCATGGAGGCGCAGTCCCGGGCCGCGCGCCAGGCGGTGCGCGAGGTCGACGGGCGCGGCTGCCCCTCGCTGGAAGCCCTGATGCGCATCACCTTCGCGCTCACCCGGCTCTCCGTCGAGAACCCGATCGCCCGCGCCGAACTCCGCCTCGTCACCGGGGGAGTCGCGGTGCGCCCGCCGCTGCGCCACCCCTTCACCGAGTGGCTGGAACTGGTCACCCGCAAACTCCTCGGCGCCGTCCGGGAGGCCGACGTCCACCCGGACATCGACGTGCACGCCGCCGCGCACTCCCTCGTCTCCTTCCTCGTCGGCGTCCGGCTCGCCTGCCGGCCCCTGGAGCCGGTGGCGCGGCTGCCGCGCCGGATCACCGAGATGTGGCACCTCATGATCCGCGGCCTGGTCCCGGTGCCCCGCCGCCCCCGCTATCTCAGCCTCGCCACCCAACTGGCCCGCGAGGCCCGCGCCGTGTGACCCGCCGCCTTGCCCGGCCACTCCTGTCGCCGGGGCCTTTCGCGCCCGATTCACGCGATGGTGTGATCACCGGGGGGCGGGCGGATGCGGCCGGAGTGTCCCGGGTAGGGCCGGGCCATGACGCAGCAGCCCTTCGAACTCCCGCACTTCTACATGCCGTATCCCGCGCGGCTAAACCCGCACCTCGACGAGGCGCGGGCCCACTCCACGCAGTGGGCGCGCGAGATGGGCATGCTGGAGGGCTCCGGCATCTGGGAGCAGGCCGACCTCGACGCGCACGACTACGGACTGCTGTGCGCCTACACCCACCCCGACTGCGACGGACCCGCGCTCTCCCTCATCACCGACTGGTACGTGTGGGTCTTCTTCTTCGACGACCACTTCCTGGAGACCTTCAAGCGCGGCCAGGACCGCGCCGGCGGCAAGGCCTACCTGGACCGGCTCCCCCTGTTCATGCCGCTCGACCTCGCCACCCCCGTGCCCGAGCCGCAGAATCCCGTCGAGGCGGGCCTCGCCGACCTGTGGGCGCGCACCGTGCCGTCGATGACCGAGGACTGGCGGCGGCGGTTCGCGCTGGCCACCGAGCACCTGCTGAACGAGTCCATGTGGGAGCTGTCCAACATCAACGAGGGGCGGATCGCCAACCCCGTCGAGTACATCGAGATGCGCCGCAAGGTCGGCGGCGCCCCCTGGTCGGCCGGGCTCGTGGAGTACGCGACCGCCGAAGTCCCCGCCGTCGTCGCCGGGTCCAGGCCGCTGCGGGTCCTGATGGAGACCTTCTCCGACGCCGTGCACCTGCGCAACGACCTGTTCTCCTACCAGCGCGAGGTGGAGGACGAGGGCGAGAACAGCAACGGCGTCCTCGTCCTGGAGACCTTCTTCGGCTGCACCACGCAGGAGGCCGCCGACGCCGTCAACGACGTCCTGACCTCCCGGCTGCACCAGTTCGAGCACACCGCGCTCACCGAGGTCCCCGCCCTCGCGGCGGAGCACGGCCTCACCCCCGACCAGATCGCGGCGGTCGCCGCGTACACCAAGGGCCTGCAGGACTGGCAGTCCGGCGGACACGAATGGCACCTGCGCTCCAGCCGGTACATGAACAAGGGCGCCCGCCCCGACAACCCCTGGCAGCGCCCCACCGGACCGGGCGCCTCCGCGGCCGACGTGCGCGCGCTGCTCGCGGCGGCCGGCGTCGAACGCCTGCGCGCCTACACCCACGTGCCGTACCAGAAGGTCGGCCCCTCCCGGCTCCCCGACTTCCGCATGCCCTACCCGCTGGCGCTCAGCCCGCACCTGGACCGCGCCCGCGCCACCCTGCTCGACTGGTGCCACCGCATGGGCATCCTCGAGGAAGGCGTGTGGGACGAGGACAAGCTCGCCGCCTACGACCTCGCCCTGTGCTCCGCCGGCATCGACCCGGACGCCACCCCCGAGGCGCTCGACCTCAGCGCCCAGTGGCTCGCCTTCGGCACCTACGGCGACGACTACTACCCGCTGGTCTACGGCCACCGCCGCGACCTGGCCGCCGCGAAGCTGACCACGGCCCGGCTGTCCGCGTGCATGCCCGTCGACGGCGAGGAGGCGCTCGTGCCCCTCGACGCGATGGAGCGCGCGCTGACCGACCTGTGGGCGCGCACCACCGCCGGGATGACCCCCGACCAGCGCCGCACCCTGAAGCACGCCATCGACTCGATGACCGAGAGCTGGGTGTGGGAGCTGTCCAACCAGATGCAGAACCGGGTCCCCGACCCCGTCGACTACCTGGAGATGCGGCGCGCCACCTTCGGCTCCGACCTCACCCTGAGCCTGTGCCGGATGGGGTACGGCCCGGCGATCCCGCCCGAGGTCTACCGCGCGGGCCCGGTCCGCTCCCTGGAGAACGCGGCCATCGACTACGCCTGCCTGCTCAACGACGTGTTCTCGTACCAGAAGGAGATCGAGTACGAGGGCGAGATCCACAACGCGATCCTCGTCGTGCAGACCTTCTTCGGCATCGACTACCCGGCCGCGCTCGCCGTCGTCCACGACCTGATGACCCAGCGCATGCGTCAGTTCGAGCATGTCGTCGCCCATGAACTGCCCGTCGTGTACGACGACTTCGAGCTGTCGAAGGAGGCCCGTGCGGCGATGGAGGGCTATGTCGCCGATCTGCAGAACTGGATGGCGGGCATCCTGAACTGGCACCGGCAGGTGGACCGTTACAAGGACGAGTGGCTGTCCCGCCGCGCCCACGCCTTCCTCCCCGACCGCCCCCCGACGGCCCCGGCGCTACCGGTCCGCCCTCCGGCACCGCCCCTGGCCGGCTGGTCCGCGGCGGCGGCCGCGTCCGACCGGTCTCCGGTGCCGGCGGTCCCGGTCGGCACGGCGGAGCCGGCCGCGTCGACGCCGGCCGCGCCGGTCAGCCCGCCCGCGCCGGTCAGCCCGGCCGCGCCGGTCAGCCCGGCGGCGCTGGTCAGCCCGCCCGCGTCGGCCAGTCTGGCCGCGCCGGTCAGTCCGCCTGTGTCGGTCGGCCCTGCTGCGTCGGCCAGTCCGCCTGTGCCGGTCAGTTCGGCCGCGTCGACCAGTCCGGCTGTGCTGGTCAGTCCGTCTGTGTCGGTCGGCCCTGCTGCATCGGCCAGTCCGCCCGTGCCGACCAGTCCCCCTGTGCCGGTCGGTCCTGTTGCGTCGGTCAGTCCGGCCGTGCGCGTCAGGCCGGCGGCGCTGGTCCGTCCGGCTGTGTCGGAGGGTCCGGCCGTGTCGACCAGTCCGCCCGTGCCGGTCGGTCCGTCGGCGTCGGCTCTGCCGGAGCAGCGTCCGGCGGCGGCCCCGCCGGCCGGCCCGCCGGCGCTCCGCCTGCCCGCCCATCCGCCGGCCCCCGTCCTGCCGGTCGGCTGAACCCCGCGCGATCCGGCGGGCGGAGCCCGGCCGGAGGAGAACCGATGGAACACACCGCGTTGCGCCCGAAGCCCATGCCCGGCCGGGAGCCGGGCGGGGGCGGGGCGTCCGACGCCGACCGGCTCCCGCCCGCCGTCGCGCCCCGGCGCGGCCGGCGTGCGGTGGCCGTCACGACCGTTCTGCTGGCCGGTCTGATCCTGCTCCTGGCCGGGATCGGCCTCGGCGCGGTGGCCGGGACGGTGATCGGCCTGACCCGGACGGCCGGGCACGGGCCGCCGCCCTGGCCGGTGGGGGCACCCGGCGTGCCGTCGGCCGGGTCCGGTCCGGCGGGTTCCGGCTCGGCGCGCACGGGCCCGTTCGCCCCCGGCGTCCCGTCGGCGGGAGCCGGCCGGGCGGGTACGGGGTCGGCCGCGCCCGGAGCCGCGTCCGCCCGGTCCGGCCCGGCGGACGCGGGCGGGTCGGCGGGCTCCCCGGCCGCCGGAGGCCCGGCCGCCGGTCTGCTCGCGGCCGACTCCGCGACCGGCGACCGGCGGAGCGCAGGCTCCACGACCGGAGACTCGTCGGCCGCAGACTCCACAGTCCCCGACTCCACGACCGCGCACGGCCCGACGGCAGGCTTCGCGGCCGCCGGTTCCGCGGCCGTCGGCTCCCCGGGGGCACGCTCCGTGCCGTCACCCCCGCGGGCGGCCCTCGGGATCGAGGCGGTGGACGACGACGGCCGGGGCGCGCGCGTGACCGCCGTCGAGGTCCCCGGCCCCGGCTCCGCGGCCGGCTTGGCCCGCGGCGACGTGCTCCTTGCCTTCGGCGGCACCCGGGTCGCCTCGGCGGCCGACCTCTCCCGCGCCGTGGCCCGTGCCCGTCCGGGCCGTGCGGTGACCGTGACGGTACGGGGCCGCGACGGCCGCCGCCGGTGGCTGACGCTCACCCCCGACATCGCCCCCTGACCCCCCCCGAACACCGGCGGCCTCTCGCCACGGAACGTCGCCCAAGCCCCCGCCCGAGGGCCCCGCTCCCTGACGGAGTGCTGCCCGCGCATCCGGCCGAGCGCTGCCCCCACCCTCCGGCCGAGCGCCGCTCTCGCTCCTCGGCCGAGTGCCCCACACCGCTTCGCCGAGCGCCGCCCCCGCCCCCGGCGGAGTGTCCTCACGCCCCTTCGCCAAGTGCCGCTCACGCCCTCCGGCCGAGCGCCGCCCCCGCCGTCTGGCCGAGCGCCTCCACGCCCCTTCACCGAGCGCCGGTCGCGCCTCCGGCCGAGCGCCCCCGCCCCCTCACCGAGCGCCGCCCCCGCCCCCTGCCCAGGCGACGGTCACGACCTCTGCCGCACCCCCACCCACTACTATGTCCCCCAAAACCACTGGTCGCGTGGCCGCTCGACCGGCCGGGCCGGGGTGTGCCGCGGACGAGTGAGGCCGATCGGCTCGCGCGGCCCCGTGCGTGCGGGCAGGATGCTGCCCGTAGCCCCGCAGCGCACGCCCGACCGCACAGGGAGGCCTGGATGACCGGCACCGCGCCCGCGCCCTTCACCGCCGACGACTACCGGGCCCGGATGGACCGCGCGGCCTGGGCCGCCGCCGACGCCGGACTCGCCGGGCTGCTGGTGGCCCCCGGACCGGACATGGTCTGGCTCACCGGCTACGCGCCCACCGCCGTCACCGAACGGCTCACCCTGCTCGTCCTCGCCCCCGGCCAGGACCCCGTCCTCGTCGTGCCCACCCTGGAGGCCCCGGACGCCGAGCAGGCCCCCGGCGCGCCCGCGCTGACCCTGCGCGACTGGACCGACGGCAAGGACCCCTACGCCGTCACCGCCGCCCTCCTCGACCGTACCGGCCGGTTCGGCATCAGCGACAACGCCTGGGCCATGCACCTGCTCGGCCTCCAGCAGACCCTGCCCGGCGCCGCCTACACCTCCCTCACCACCGCGCTGCCCATGCTGCGCGCCGTCAAGGACGCGGCCGAGCTGGAGCTGATGGCGGCCGCCGCGGCCGCCGCCGACGCGACGTTCGAGGAGATCCGCAAGGTCCCCTTCAGCGGTCGGCGCGAGTCCGAGATCGGTGCCGAACTCGCCGGGCTGCTGCGGCTGTTCGGGCACTCCCAGGTCGACTTTACCATCGTCGGCTCCGGACCCAACGGCGCCAACCCGCACCACGAGATGGGCGACCGCGTCATCGAGCGCGGCGACATGGTCGTCCTCGACTTCGGCGGCCTCAAGGACGGCTACGGCTCCGACACCACCCGCACCGTCCACGTCGGCGAACCCACCGACGAGGAGCGCCGCGTGCACGACATCGTGCGCGAGGCCCAGGAGGCCGGTTTCCGCGCCGTACGCCCCGGCGTCGCCTGCCAGGAGATCGACCGGGCCGCCCGCGCGGTCATCGCCGAGGCCGGGTACGGCGAGTACTTCATCCACCGCACCGGCCACGGCATCGGCGTCACCACGCACGAGCCGCCGTACATGATCGAGGGGGAGGAGCAGCCCCTCGTGCCCGGCATGTGCTTCTCCGTGGAGCCCGGCGTCTATCTGCCCGGCCGGTTCGGGGTGCGCATCGAGGACATCGTGACCGTCACGGAGGACGGCGGCCGCCGGCTCAACGACACCACCCGCGAGATGGTCCTGGTGGACTGACCGGCCCGGCAGCCCCCATCCGTTACCGACACGACACGGCGCGACGATGACCCAGGCACCGACACCCACCGCGGACACCGTCCGCCGGCTGGTCCGCACGCTCCTCGCCGACGGCGCGGACACCGCGGCCGGCCCCGACGTCCGGCCCGTCGCCGAGGACGGCGGGCCCTGGACCTGGTGGGTCGGCGCCCGCCATGTGCTGCGCCTCGCCCCCGACCGCGAGGCGGCCCTGCGCCAGCGGCGCGAGCTGCGGCTGCGCGATCTGGCCCGCCCCCATGTGCCGGTGGCGGTGCCGGCGAGCGTCGCGCACGGCGAGTGGGCGCCCGGGCTGGCGTACACGCTGGACGCGAGGATCGCCGGCGGCACGGCCGGGCAGCAGGTCTCCGCCCTCGGGGAGGACGATCTGGCCGGGCTGCTCAGCGGGCTGCGCGAGGTGCCCGCCCGGCAGGCCGGGACGCTCGGCGTGCCGCGCACCGCGCCCCGCTCCCTGGAGGCGCTGCGCCGGATGGCCGCGCACGCCGCCGAACAGCTCGGCAAGGCCGACGAGTTCGACCCCGCGCGGATGGCCCAGCTCGCGGGTCCGGCCGCGGCGCAGCTCGCCGCCCAGCCGAACACCGCGGTGCTCGTCCACCACGGCCTGACCGCCGACCATCTGGTGGTCGGCGCCGACGGCCGGGTGCGCGGTGTGCTGGGGTGGGGCGAGGCGGTGATCGGCGACCCGGCCGAGGACATCGCCTCCCTGGCGCGCGCCGTGCGGTCCCCGGCCGCCGTGCGCGCCGCCACCCTCGCCGGGTACGGCGCCCGCCCCTGTCTGCGCGGTCTGTGGCTGGCCCGCTGCGACACCGTGATCCGCCTCGCCGAACGCCTCGAAGGCCGCGACGACACCCCGCTGCCGCTGCTGCGGACCGAGCTGCGGCACGCCTGGGAGGCGATCCTGCTGGAGCGGGTGACGGAGTTCCGCGACGACGCCGCGGACGGCCCGGCCGAGGAGCCGTAGCCGCACCCCTCGGCCGAAGGCCCGGCCGCCGTCGCCCCCTCACCCTCACCGCTGGACCGGAACCAGGCGTCTCACCGCTGGACCGGAACCAGGCGTCTCACCCCCGGACCGGCGCCAGGCGCCTCACTCCTGGACCAGCACCACGCACGACTGGCCCGGCACGTGCAGGACGCCGTCCTCGCCGGGCGGCGTCACCGGCTCCCAGGCCGCCAGCACCCGCACCGGGTGGGTGCCCAGCGGGATCGCGGCCGGTTCCTTGCCCAGGTTCACCGCCACCCGGACGTCCCCGCGCCGGAACGCCAGCCAGCGGCCCTCCTCGTCGAAGGCGACCTTCGTGTCCGCGAGGTCGGGGTCGGTGAGGTCGGGCTGTTCGCGCCGCAGGGCGGTCAGCCGCCGGTACCAGTCCAGCACGCGCGCGTGCGGCTCGCGCTCCGGTTCGCTCCAGTCCAGGCAGGAGCGGTCCCGGGTGGCCGGGTCCTGCGGGTCGGGCACGTCCTCCTCGGCCCAGCCGTGCGCGGCGAACTCCCGCCGCCGGCCCCGGCGGACCGCCTCGGCCAGCTCCGGGTCGGTGTGGTCGGTGAAGTACTGCCACGGCGTGCCGGCCGCCCACTCCTCGCCCATGAACAGCATCGGCGTGAACGGCGCCGTCAGCGTCAGCGCCGCCGCGCAGGACAGCAGGCCGGGGGAGCCCGCGAGCAGGGAGGACAGCCGGTCGCCCTGCGCCCGGTTGCCGACCTGGTCGTGGGTCTGGCTGTAGCCGAGCAGCCGGTGCCCGGCGACCCGGGTCCGGTCCAGCGGCCGCCCGTGCCGCCGCCCCCGGAAGCTGGAGTAGGTGCCGTCGTGGAAGAAGCCGCCGGTCAGCGTCTTGGCGAGGGCCGCCAGCGGGGCCCGCGCGAAGTCGGCGTAGTAACCCTGGGACTCGCCGGTCAGGGCGGTGTGCAGGGCATGGTGGAAGTCGTCGTTCCACTGAGCGTGCAGGCCGAGGCCGCCCTCCGCGCGCGCGGTGACCAACCGGGGGTCGTTCAGGTCGGACTCGGCGATCAGGAACAGCGGCCGGCCCAGGCTCGCGGCGAGCGTGTCCACGGCCGCGGACAGCTCCTCCAGGAAGTGGCACGCGCGCGTGTCCACCAGCGCGTGCACCGCGTCCAGGCGCAGTCCGTCGATGCGGTAGTCGCGCAGCCAGGCCAGCGCGCTGCCGACGAGGAAGTCCCGCACCTCGTCCGAGCCGGCCGCGTCCAGGTTGACGGCCGAGCCCCACGGGGTGTGGTGCGTGTCGGTGAAGTACGGCCCGAACATCGGCAGATAGTTGCCGGAGGGGCCGAGGTGGTTGTGGACCACGTCCAGCACCACGCCCAGGCCGAGTTCGTGCGCCCGGTCCACGAACCGCTTCAGCCCCTCCGGGCCGCCGTACGGCTCGTGCACGGCCCACAGCGAGACCCCGTCGTAGCCCCAGCCGTTCGTGCCGGGGAAGGGGCACACGGGCATCAACTCGACGTGCGTGACGCCCAGTTCGACCAGGTGTTCAAGACGCGCGGCGGCCGCGTCGAAGGTGCCCTCGGGCGTGTACGTGCCCACGTGCAGCTCGTAGAGCACCGCGCCCGGCAGCGCGCGCCCGGCCCACTCGCCGGTGCGCCAGGCGTGGCGCCCGTGGTCGACGACGGCGCTCAGCCCGTCCGGACCGTCCGGCTGCCGCCGCGACCGCGGGTCGGGCAGCACCTGCCCGCCGTCCAGCGCGAACCCGTAGCGCGAGCCGTCGCGCGCCTCGGCCTCGCCGGTCCACCAGCCCGCGCGTTCCGGGTCGCGCTCCAACGCGCGCGTGACGTCGTCGCACTGGAGCGTGACGTGATCGGCCTGCGGTGCCCACACCTCGAACTGCACGGACGGTTCCCCTTCGTCTGCTCACCGTGATGTAGCCCGTCCATGGTGCGCCAAACGAGATCAATCCGCTTCCGCATCCGCCCTTTTGCGGCGGGTGTCGCCGGCTGCGCCCGGCCTCGGTTCCTTCCCGTTCATTCCGGGCACACCGGCCGGCCGTCCGGGACACGGGAACTGACCGGGCGTCACGCGCGCGTGCTCCCGTTCGAGTGACCGGGGCTGGGGAGCGCGGGCCGTCGTGCCGATACCCCGGGCATGAACCACTTCACCAGGACGACGGCCCTGCTGCGGCGCGGCGCGACCACGGCGGCGGCCGTCCTGCTCGCGGCCCTCCCCGTCCAGGCCGCCCACGCCGCCCAGGACTCGCACCCGCGCCCCCGGCACACCGCCGACCAGAGCGACTGGCTCTACGTCACGGTCAGCCACGGCGACGACGCCCGCACCGGCGACAGCCGGGGCGCCCTGCTGCGCTGCGAGCCGCCCCAGGGCCACCCGCACGCCGCCGCGGCCTGCGACCAGCTCCGCTCGGCCCACGGCGACATCCGCGTCATCCCGCACAAGGAGGTGTTCTGCTCGATGATCTACGCCCCCGTGACCGTCCAGGCGCGCGGCCAGTGGCAGGGGCGCGCGGTCGACTACACGGAGACCTTCCCCAACGCGTGCGTGATGAGGGCCCGTACGGGAGACGTGTTCGCCCTGGATCAGTGACCTCTCGAACCGGTGTCCGGGCGCGGGTGCACGCCCGGACATCGGTCGGAGAAGAGGGTGTCCGGGCAAGCGGAGGATCGTTTCATCAGATCATCAGTTCCCGGGCGTGGTGGGCCGCCGCCAGGACCGTACGGCTCTGGTGCTCGACCTGGTGGTCCAGGGGCACCCAGCGGGCCCGGAACCGGGCCGCGAACGCCGTGCTCCACGCCGCCACCAGGCGCTCCAGCTCGGGCACGGCGGGATCGCCGGCCGCCCGCAGCACCCGCAGCAGCATCGCCGCCGCCCTCAGCGGCAGCCGGCGGCCGAACGCGTCCACGCTGCCCACGTACGACATCGTCGTCTCGGCGGGCGGGACGCGCACCCAGTCCGCGGCCAGGCCCGGCACCAGACCGAGCCCCCAGCGCGCCGCCCGCAGCAGCGGCCCCTCGGGGCCGTCCAGCCGGGGCAGCGCCTCGGCGAGCACCGCCTCCACCCGCCCCGCGTCCCGCAGCAGCCGGTCCGCCAGCCGCCGCTGCGCCCCGGCCGGATCCGGGTGCGGGACCGGGTCGTCGACCAGGTCGCTCGCCCACATCGGCACCTCCACCACCGCGGTCATCCCGCCGTGCCGGTGCGCCTCGTACCAGGTGCTGTGCCGGGCGTCGTCCGGCAGGCTCGGATACGCCGGGTCCGTGCCCGGCGCGGGCATCACCCGCACCCCGGGGCCGGAGACGGGCCAGCCCGCCGCGTCGCAGGCGCCCGTCTCCACCGGGATGTGCAGCTCGGCGGCCGACTTGCGGAACGGCTCGGCGAGGCCGGGCACGTCCCGGGTCAGCTGCACCCAGCTGCCGCCCAGTTCGGTGCCGTGCAGCGACACCTGGAGGTAGGGCCGCAGCGCGGCCACGACGGCGGTCAGCGCGCGCGTCTCCGGCGGCAGCAGCTCGGGCGGCAGCACGGACGGCGACCACTCCGGCTGCTCGGGACCGGCGGGCCGGAAGAACCCGAGGTGGTAGTCGTAGAGGCTGCGCGGGGCCGGCGTCACGTGCAGGCTCGCCCCGTCCGGGTCGGCGCACAGCAGGAAGTGCCAGGAGACGCCGGCCCGCAGCCGGGGGTCGTCCGCCACCCGGTGCACCAGCGAGAGCAGCGTGGCGCCGCCGGTGGGCTCGTTGGCGTGGGCGCCGGCGACCACCAGCACGGCACGCCGGGCGTGCCCGACGGACAGCAGGTGCAGCGGCCGGCCCGCGCGGGACGCGCCGACCTCCTCCAGGCCGCACAGACGCGGGCGGTGCGCGGCCAGTTCCCGAACCGCCGAGACCAGTTCGGGAACGCTGGGGTAGCGCGGCTCCGGCAGCAGACTCACCCCCGTACTCGTCCGCCAGGCTTCGCATTCGCAGTACCCCACGGACGCGGACGGCTGTCAAGAACGCCCAGCCGCCCGCCTCCCGCCCGGGCCGCCCCCGGACCGGTCACTCGGTCCCGGCCGGCTCCGTCACCCGCTCCAGCAGCGCCACCGGCAGCTCTTCGAACAGCTCCGCCACGCGCGCGTGCCCCTCGAACTCACGTCCCGGCGCCAGCGCGTCGGCCCACCGGCCCGGCGGCAGCGTCAGCCGTGTCTCGCGCCAGCCGCCCGCCTCGGCCAGCCGCAGCGACAGCCGGGTCACGGCCGTCAGCACCTGCCCGGACCGCGCGAACGCCAGGCAGTGCTCCGCCGCCGGCCCCTCGGCCGCCAGCGGCTCGTACGTCGCCTTGTCGCCGAAGACCTCCGGGCGGCGCGCCCGCAGCCGCAGCGCCGCCGCCGTGACCGCGCCCTTCTCGCCCGGGTCGGGCGGCGGGAAGTGCGCGGGGCGGCGGTTGTCCGGGTCCACCAGGGCCCGGTACTCGGCCTCCGCGCCCTGGTAGACGTCGGGCACGCCCGGCATCGTCAGATGCACCAGCGCGGTGGCGAGGACATTGGCCCGGATGTGCGGCTCCAGCTTCTGGCGGAAGGCGGCCACCGGCTCGCCCGCCGCCCCGCACGGCCCCTCGGCGACGAACCGCTGCACCGCCTCCTCGTACGGCGGCTCCTGCTCCGTCCAGCTCGTGTGCAGGCCCGCCTCGCGGACGTGCTTGAGCAGCGCCTCCCGCACCCGTCCCGCGTCCGCCGGGCCGAGCCCGAACACCGTCTGCCAGGCCGCCCACGCCAGCTGCGCGTCCGGCGCCTCGGCCCCCGCGCCGGACACCCCGGCCAGCAGCTCCGCCCACTGCCGCGGGCACTCGGTCAGCACCGCCAGGGCCGCCCGTACGTCGGCGCTGCGCTTGGTGTCGTGCGTGGAGACCACGGTCCCGGTCGCGGGCCAGTCGCGCTGCACGCGCGCGCAGTACGCGTGGAAGTCCGCCGGGCCCACCGCCGGGCGCCCGGGCTCGCCGCCGACCTCGTTGGCCGACAACAGCGGCACGTAGCGGTAGTAGGCGGTGTCCTCGACGGACTTGGCGCGCAGCGCGGAGGCGGTCTGCGCGAACCGGGTGCGGAACTCCACGGCGTCCGGACCCGTACCCGCCCGGCCCAGCACCAGATCGCGCACCACGTCCACCGCCTCGCCCTCCTCGGGCACCGCGAAGGCCCGCTTCGCCTCGGCCGCGGCCTCCTCGGTGACCACGGCGGAGGCGTCCACGGAGGCGTAGGGCCGGTACACCTCCAGGCGCACCAGCAGCTCGCGCAGCGCGGTGCGCAGCGCCCAGGGCGCGCGGTCGCGCAGCGCCGGGTCCGGGGAGCCGGCGCACACCCGGTGCGCGGCGCGGGTCAGCCGGTCCGTCTCGGCGGCCAGCTCGTGCGTGATCACCTCGTACGCCGCCTGCCGCGCCGTCGCCGCCCAGTCGCCGCCGCGGTCGGTCCGCGGGGCGGCGAAGCGGCGGTAGGCGGTCAGGAGTTCGGCACCGCCCTCGGGGTCGGCGAACAGGCCGTCCACGTGGCGCAGGGCGTCGTAGCCGGTGGTGCCGGCCACCGGCCAGGCGGCGGGCAGGTGCTCGCCGTCGGAGAGGATCTTCTCCAGGACGGTCCACCGGCCGCCGGTCGCCGTGTGCAGCCGGTCCAGATAGGCGTCGGGGTCGGCGAGGCCGTCGGGGTGGTCCACGCGCAGGCCGTCCACCACGCCCTCGCCGAGCAGCTGGAGGATCTTGGCGTGGGTCGCCTCGAACACCTCCGGGTCCTCCACCCGCACCCCGATCAGCTCCGAGATGCTGAAGAACCGCCGGTAGTTCAGCTCGGTGCGGGCCAGCCGCCACCACGTCAGGCGGTACCACTGCGCCTCCAGCAGCTCGGGCAGCGGCAGCCTCTCCGTCCCGGCGCGCAGCGGGAAGACGTGGTCGTAGTAGCGCAGGACGTCGCCGTCCACGCGCAGCTCGCCGATCACCTTGCCGACCGGACGGCCGAGCACCGGCAGCAGTACCTTGCCGCCCTGCGCCTCCCAGTCGATGTCGAACCAGCGCGCGTACGGCGAGGCGGGCCCCTCCCGCAGCACCTCCCACAGGACGCGGTTGTGCCGGGGCGCCACCGCCATGTGGTTGGGCACGATGTCCACGACCAGGCCGAGCCCGTGCTCGCGCGCCGTGCGGGACAGCGCCCGCAGCCCCTCCTCGCCGCCGAGTTCGGCGCGCACGCGCGCGTGGTCGACGACGTCGTAGCCGTGCGCGGAGCCGGGGACGGCCTCCAGGACGGGGGAGAGGTGCACATGCGAGACGCCGAGCGAGGCCAGGTACGGCACGGCCGCCTCGGCGGCGGCGAACGGGAATTCGGGCTGGAGCTGGAGCCGGTAGGTGGCCGTGGGCACGACGGGTGCGGTGCGCTCGGGTGTCATGGAGAGCTACGTACCCGCCCGGCCGCCTTTCGTGCCGTCCGCCGGTCAGGTGCCCGTCGCCCCACCCGGGCGGCCCAGCGGCTCACCCGGACGGGGGACGACGCGAAATCACCCGAACGGGTGAGCGTGGTGGTGGGTCAGGCCGGCCGCTGGAGCACGGTCATGCTGCGGTCCTCAAGGGTCAGCCGGTCGCCCGCGCGCACCTTGCGCCCGCTGCCGGCGGCCAGCGGCCGGTCCCGCGCGGTGTCCACCACCACCTGCCACTGGCGGCCGTGGTCCACCGGCACCACGAAGTCGAGCGCCTTGGGCGCGGCGTTGAACATCAGCAGGAACGAGTCGTCGGTGATCCGCTCGCCGCGCTGGCCCGGCTCCGAGATGGCGTTGCCGTTGAGGAACACCGTCAGCGCCGAGGCGCGCGCCGAGTCCCAGTCCCGCTGCGCCATCTCCTTGCCCTCCGGGGTGAACCAGGCGATGTCGGACAGCTCGTCGTGGGTCCCCTCCACGGGCCGGCCGTGGAAGAAGCGGCGCCGGCGGAAGACCGGATGGTCCCGGCGCAGGGCGGCCATCGCCCGGACGAACTCCAGCAGCTCCTCGTCCTCGCCCGCACCCTCGCCCTGGCCCTCGGGCCAGCGCACCCAGGACAGCTCGTTGTCCTGGCAGTAGGCGTTGTTGTTGCCCCGCTGGGTGCGGGCGAACTCGTCGCCGTGGCTGATCATGGGCACGCCCTGGGAGAGCATCAGCGTCGCGACGAAGTTGCGCATCTGCCGCGCCCGCAGCCGCAGCACGCCCTCGTCGTCGGTGTCGCCCTCCGCGCCGCAGTTCCAGGACCGGTTGTGGCTCTCGCCGTCGCGGTTGTCCTCGCCGTTGGCCTCGTTGTGCTTGTCGTTGTACGACACCAGGTCGTGCAGGGTGAAGCCGTCGTGGCAGGTGACGAAGTTGATCGAGGCCAGCGGGCGGCGGCCGTCGTCCTGGTAGAGGTCGGAGGAGCCGGTCAGCCGGGAGGCGAACTCCGCCAGCGCCCGCGGCTCGCCCCGCCACAGGTCCCGCACCGTGTCGCGGTACTTGCCGTTCCACTCGGTCCACAGCGGCGGGAAGTTGCCCACCTGGTAGCCGCCCTCGCCCACGTCCCACGGCTCCGCGATCAGCTTCACCTGGGAGACCACCGGGTCCTGCTGCACCAGGTCGAAGAACGACGACAGCCGGTCCACCTCGTGGAACTGGCGTGCGAGCGTGGCCGCCAGGTCGAAGCGGAAGCCGTCCACGTGCATCTCGGTGACCCAGTAGCGCAGCGAGTCCATGATCAGCTGGAGCACGTGCGGGGACCGCATGAGCAGCGAGTTCCCGGTGCCCGTGGTGTCCATGTAGTAGCGCGGATCGTCGGTGAGCCGGTAGTACTGCGGGTTGTCGATGCCCTTGAAGGACAGCGTCGGGCCCAGGTGGTTGCCCTCGGCGGTGTGGTTGTAGACCACGTCGAGGATGACCTCGATCCCGGCCTCGTGCAGCGCCCGCACCGCCGACTTGAACTCCAGCACCTGCTGGCCGCGGTCGCCCCAGGAGGCGTACGCGTTGTGCGGGGCGAAGAAGCCGATGGTGTTGTAGCCCCAGTAGTTCGACAGGCCCATGTCGACCAGCCGGTGGTCGTTCACGAACTGGTGTACGGGCATCAGCTCCAGCGCCGTCACGCCCAGTTCGGTCAGGTGCTCGATGACCGCCGGATGGGCGAGGGCCGCGTAGGTGCCGCGCAGCTCCTCGGGCAGCCCCGGGTGGCGCATGGTGAGGCCCTTGACGTGCGCCTCGTAGATCACCGTCTCGTGGTAGCCGCGGCGCGGGCGCCGGTCGTCGCCCCAGTCGAAGTACGGGTTCACCACGACCGACGTCATGGTGTGCGGCGCCGAGTCCAGGTCGTTGCGCCGCTCCGGGTCGTCGAAGTGGTAGCCGTACACCTCCTCTCCCCAGTCGATCGCCCCGCTGATCGCACGCGCGTACGGGTCGAGCAGCAGCTTCGCGGAGTTGCAGCGCAGTCCGCGCTCCGGGGCGTACGGGCCGTGCACCCGGAACCCGTACCGCTGTCCCGGCATGACCCCCGGGACGTACGCGTGCCGGACGAACGCGTCGCTCTCCCGCAGTTCCACCGCCGTCTCCGAGCCGTCGTCGTGCAGCAGACACAGCTCTACTCGGTCCGCGGCCTCCGTGAAGACCGCGAAGTTGGTGCCGGCGCCGTCGTACGTGGCGCCGAGCGGATACGCCTCTCCAGGCCAGACCTGCATGGACACGACTCTTTCAGGTGTGCGGCGCCGGGGTGGCGCCCTGGCCCCGAGTGTCCCCGAAAGTGAGGGCGCCACCTATGACTCCTGCCGGGTGCGTCGCCCCGGCCGGCGGTCCTATCTGCCCGGGACGGTGCCCGTCAACGCTATGAATAACCTCACTCCGCCCCGGCGGACGGACCGGAACGGACGGAAAGCGTGGGGAAGTTGAGAAAGGAGCTGCCCATCCGGCTGCACCGCGGACCGCTCCCGGAGTACCCTTCCTTGATCGTTGGGACGGGGAGGCTCCGGGGGAGCGGAAGGCGGTGCACGGGTGGGCTCGGGAGGCCTGGAGCTGCCCCCTGGTGACGAGGGTCACGAGGGGAACTCCACAGACGTCCCGCCCGGTGCGGTGTCCCTGGCCCGGCCGATGGACGCCGGCGCCATCGGCCCCGAGCTGGACTGGGACGCCGACGCCTGGCGCGAGGTGCGCACCCGCGCCCAGCGGGCCGGCCGGGCCTACATCTGGCTGAACCTGGTCGAACAACGGCTGCGCGCCGTCGTCGCCGCCGTGCTGCGGCCCGTCTACGAACCCGTCCACGGCGAGGACTGGGTGGTCGCCGCCGCCGGCCCGGCCGGCCAGGAGTGGGCCCAGCGCGCGGTCGCCGTGCGCGAGGTCAGCCGCCGCAAGGGCTATCTGCTCGACCCGGCCGACGACAACGTCATCAGCTTCCTGACCCTGCCCCAGCTGCGCGAGCTGATGGTGCAGCACTGGCCCTGCTTCGAGCCCTACCTGGACGACCGCCGCGACGTCGAACTCGCCCTGGACGAGCTGGAGGTCACCCGCAACGTCGTCTCCCGCAACCGGGCCCTGTCCGAGGCGGTGCTCGCCCAGGCCGAACGCGCCTCCGCGCGCCTGCTGGAGATCCTCGGCGCCGGCGGCGACGTGCCCTCCGCCCGGCGGCTGCCGGTGGACGCGGTGGAGGACCTGATCGGCGACCGGTACGCCGACGTGGTCGCCGTCCACCCGGACCGGGTGCGGCTGCTGCGCCAGTTCCCGGCCGAGGACATCTTCGGCGGCGCCCGCCGCCTGGACGCCATCGGCATCGGTCTCAACCTGCTCGTGCAGAACTTCTCCGGCCGCCGCCTGGTGCGGCTGGCCGAGTCCGGCTGCCGGGTGCGGCTGCTGTTCCTGAACCCGGCCTCCAGCGCGGTCAAGCGGCGCGAGCGCGAACTCGGGCTCAAGCGCGGCGAGCTGAGCCGCTCGGTGGAGATGAACATCCTGCACATGCGCCGGGTGCGGGCCCGGCTGCGCGACCCGGGCGCCTTCGAGATCCAGGTCTACGACGAGACGCCGCGCGTCTCCGCGTACCTGGTGGACGGCGACGGCTCCGATGGCATCGCGGTCACCCAGTCCTATCTGCGGCGCAGCCGGGGCATGGAGGCGCCGGTGTTCGTCCTGCGCAACGGCGGCCGGGTGGTCAAGTCGGGCGAGGTGGACGAGGGCGGTCTCTTCGCCGCCTACCGCGAGGAGTTCGAGACGATGTGGGTCGATTCGCGCCCGGTGTCCTGAAATCGCCGCCGATCCCGGGCTTGTGGGGGTGCCGGCCGGGCCGGAAAGCGGAACGCGGTCCTCTGATTGTCAGTGGCGCGTGCGAAGGTGAGAACCACTGGGGGAGAGCACCACGAGAAGGGGGGCCGCCATGGGCTGGCACCAGGAGCTGCTGATCGGCTTCGACCTGGAGACGACGGGGACGGATCCGCGGACGGCGCGCATCGTCACGGCAGCCGTGATCGAGGTCCGGGACGGTGAGCCGGCCGGGCGCCGGGAATGGCTGGCCGACCCGGGCGTGCCCATACCGCCGGACGCGGTCGCCGTGCACGGCATCAGCACCGAGCGGGCCGCCGCCGAGGGGCGGCCCGCCGACCGGGTCGCCGACGCCATCGCCGAGGCCCTGACGGGGTACTGGCGGGCGGGGGTGCCGGTCGTGGCGTACAACGCCGCCTTCGACCTGACCCTGCTCTCCGCCGAACTGCGGCGGTACGGGCTGCCGTCGCTCGCCGACCGCCTCGGCGGCGCGGAGCCCGGCCCGGTCGTGGACCCGTACACCATCGACCGCTGGGCCGACCGCTACCGGCGCGGCAAGCGCACCCTGGAGGCGGTGTGCACGGAGTACGGCGTCGTGCTCGGCGCCGCCCACGACGCCTCGGCCGACGCCCTCGCCGCGGCCCGCCTGGCCCGCGCGATAGCCGTCCGGCACGCCAAGGTGGCCGCCCTCGGCCCGGCGGAACTGCACCGCTCCCAGATCCAGTGGCACGCCGCCTGGGCGGCGGACCTCCAGACCTTCCTGCGCGGCAAGGGCGACCCGACGGCGGTGGTCGACGGGGCGTGGCCCCTGCGGGAACTGACGGAGGAGCGGGTCTGAGAACCGCCGCCCGCCGGTTCACCGGCCGCCGGGGGTGCCGGCCGCGGGGCGGACCGACCGGGCGGGTGGTCCGCCCCGACCGCCCTTCCTGGCCCGGCCCTTCCCGGCCCTTCCCGGGCGGGGGCGGTTCGGCGGGGCCGGGCCGGACCCCGGTCGGAGCGTCGGCGGGCGGAGAGGCTGACCGCGGCGGGGCGCCCGGCGGTCCCGGCGCCGCCGACCGGGAGGTCCGGGCGCGGGCGAGCGCGTCGGGCGCGTCGGCCGCATCGGGCAGCCCGGTCGGGCGGACGGCTCGGCCGGGTTCGGGGCGCGCGGGCCATGGCCGGGAGCGCCCGGCGGGGGCGGCGCCCGGCCCGGTCGTGGACCCGTACACCATCGACCGCTGGGCCGACCGCTACCGGCGCGGCAAGCGCACCCTGGAGGCGGTGTGCACGGAGTACGGCGTCGTGCTCGGCGCCGCCCACGACGCCTCGGCCGACGCCCTCGCCGCGGCCCGCCTGGCCCGCGCGATAGCCGTCCGGCACGCCAAGGTGGCCGCCCTCGGCCCGGCGGAACTGCACCGCTCCCAGATCCAGTGGCACGCCGCCTGGGCGGCGGACCTCCAGACCTTCCTGCGCGGCAAGGGCGACCCGACGGCGGTGGTCGACGGGGCGTGGCCCCTGCGGGAACTGACGGAGGAGCGGGTCTGAGAACCGCCGCCCGCCGGTTCACCGGCCGCCGGGGGTGCCGGCCGCGGGGCGGACCGACCGGGCGGGTGGTCCGCCCCGACCGCCCTTCCTGGCCCGGCCCTTCCCGGCCCTTCCCGGGCGGGGGCGGTTCGGCGGGGCCGGGCCGGACCCCGGTCGGAGCGTCGGCGGGCGGGGAGGCTGACCGCGGCGGGGCGCCCGGCGGTCCCGGCGCCGCCGACCGGGAGGTCCGGGCGCGGGCGAGCGCGTCGGGCGCGTCGGCCGCATCGGGCAGCCCGGTCGGGCGGACGGCTCGGCCGGGTTCGGGGCGCGCGGGCCGTGGCCGGGAGCGCCCGGCGGGGGCGGCGCCCGGGTTCAGAACGGGTACCAGCGGACCGATTCGTCGCCCTCGCGCAGGGACGCCACCCGGCGTTCGAACTCGGTCAGGGCCTTGGGGTTGGCCGGGGCGTGCTGGGCGACCCAGGCGCAGCTCGCCGTCTCCCGGGCGCCGCGCAGCACCGAGCAGCCCGCCCACTCCCGCACGTCCCAGCCGTACGCCGCGGTGAAGGCGTCGTACGCCTCGGCGGGCAGGCCGTAGCGGTCCCGGGACAGGGCCATCACCACCAGGTCGTGCTCGCGCAGGTCGGCGGAGAAGGTCTCCAGGTCCACCAGGACCGGACCGTCCGGTCCGATGTGCACGTTGCGCGGCAGCGCGTCGCCGTGGATCGGGCCGGGCGGCAGATGCGGGACGAGCGCGGCGGCGGCCGCCGCGAACCCGTCGCGCCGCTCGCGCAGATAGGCGGCGTCCGCCGGGTCGACCGCGTCGCCCGCGAGCCGCAGCCAGCGCTCCACCCCGCCGAGCAGTTCGCGCGGCGGCAGCGCGAAACCGGGGGCGGGCAGCGCGTGCACGACGCGCAGCAGTTCGGCGAGGTCGCGGGGTTCGGCGGGCCGCACCGGGTCGGGCAGCCGGTGCCACACGGTCACCGGATGTCCCTCGACGAGCAGCGCCTCGTCCTCGGCGGCGCGCACCGCCGGGACCCCGGCCTCGGCCAGCCACCGCGCGATCCGCAGCTCGCGCCGCGCGCGGTCCAGCAGCTCGGCGTCCCGGCCCACCTTGACGACGAGGTCCCCGGCGGCGAAGACCGCGTTCTCGCCGAGCGCGAGCAGCCGCGCCCCGTCCGCCGCCCCGGCCACCACGTTCGCCGCCGCCAGCACGCCCCGCGCCCGCGCCTCGTCCATCGTCCGCCTCCCTGTCCGTCGTCGTCCAGCGGCGGCTGTCGTCCTCCGCCGCCGGACGGTCAGTGTCGCATCCGCACTGGTGGGAGGCGTGCGCGGTTAATGTATTGCACGAGACGTCTCGTCTCGCCTAGGGTCTCGGGCATGACCAGTCGCGCTCATATCGCCATGTTCTCCATCGCCGCCCACGGCCACGTGAACCCCAGCCTGGAGGTGATCCGCGAACTCGTCGCCCGGGGCCACCGGGTGACCTACGCCATCCCCCCGCTGTTCGCGGAGAAGGTCGCCGAGACCGGCGCGGAGGTCAAGCCCTGGCACTCCACGCTGCCCACGCCCGACGACGACCCGTCCGCCTGGGGGACGACGCTCCTGGACAACGTCGAGCCGTTCCTGAACGACGCGATCCAGGCCCTGCCCCAGCTGATCGACCTCTACGACGGCGACGAACCGGACCTCGTCCTGCACGACATCACCTCCTACCCGGCCCGCGTCCTCGCCCACCGCTGGGGCGTGCCCGCCGTCTCCCTCTCGCCCAACCTCGTCGCCTGGGAGGGGTACGAGGAGGAGGTCGCCGAACCGATGTGGGCCGAGCCCAAGAAGACCGAACGGGGCCGCGCCTACTACGCCCGCTTCGAGTCCTGGCTGCGCGAGAACGGCGTCGCCCTGCACCCCGACGACTTCGCCGGCCGTCCCGACCGCTCGCTGGTCCTGATCCCGAAGGTCCTCCAGCCGAACGCCGACCGGGTCGACGAGCGCGTGTACTCCTTCGTCGGCGCCTGCCAGGGCGACCGCTTCGCGCAGGGCGCCTGGGAGCGGCCCGCCGGCGCGAAGAAGGTGGTGCTCGTCTCGCTCGGCTCGGCCTTCACCCGGCAGCCCGCCTTCTACCGGGAGTGCGTCAAGGCCTTCGGCGAGCTGCCCGGCTGGCACACGGTGCTCCAGATCGGCAAGCAGGTGGACCCGGCCGAGCTGGGCGAGGTGCCGGACAGCGTCGAAGTGCGCTCCTGGGTGCCGCAGTTGGCGATCCTGCGCCAGGCCGACCTGTTCGTCACGCACGCCGGGGCCGGCGGCAGCCAGGAGGGGCTGGCCACCGGCACGCCGATGATCGCCGTTCCGCAGGCCGTCGACCAGTTCGGCAACGCCGACGTGCTCCAGGGCCTCGGCGTCGCCCGGCATCTGCCCACCGAGGAGGCGACCGCCGAGGCGCTGCGCGCCGCCGCCCTCGCCCTGGTCGACGACCCGGAGGTGGCCCGCCGGCTCAAGGAGATCCAGGCCGGCATGGCCGAGGAGGGCGGCACCCGGCGGGCGGCCGACCTGATCGAGGCCGAACTGCCCGCGCACCGCCGCTGATCCGGCGACGCGGCAGGGCACGGCACGGCACCCTGCAAGCCGCGCCGCGTCACCGCGCCGCCGTGCCGCGCAAAGGGCGGGACCCGCCGGCTCGTACGCGGCCGACGGGTCCCGCCCTTCCATGTCCCGGAGGTTCACACCCCCAGCCGCTCACCCTCCCGAGGCGCGGGAGGCGCGGGAGGCGCGGGCGGTGCGGAGGGTGCGGCCACCGCCTCCGGGGACTCGTCGTGCGTGAGGTCGGGCAGCCGGTGCAGCCACTTGGGCAGGTACCAGTTGCGCTCGCCGAGCAGCGACATCACCGCCGGCAGCAGCACCCCGCGGATGACCGTGGCGTCGATGAGCACCGCCGCCGCAAGGCCCACGCCCATCTGCTTCATCGACTGCATGGACAGCGTTCCGAAGATCGCGAACACGGCGACCATGATGACCGCGGCGCTGGTGACGACGCCCGCCGTGGTGACCACCCCGTGCTGGACGGCGTCCTTGGTGCTCCGGCCGCGCAGCCGCGCCTCGCGGATGCGGGACACCACGAACACGTGGTAGTCCATCGACAGCCCGAACAGGATCACGAAGAGGAACAGCGGCAGCCAGGTGACGATCGCGCCGACGCCCTGCGCGCCCACCAGCGAGGCGCCCCAGCCGTGCTGGAAGACGGCGACGAGGATGCCGTAGGCCGCGCCCACCGACAGCAGGTTGAGCAGGATCGAGGTGATCGCGACCGTCAGCGAGCGGAAGGACAGCAGCATCAGCAGGAAGGCGAAGACCACCACGAACGCGAAGACCGGGACGACCGAGCCGAGAAGCTGGTCGTTGAAGTCGACCGACCCGGCGACCTGGCCGGTGACCGGCGCCCGGACGCCCTCGACCGTGCCGAGCGTGGCGGGCCGCACCTCGTCGCGCAGCTTCTTCAGGCTCTCGCCGGCCCGGTCGAAGTCGGAGCCGCCGACCAGCGGGACGGAGACGAAGGCGACGTTCCGGTCCTCGTACAGCTTGACGTCCACCGGGCCCCGCGAAGCGCCCGAGGAGACGGCCCGCTCCTTGAACGCGGCCAGCGCCGAGCGCACTTCGGGAGCCTTGATGTCCTTGGCGCTGACGATCACCTGAGCCGGCTCGGAGCCGCCCGGGAAGGCGTCGTTGACCCGGTTGTAGGTCTGCACGATGGGCAGCGAGTCGCCGAACTCCTGGTCCAGCGTGAGCTGCGAGGTCTTCATGCCGAGCGCCGGAGCGGCGACCGCCAGCAGCGCGCCGACCGCGACGACCACGCTGACCACCGGCCGGGCCAGCACCCGCCGCAGCACGGCGGTCCAGAACCGGCTGCCCTGGTCGCCCGCGGTGGCGCGCCGCCGCCTCAGGAAGGGCAGCCGCCCCTTCTCGACCCGCTCGCCCAGCAGCGACAGCAGCGCCGGCAGCACGGTCACCGACCCCACCATGGCGACCGCCACCACGATCAGCGAGGCCAGGCCCATCGCCTCGAACTCGGCGATGCCGGTGAACAGCATGCCCGCCATCGCCACGCACACGGTGACGCCGGAGACGACGATCGCCCGGCCGCTGGTCGCGGCGGCGATGCGCAGCGCGGTGGCCGCGTCCCGTCCGGCGGCCCGCTCCTCGCGCTCGCGGCGCAGGTAGAACAGGCAGTAGTCGACGCCGACGGCCATGCCGACCAGCAGCATCACGGAGTTGGCGGTGTCGCTCATCGGCTGGAGATGGCTGACGATGCCCATCAGGCCCATCGTCGCCATGATCGCCGTGATGGCCAGCGCCACCGGCAGCAGCGCGGCCACCAGCGCGCCGAAGGCGATCAGCAGGATGCCCAGTGCCACCGGCACCGCGGAGTACTCGGCCTGCTGGAAGTCGTCCCCGAAGGCGTCGGCGTACTGCTTCTGCATGCTCGCGCCGCCGATCTCCTCGATCCGCAGCGACGTGTGCTCCCTCTGGACGCCCTCCACCGCCTTCAGCACCGGCTCGATCCGGTCCCCGGCACTCTCCGCGTCGCCGCGCACGTCGAACTGCACCAGCGCGCTGCGGCCGTCCTTCGACACGGTCTTCGTGTCGTACGGCGACTTCACGTCCGTGACCCGGCCGGTGGCGCCGACGGCCTTCACCACGTCGGCGACGGCGGCCCGGAAGGCGGCGTCACCGGCCCGCACGGACCCGTCCCGGCTCTGCACGAGGACGGTCTCGCTCGCCGGCTCCTTGATCCCCGCGTCCTCGATGATCTTCGCGGCGGTGTGCGTCTCGCCGCTGAGCTGGTCGCTCTCCTTGACGTCCAGCCGGCCCGCGGCCGAGCCGAGCCCCATCGCCAGCACGACGAACAGCACCCAGATGCCGACCGCCGCCCACCGGTGCCGGGCGCTCCAGCCGCCGGCCCGCGCGGCGACGCCCCGCACCCCTGATCCTCGGTTCCCCATGACGGGCTTGCCCCCTCCAGGCCCGGTCACCAGGCCCCTGCGCGGCGCCGGCCCCCTGCCGCCGCCTTCCGCAACGACGCTACGGCCCGCGCACGGTCCGCTCGTCGTGCTGCCCGGTGAACCGCGGCCGCCGCCCCTCCTCCGCTCGTACGCCCGCCCCTCCGTACTGGGGAGGACAGCGGCCCCTTACACCTACCCCCGCTTCTCGGGGGCGCTGATCAGGGGGACCGCCCCAGGCCGCTCTACGCTGGGCGGATGACGACATACGCGGCGCTGCTGCGCGGGATCAACGTGGGCGGCAACAAGAAGGTTCCGATGGCCGAACTGCGCGCCCTGCTTCAGGAGTCGGGGCATGGCGCCGTGCGCACCTACCTGCAGAGCGGCCAGGCCGTCTTCACCAGCGACCACGGCGACGAGGAGACGCTGGCGGCGGAGCTGACGGCCGCGATCGAGCGGCGGTTCGGCTTTTCGGCCGATGTGATCGTGCGCGGCCACGAGTACCTCCGCGCGGTCGCCGAGGCCTGCCCGTTCCCGGCCGCGGACCTCGAGCCCAAGCAGCTCCACGTCACCTACTTCTCCGCCCCCGTCGACGCGGCCCGCTTCGCCGGGATCGACCAACCGGCTTTCCTGCCCGAGGAGTTCCGGCTCGGCGACCGCGTCCTCTACCTCTACGCCCCCGACGGCCTCGGCCGCTCCAAGCTCGCCGAGCAGCTGTCCCGGCCCCGCCTGACCAAGGACCTGATCGCCACCAGCCGCAACTGGAACACCGTCCTCAAACTCGTGGAGATGACGGCCCCCGCACACCCCTGAGCCGCCCGCCCGGCACACCCCTGAGCCGGTCCCTGCGCGGCCCTGAGCCGCCCGCCCGGCGCACCCCAGAGCCGGGCCAGGACCGCACCCGGACCGGCGTCGTGGGAGGCTTCCCGCATGCGCTACGTCATCATCGGGGCAGGAGCGGTCGGCGGGGCCGTCGGAGGCCGGCTGGCCCAGAGCGGACGCGAGGTGGTGCTGGTCGCGCGCGGCGCCCACCTCGCCGCGCTGCGCGACGGCGGGCTGCGCCTCAGGGTGCCCGAGGGGGAGCTGACGCACCGGCTGCCCGCCGTGGCCGGGCCCGAGGAACTCGGCGTGCTGCGCGCCGACGACGTACTCGTCCTGGCGGTCAAGACACAGGACGCCGAGGCGGCGCTCGCGGCCTGGGGCCCGGCCCCGGTCGAGGGCGGCGGCACCGCCGCCGAGCGGCTGCCGCTGCTGTGCGCGCAGAACGGCGTGGAGGGCCAGCGGATCGCGCTGCGCCGCTTCCGGCACGTGTACGGCGTCTGCGTGTGGCTGCCCGCCACCCATGTCGAACCCGGCGTCGTCTCGGCCGCCGGCGCCCCGCTCACCGGCATGCTGCACCTCGGCCGCTACCCGCACGGCGCCGACGAGGTCCTGCGGGACATCGCCGCCGACCTGGAGGCCGCGCACTTCGAGGCGCCCGTGGTGCCGGACGTGACCCGCTGGCAGTACGCCAAGCTCCTCGGCAACCTCGCCAACGCCGTCGAGGCCCTGACCGGCCCCCTCACCGACGAGGCGGCGCGGACCCTGTACGAGAGGGTGCGCGCCGAGGGCGAACGCGTCCTGACCGCCGCCCGCATCCCGTACGCGAGCGCCGCCGAACAGCGCGAGAAGCGCGGCGACAAGGTCACCCTGGCGCCCCTGGACGGCGCGGGGCGCGGCGGCGGCTCCTCCTGGCAGTCCCTCACCCGCGGCACCGGCACCATCGAGGCCGACCACCTCAACGGCGAGATCGTCCTCCTGGGACGGCTGCACGGCGTGCCCACCCCGCTCAACGAGCTGCTCCAGCGCCTGGCCAACGCCTACGCCCGCGAACACCGGCCGGCCGGGTCCCTCCCGGTGGCCGAACTGGTCCGGCTGGCGGACCGGGCGGAGCAGGAAAAGAACGGCTGATTGGACCGGGACCCGCCGCCGGCACGCCACTAGCGTCCACGGCATGAGCGACCCCGCACCCGAGACCGTCCCCGCCACCCGCGTCGACTTCTACTTCGACCCCGCCTGCCCCTTCGCCTGGATCACCTCCCGCTGGCTGCTGGAGGTCGAGCGCGAACGCCCGCTCGACCTCCGCTTCCACGTCATGAGCCTGTACCTGCACAACACCGGCAACGAACTGCCCGACTGGTACCGGGACCTGGTCGACAAGTCGATCGGCCCGGTGCGCGTCGCCGCAGCCGCCGCCGAACTCCTCGGCGACGAAAGGGTGTTGCGGGACCTTTACACCGCCTTCGGCACCCGGATCCACGAGCGCGGCGAGAAGGACTTCGACGCGGTCGTCGCCGAGTCCCTGGCCGAACTCGGCCTGCCCGCCGAACTCTCCGCCGCCGCGCACGACTCCGCCCACGACGACGCCGTACGCCGCAGCCACGCGGCCGGCGCCGAACCGGAGTCGGGCGGCTACGTCGGAACGCCCACGCTGCACGTCGACGGCGCCGTGTGGTTCGGCCCGGTGCTGCGCGCCGTCCCGCGCGGCGCGGAGGCCGCCCGGCTCTTCGACGCCTTCCGGGTCCTGGCCGGGCACCCGGACCTCTTCGAGCTGAAACGCACCCGTACGGGTTCCCTGCGCTTCGACCGACCCGGCGCCCGCCCACGTCCGTCACACTCCGTGACGCAGTGACATCCCAGCGCCGCCTGACGCTGAATCAAGTGAACCGAGACAGGCCCCGCCCACCGGGCACGGGCCGACGCGCCCGTGGGCCGGCGCCACGGGGGAGCGCCGGCCCACGGACGTACGAGCACCTCAGGCGGGGCGGCTCACGCGCCCACCGCCGCCACGAGCGGTCGCCGGGCGGCGTCGTACCGCTCCAGCAGCACCCGCGCCACCTCCGGCGCCGGGCCGAGGACGTCCGCCAGGACGTCCGCGTCGGCCGCGCCCCGCGCGATGCGGTCCGGCAGGAAACCGGGGGCCAGCACGTACGGCGCGACCGCGACCTTCGCGCAGCCCAGCGCGCGCAGTTCGCGCACCGCGTCCTCGGTGCGCGGAAGGGATGCGGAGGCGAACGCGGGCCGCACGGCGCACCAACCGGTGTGCCGCCACTCCCGCGCGATGTCTGCGATCACCGCGATCGCCTCCGGGTCACTGGACCCCGCCGAGGCCAGCACGACCCCGGTCGAGGACTTGTCGGCGGGGGACAGCCCCGCCTCCCGCAGCCGCCGCTCCAGGGCCGCCGTCAGCAGCGGGGACGGCCCCAGCACGTCGGCCTGCCGGATGCGCAGCCGGGCCGGCGCCGCCCGCAGCACCGCCGGGATGTCGGCCTTGGCGTGGAAGGCGCGGGTCAGCAGCAGCGGCAGCGCCACCACGTCCCGTACGCCGTCGGCCGCCAGGGACTCCAGCACGCCCGGCACGGAGGGCACGTTGAAGTCCAGGAAGCCGGTCTCCACCCGCAGGTCCGGGCGGGCCGCCCGCACCCGCCGGACCAGGGCGTGCACGGTCGCGGCGTGCCGTGCGTCGCGGCTGCCGTGGGCGATGACCAGGAGGACCGGCTGGTGGATCATGGCGGTTCAGCTCTTCACGAACAGGCCGCGGCTGCGCAGCACCCACCGCTCCAGCGGACTGAAGATCAGCAGGTCGATGGCGATGCCGACGAACAGGATCAGGATGATGGCCTCGAACACCATCGACATGGAGCTGGCGTTGCGGCCGTTCTCCAGCAGTGCGCCGAGGCCGATGCCGAGGTCGGGCGAGGAGGCGATGATCTCCGCCGCCATCAGCGAGCGCCAGGAGAACGCCCAGCCCTGCTTGAGCCCGGCGAGATAGCCCGGCAGCGCGGCTGGCAGGACGATGTGCCAGGCGCCCTTCAGTCCGGTCGCGCCCATCGTGCGGCCCGCCCGCAGATACAGCGGCGGCACCTGGTCGATGCCGGAGACCAGGCCGTTGGCGATGGAGGGCACCGCGCCGAGCAGGATCACCGCGTACATCATCGAGTTGTCCAGGCCCAGCCAGATCACGGCCGGCGGCACCCACGCCACCGACGGCAGCGACTGGAGACCCGACAGGACCGGGCCGATGGCGGCGCGCACGAACTTCACCCGGGCCACCAGCAGCCCCAGCGGGGTCCCGATGGCCAGCGCGAACAGGAAGCCCAGCAGACCGCGCGAGACGGACGTCCAGATGTAGTCGAGCAGGGTGCCCTGGAGCCAGGCGTCCTTGAACTCGGCACCCACGTCGGACGGCGAGGGCAGCTTGGTCGGGTCGTCGACCACGTTGAAGGTGATCAGCGCCTGCCAGGCCAGCAGGACCACCACCACCGCCACGATGGGCGGGAAGATCTTGTTGACGAACGTCTGCCGCAGCGGTGTGCGCCTGCTCTCGGCGGTGTCCAGCGCGTCGAGCCCGGCCTCGACGCCGGCCAGTCCGGCGCCCTGCGCCGTCTTCGTGTCAGTGCTGGCCATGGCGGCGGATCTCCCCACGCAGGACTTCGGTGATCTCCAGGGACAGCTCCGCGACGGGCGCGTCCTCGATGCGGCGCGGCTGCGGGATGTCCACCGTCCACTGCCGGGCCACCCGGCCCGGACGGGAGGACAGCAGCACGACGCGCTGCGCGAGCCGCACCGCCTCGCGCACGTTGTGCGTGACGAACAGGACGGAGACGCCGGTCTCCTGCCAGATCCGGGTCAGCTCGTCGTGCAGCACGTCCCGGGTGATGGCGTCCAGGGCCGCGAACGGCTCGTCCATCAGCAGCAGGTTGCTCTCCTGGGCGAGCGCCCGGGCCATCGCCACCCGCTGGCGCATACCGCCGGACAGCTCGTGCACCCGCTTGCCGTACGCGCCCTGGAGCCGGACCAGTTCGAGCAGCTGCTCGGCCCGGCCGCGGCGCTCCTGCTTGGCGACGCCCCGCAGTCTCAGGGCGAGTTCGATGTTCTTGCCCGCGGTCAGCCACGGGAACAGGGCGTGCTCCTGGAACATCAGGGCGGGGCGGCCGTCCGTGGTGATGGACCCGGCGGTGGGCCGGTCCAGGCCCGCCACCAGGTTCAGCAGCGTGGACTTGCCGCAGCCCGAGGCCCCCAGGAGGGTGACGAACTCGCCCGGGGCGACATCGAGGCTGATGTCGTCCAGGACCAGCTGCTGCCCGCCCGGAGTCGCGAAGGACTTCGAGACGTTCTCAAGGCGCGCCGCGTGCTCTACGGACTCGGCGGCCTTGGCGAAGGTCGTGGCCATGGTCGTCACCTCCTGGGAACTCTTGGGCTTCGGGCTCTACTTGACGCCGAGGCCGGCGTCGCTGACGGTGGGCTCGCCCTCGGCCGCGAGGACCTTGTTGAGGAGGGTGAGGTCGTAGATGCCGTCCAGCTTGGGCTGCTTGAGCAGACCGGCCTTGACCGCGTGCTCCGCCTCGGTGTTGAGGGTGGCGGCCAGCGGGTCGTCGATGATCTGGATGGACTTCCACGCCGGGTCCAGGACCTCGGCCGGCAGCGCCTTGCCGGAGTCGACGGCCAGCTGTTTGTTGGCCGCCGCCTTCGCCTCGTCCGGGTTGGCGTTGATCCACTTGTTGGCCTCGACGGATGCCTTCAGCACCGCTTCGACGGCGTCGGGGTGCTCCTTGAGGAAGGCCTGCCGCACGATGATGTTCGTGATCACGAACTTCTTGTCCGGCCACAGCGTGGACTCGTCCAGGAGCACCTTGGCGCCCTCGGAGACCAGCTTGGACGCGGTCGGCTCCGGCACCCAGGCGCCGTCGATGGAACCGGACTTGTAGGCGTCCGGGGTGACCTTGTTGTCGGAGCGGACCACCGACACGTCGCCCTTGCCGCTCTGCGGGTCGACCTTCCAGCCCTGCTCGGCGATCCAGTTGAGGAACGCCACGTCCTGGGTGTTGCCGAGCTGCGGGGTGGCGATCTTCTTGCCCTTGATGTCCTTCAGGGACTTGATCTTGTCCGGGTTCACCACCAGCTTGACGCCGCCGGAGGCCGAACCGCCGATGATCCTCAGGCTCTTGCCGTCCGACTTGGTGTAGCCGTTGATCGCGGGGGAGGGGCCGATCCAGCCGATGTCGATGGAGCCCGAGTTCAGCGCCTCGATCTCGGAGGGGCCGGCGTTGAAGATCTGGTACTTGGCCTCGGTCGCCCCGAGCGACTTCTGGAAGAAGCCCTTCTGCCGGCCCACCAGGGCGGAGGCGTGCGTGATGTTGCCGAAGTAACCGATCTTGACGGAGTCGAGTCCGTCGATCTTCTTCGCCCCGGCGGCGACCTTCTGGCCGGCGTCGTCGTCCTTCGACTCCGAACCGTAGCTGCAGGCGGTCAGCGCGAGGAGCGGCAGGGCGACGGCCGCCGCGAGACCGCGGCGGAGTATGGCGGAGGTGTTGACAGGCACGGGAGGCTGTCCTCTCGGAGGCCCGGCGGTCACGGTCTCTCAGGTCGTGGCCGGGAGGTCGGCAGGTCTTCGTCTACTTCGGCGGTGGGGGGTGAGGGCGCGCGGGCAGTGCGCGTACGTCAGCGCACACATCGGGCCACTCCGCCCTGTCCGCTGCCGAGGGCGCCGCTGCCGACGCGGCCGCCCTCCTTGGCGAACGTCGAGTAGAAATCGGAAGAGTTCATGCTCAGAAGTCCCAGCCGTCCTCGTCGTCGGCACCCTTGACCGGGTCCGGCGCGGCGAACGACTCACCGACCATGCCGGCGGTCAGCGTGGTGCCGTCGCTCGGGTCGATCAGGATGAACGAGCCGGTGCGGCGCGAGTCGGCGTAGGAGTCGACCGGCAGCGGCTCGGCGGTGCGGATCTTCACCCGGCCGATGTCGTTGGCGACGAGCCGGCCCGGGTGCGGGTGCAGGGACAGGTCGTCCAGGGTGAGCCGGGACGGGATGTCCTTGACGATCGCCTTGACGGTGCGGGTGCCGTGCTTGAGGAGCACCCGGTGGCCGACGGTCAGCGGCGCGTCGGCGACGTGGCAGACGGTCGCCTCCACGTCCTGGGTGGTCGCCGGCGCGTCCTTGCTCGGCACGATCAGATCGCCGCGCGAGACGTCGATGTCGTCGGCCAGCAGCACGGTCACCGACTGCGTCGTCCACGCCACCTGGACCGGCTCGCCCAGCAGGTCGATGCCGGAGATCTTCGAGGTGCGCCCGGAGGGCAGGACGGTGACCTCGTCGCCGACCCGGAACGAACCGGCGGCGATCTGGCCGGCGTAGCCCCGGTAGTCGGGGTGCTCGGCGGTCTGCGGGCGGATCACGTACTGCACGGGCAGCCGGGCGTGGCAGTGGCTCAGGTCGTGGCTGACCGGCACCGTCTCCAGGTGCTCCAGCACGGTCGGGCCGCCGTACCAGTCCATGACCGCGGACGGCTCCACGACGTTGTCGCCGGCCAGCGCGGAGATCGGGATGGCGGTGACCTCGGGGACGCCCAGCTCGGTCGCGTACGCCGTGAACTCCTCGGCGATCTCGGCGAAGACGGCCTCGCGGTAGTCGACGAGGTCCATCTTGTTGACGGCGAGGACCACGTGCGGCACCCGCAGCAGCGCGGCGATCGCGGCGTGCCGGCGGGTCTGCTCGACCACGCCGTTGCGGGCGTCGACCAGGATCACCGTCAGCTCGGCGGTGGAGGCGCCGGTGACCATGTTGCGGGTGTACTGCACATGGCCCGGCGTGTCGGCCAGGATGAACCGGCGGCGGGGCGTGGCGAAGTAGCGGTAGGCCACGTCGATGGTGATGCCCTGCTCGCGCTCGGCGCGCAGGCCGTCGGTGAGCAGCGCGAGGTCCGGGGCCTCCTGGCCGCGGCTGGCCGAGGCGCGCTCGACGGCCTCCAGCTGGTCGGCGAGGACCGACTTGGAGTCGTGCAGCAGCCGGCCCACCAGGGTGGACTTGCCGTCGTCGACGGACCCGGCGGTGGCGAACCGCAGCAGGGTGGTCTCCGACAGCTGCTCGACCGACAGCGGCTCGGCGGGTTCGGTGGTGCTGGACATGGCTAGAAGTACCCCTCGCGCTTGCGGTCTTCCATCGCGGCCTCGGAGAGCTTGTCGTCGGCGCGGGTGGCGCCGCGCTCGGTGAGCCGGGAGGCGGCGATCTCGGCGATCACCTGCTCCAGCGTCACCGCGTCGGAGTCGACGGCGCCGGTGCAGGACATGTCGCCGACCGTGCGGTAGCGCACCAGCCGCTTCTCGACGCTCTCGCCGTCCTTGGGGCCGCCCCAGTCACCGGCGGTCAGCCACATGCCGGCCCGCCGGAACACCTCGCGCTCGTGCGCGAAGTAGATCGACGGCAGCTCGATGCCCTCGCGGGCGATGTACTGCCACACGTCCAGCTCGGTCCAGTTGGACAGCGGGAAGACGCGGACGTGCTCGCCGGGCGCGTGCCGGCCGTTGTACAGGTTCCACAGCTCGGGGCGCTGGCGGCGCGGGTCCCACTGGGAGAACTCGTCGCGGAGTGAGAACACCCGCTCCTTGGCGCGGGCCTTCTCCTCGTCGCGGCGGCCGCCGCCGAAGACCGCGTCGAACCGCGCCGACTGGATCTTCTCGGTGAGCGGCAGCGTCTGCAGCGGGTTGCGGGTGCCGTCCGGGCGCTCCTTGAGCACTCCCCGGTCGATGTAGTCCTGCACGGAGGCGACGTGCAGGCGCAGCCCGTGCTCGGCCACGGTCCGGTCGCGGTACTCCAGGACCTCCGGGAAGTTGTGCCCGGTGTCCACGTGCAGCAGCGCGAACGGCACCGGCGCCGGCGCGAACGCCTTCAGCGCCAGGTGCAGCATCAGGATCGAGTCCTTGCCGCCGGAGAAGAGGATCACCGGGTTCTCGAACTCGCCCGCGACCTCGCGGAAGATGTGCACCGCCTCGGACTCCAGCGCGTCCAGGTGGGTCAGGGCGTACGGGCTGCCCGTGCCCTCGCCGGTCTCGGCGACGGTCGTCGTCATGCCAGTCCCCTTTCGCTGAGCAGGGCGTACACCGACGCCGCGGACTCCGGCACGCTCTGGTGCTGCGACTCGATCCTGAGGTCCGGCGCCTCGGGCTCCTCGTAGGGGTCGTCGACCCCGGTCAGCCCGGTCAGTTCGCCGGCGGCCTGCTTGGCGTACAGGCCCTTCACATCGCGTACGGAGCACACCTCGACCGGGGTGGCCACATGCACCTCGACGTACGCGGTGCCGTTCGCCTCGTGCCGCTTGCGCACCGCCGCCCGGCTGTCCGCGTACGGCGCGATCACCGGGACCAGGGCCAGCACGCCGTTGCGGGCGAGCAGTTCGGCGACGAAGCCGATGCGCTGGACGTTGGTGTGCCGGTCCTCGCGGCTGAAGCCGAGGCCCGCCGAGATGAACTCGCGGATCTCGTCGCCGTCGAGCACCTCGACGCGGTGGCCCTCCTCGCGCAGCCGGCCCGCCAGCTCGTGCGCGATGGTGGTCTTGCCGGCGCTCGGCAGGCCCGTGAGCCAGACGGTGGCTCCGGTCGTCACGTGTGTCTCCTGTATGTGTGTCATCGTCTCAGCCGTGCAGTCCGCACTCGGTCTTGGCGCGGCCCGCCCAGCGGCCGGCCCGGGCGTCCTCGCCCGCCAGCAGCCGGCGGGTGCAGGGCGCGCAGCCGACGGAGCCGTAGCCGTCCATCAGCAACGGGTTGGTCAGCACGCCGTGTTCGGCGACGTAGGCGTCCACGTCGTCCTGGGTCCAGCGGGCGATCGGGGAGATCTTCACCTTGCGCCGCTTCTCGTCCCAGCCGACGACCGGGGTGTTCGCCCGGGTCGGGGACTCGTCGCGGCGCAGTCCGGTCGCCCAGGCCTGGTAGCCCTTCAGGCCCTGCTCCAGCGGGCGCACCTTGCGCAGCGCGCAGCACAGGTCGGGGTCGCGGTCGTGCAGCTTCGGGCCGTACTCGGCGTCCTGTTCGGCCACCGTCTGCGCGGGGGTGATCGTGATGACGTTGACGTCCATCACGGCCTCCACCGCGTCCCGGGTGCCGATGGTCTCCGGGAAGTGGTAGCCGGTGTCGAGGAACACCACGTCCACCCCGGGCATGGCCCGGGCGGCGAGGTGGGCGACGACCGCGTCCTCCATGGACGAGGTCACGCAGAACCGCTTGCCGAAGGCGCCGGCCGCCCACTGGAGGATCTCCAGCGCGGTGGCGTCCTCGAGGTCGCGCCCGGCCTGTTCGGCCAGCGCCTTCAACTCCTCGTCGGTGCGCTCTTGCTGAGCCGTCGTCATGATCGGTCGTCCCCTCCGTCGTCGGCCCGCTGGAATCCCCGGGCCAGCAGCCCGAGGAACTTCAGCCGGAAAGCCCGGTTGCACGCCGCGCATTCCCAGGCGCCGTGCCCCTCCTCGCTCGGCCGCAGATCCTCCTCACCGCAGTACGGGCAGTAGAACGGCGCGGCGCGCTCGCTCACGACAGGGCCTCCTCGGAGGCGCGCGCGGCCCACGTGGCGAACCGCTCGCCGTCCTCGCGCTCCGCCTGGAAGCGCTTGAGGACCCGCTCGATGTAGTCGGGCAGTTCGGCGGAGGTCACCTTGAGGCCGCGCACCTTGCGGCCGAAGGCCGGCTCCAGGCCGAGCGCGCCGCCGAGATGGACCTGGTAGCCCTCGACCTGCTCGCCTTGCTCGTCCAGCACCAGCTGGCCCTTGAGACCGATGTCCGCCACCTGGATACGGGCGCAGGCGTTGGGGCAGCCGTTGAGGTTGATGGTGATCGGCTCGTCGAAGTCCGGCAGGCGGCGCTCCAGTTCGTCGATGAGCGCGGCGCCGCGGGCCTTGGTCTCGACGATGGCGAGCTTGCAGAACTCGATGCCGGTGCAGGCCATGGTGCCGCGCCGGAAGGAGGACGGCCGGGCGGTGAGATCCAGCGCCTCCAAGCCCTCGACCAGCGAGTCGACCTGGCCCTCCTCGACGTCGAGGATGATCATCTTCTGCTCGACGGTGGTGCGCACCCGGCCGGAGCCGTGCGCCTCGGCCAGCTCGGCGATCTTCGTCAGGGTGGTGCCGTCGACGCGGCCGACCCGGGGGGCGAAGCCGACGTAGTAGCGGCCGTCCTTCTGGCGGTGCACGCCGACGTGGTCGCGCCACTGCTGCACGGGCTGCTCGGGGGCGGGGCCGTCCAGCAGCTTGCGTCCGACGTACTCGTCCTCCAGCACCTGGCGGAACTTCTCCGCGCCCCAGTCGGCGACGAGGAACTTCAGCCGGGCCCGGTTGCGCAGCCGCCGGTAGCCGTAGTCGCGGAAGATGGAGATGACGCCCTCGTAGACGTCCGGGACGTCCTCGATCGGCACCCAGGCGCCCAGGCGCACGCCGAGCTTGGGGTTGGTGGACAGGCCGCCGCCGACCCACAGGTCGAAGCCCGGCCCGTGCTCGGGGTGGCGCACGCCGACGAAGGCCACGTCGTTGATCTCGTGGACCACGTCCAGCAGGGGCGAGCCCGAGATGGCCGTCTTGAACTTCCGGGGGAGGTTCGAGTACGCCTTGTTGCCGAGGACGCGGCGCTGGATCTCCTCCAGGGCCGGGGTGCCGTCGATGATCTCGTCCTCGGCGATGCCGGCCACCGGCGAGCCGATCATCACCCGCGGGGTGTCGCCGCAGGCCGTCACCGTGGAGAGGCCGACGCCCTCCAGCCGCTCCCAAATCTCGGGCACGTCCTCGATCCGGATCCAGTGGTACTGGACGTTCTGCCGGTCGGTGATGTCGGCGGTGCCGCGCGCGAACTCCTGGGAGATCTCGCCGATCACCCGCAGCTGCTGCGTGGTGAGCCGGCCGCCGTCGATGCGCACCCGCAGCATGAAGTAGCGGTCGTCCAGCTCCTCCGGCTCCAGGATCGCGGTCTTGCCGCCGTCGATGCCGGGCTTGCGCTGGGTGTACAGCCCCCACCAGCGCATCCGGCCGCGCAGGTCGCTCGGGTCGATGGAGTCGAAACCGCGCTTGGAGTAGATCGTCTCAATGCGTGTCCGCACATTGAGACCGTCGTCGTCCTTCTTGACCTGCTCGTTGCCGTTGAGCGGAGTGAAGTGACCCGCGGCCCACTGCCCCTCGCCGCGGTGACGGCTCACCTTGCGGCGGGGGCTCGCGGCAGCAGCGTTCTGCGGGGTGGCGGCCATGGTTGGTACGTCCTTCGGGACAGGCGGGAAAGCGGCTCGGACCTGCGCGTTCAGGCGCAAAGGGCAGGAGTGCGCGTCCTTGCGCGGAAGGCGAGGGAAAGCTGGGGTGATCGCGGCGTGGCTGGTGAATCAGCGCGCCGGACAGATGGCGCTGGACATGCGGCCGTGGTCGACGTGCCGTCGGCTCACCAAGGCGATTCCAGTTCCAGACATGACGGCAGCGTGGCACGGCGATCTGGACACAGTCCAGCTTCATCCAGAATGCGGACACCCTTGTCCCGTATGGTGGGATAAGGGTGTCGTTGATCACACGCCCGCACAGCGGCCGGTCCCGTGCGGGGACAGGGGTGTGCCGGGGCCGGTTCAGGCCGGGAACGCGCCCGGCCAGGGGCCCGGGGTGGCAACCTCCGGCTCCTCCTCGACCTTGGTGTCGAAGAGCTTGAAGCCGCGCCGCTGGTAGTTGTCCATCGCGTGCTCGCCGTCCTTGCTGCACGTGTGCAGCCACACCCGCTTCGTCGTGGCCAGCCCCGGCCAGCGGTCCGCCAGGTCCCAGGCGCGGGCGGCGCCGTACGACAGCAGATGGCCGCCGATGCGCCGGCCGCGGAAGGCCGGGACCAGCCCGAAGTAGACGATCTCCACCACCCCGTCGTCCTGCGCCTCCAGTTCGACGTACCCGGCCGGCGTGTCCCGGTCGTACGCCACCCATGTCTCGACCCCCGGACGCTCCAGGTGCTCCCGCCACCGCGCGTACGTCCAGCCGAGCCGGTCGGTCCAGCGGATGTCGCCGCCGACCGACGCGTACAGGAACCGGCTGAACTCGGGCGAGGGCACCTCGGAGCGGACGATCCGGACGTCGCCCTCGGGCGCGGTGGCCGGGAGGAGGTCGGTCGGCGCGGTCTGCTCCAGGGACCAGGTGGTCACGGCGATGTTCGTCATGCCGGTCAGGGAATCATCCGGCTCCGCCCCCTGTCGAACGAGAACCCCAGGTCGCGCGCCCGCGCGCCCCCTCCCGCACCACGCCCGACGCCCCGGGACGGGCGGCCTGCCGACGCGGAGCCCGCGCCCTTGCGCGGCCCCGCGCCCGCGCCCTCCTGCGGTCCGGCGCCGCGCCTACCGCAGCGCCCGCTCCACCGAGGGGCGGGGGACCGCGAACAGGGTCCGCCCGGACAGCGACCACACCTCGTCGGTCTGCGGCCAGTAGGACAGGGAGCCGGTGCCGTCGCCCCAGCAGCGGTGGGTGTCGTAGGACGAGCCGCACTCTGTCGTCCCCGCGCCCCGCAGGTCCTGGCGCCACAGCGTGCCGTGCGCGCTGTCGGGCCCGGCGGCCCGGGACAGGTACCAGGAGGTGCGGCCGTAGGGGCCGGTGCGCCGGGACAGCACGCCCCGCACGCCGTCCACCTTCGTCTCGTACGCCTCCTGCGCGCTCACCGTCCCGGCGGAGTCGGCGGCCAGCAGCCCGGCGCGGGCGGGGTCGGCGCTGAAGGAGTAGCGCCACAGCCGGGTGGGCCGCTCGCTGCCCCGTGGCGCGGCCTCCCCGGCGACCAGGCTGCCGGGGGCGGAACTCCGGTCCAGGGAGAGACTGTTCGGACAGGGCGCGGCGTTCGTGCCGGAGGCGGACGCGAAGTCCGCGGATTCGGCGGCGTCTTCAGAACCGGTCGCTGCCGCCGACTCCTGCGCCGGGGTGCAACTGCCCTGCGTGGGGCGGTAGGAGGCGACCGCGGGCAGCACCCAGCGGTAGCCGTGCGCCGACCAGCCGCCCGGCACCCGGCCGACCGCGTCGCCGGCCACGGTCGCGCGCTGGATGCGGCGCAGGTCGTAGACGTACAGCGCGTCCCGCTCGCCGCCGGACGCGGTGACCAGCAGCTTGTCCCCGTACCAGACCATCCCCGACACGTGCGAGGCCAGGCCCCGGTAGTCGCGGCCGCCGTCGACCGGGACGACGAGCAGCGCCCAGGTGTAGGCGAGGCGGTCGGGGTCGTCGGCGTTCACGAAGGCGACCCGGGCCAGATCGCGGCCGGCGCCGTCGCCGTGCCGGGTCCAGCCGGAGAGGATCACCCGGTGGCCTCCCCACAGGCCGTCGTCGGCGGCGTCCCCGGAGGTGGTCACGGACTCCGGGCGCCACTCGCGGGTCGCGGAGTCGGCGGCGTTCCAGCAGTACGCGCGCGTGGCCGCCGGTTCGACCGGCAGCGCCTTCTTCTCGTCGGCGGTGCAGCCGCCCGCGTCGCGCAGCGTCCGGTCGGCGCCGGCGAGCACCGTGCCCGCGTCGACCGGGCGGCCCATCGCCGCGGCGAGCCGGTCCAGGGACCGCTCGGGCACCGGCTGTTCCGTCAGCCGCAGTCCGTCGAGGCGGGCGGAGGCCGCGAGCGGCTCCAGCGCGCCGGGGTCGTCGGTGACCGTGGCCTGCGAGGTGCTGATCAGGGTCGCGGCGGCGGTCAGCGCGAGTCCGGCCCCGGCCAGCGCCGCGCGCAGCGCACGGCCCCGTGCACGCCTGCGGTGTCTGCCGCGTTGCCTCATCCAACCCCCCTGTCCAGGGCTCGGTCCGCCGCGGGACGCCCGCCGGCCGTGACGTCAACTGCGTCGCGCTGGTCGAGCGTTGACCGGGGTACCGAGGGACGACCCGGAAGGGATGCTACGGCAGTCCGGCGCGCCACAGGACGAAGACCCCGCAAATATGCGGAAGATGCCACGGCGGGACCAGTCGGACCACTCCGCGTGCCCGGCCCGGCACGGCACGCACACCACGACACCGCGGGGAACGCCCGCACGGCCTCACCGCGGGGAACGCCCGCACGGCCTCACCGCGGGGCGCGCCCCGCACGGCAGGACACGCCGGCTCACGCCCCGGGAGGCGTTCCCCGCCCCCGCAGCACCGTCGGCGCCGTCGAGTGCGGCAGCAGATCACGCGGGTCGTCCGGGAGCAGCACCCGCACCTCGGTGTCCTCGCCGAAGCGGTACGGCCGGTGGTCGAGGAACGCGCCCAGATAGCGCCGTATCCGGGACATCTCGGCCCGTACGGTCACCGTGCGGGCCGGGTCGCCGAACACCTCGCCGGCCAGTTCCGCCGCGGTGCGCCCGGCCGGCGCCGCCGCCAGGAGGTAGAGCAGTTCGGCGTGGCGCGGGCTCAGTTCATGGGTCCACGAGCCCGCGCTCCCCGTGACGCCGACCGTCCAGCGGCGCGGCCCGGTCAGGTCCAGCACGATCCGCGCGCCGTCGTCCGGGTCGGGTTCCGCGCCCGCCCGCACCAGCCAGCCGTCCGCCACCGGCTCCAGGGTGCACACGCCCAGCGCGGGCAGCCATCCCGGGCCCGGCGAGGGCGACTTGGGCAGCGCGATCCGCGGCGCGTACGGCATCCCGGCCACCGCGGCGGTCCAGCCGTCCCGGTCCACCACCGCCGCGCGGCCCTCCAGCCGGGCCAGCATCGGCGCCACCACCGCCCGCAGCCGTTCCAGCGTGGCGAGGTGCAGCTCCCGCAGCCGCGCCTCGGCCAGTTTGGCCACCGAGTCCACCCAGGCCAGCGTCGCCGGGTGCATGGTCCGCAGCGGCCCGCTCACGTCCACCACGCCGAGCAGCCTGCCGTCCCTGGGGTCGGTGACCGGGGCGCCGGTGCAGGTCCAGGTGGTGTGCGAGCGGACGAAGTGCTCGGCGGCGAAGACCTGGACGGGCCGGCGCACCACCGCGGGCGTGCCGACGCCGTTGGTGCCGACCACGTCCTCGCGCCAGTCGGCGCCGAGTTCGAAGCCGAGCCCGTCGGCCCTGCGGAGCACCGACGGGTGCCCCTCGCGCCACAGCACACGGCCGTCCGCGTCGGCGACCACCATGATGTGGTGGGCGACGTCCGCGACGGACAACAGGCCCTCGCGCAGCACCGGCAGGACGTGCCGCAGCGGGGACGCCGCCCGCCGCCGCTCCAGTTCCTCCCGGGTCAGCAGCCCGGCGCGCACGTCGTGTTCGGGATCGACGCCGCTGCGCCGCACGCGTTCCCAGGACTGCCCGATCACCGGGCGCGGGGTCAGCCGCGTGCGCCGGCCGGCGAGGGTCGCCGAGCGCACCTCGTCGAGCAGCCGCGCCGCGCGCGCCGCGTCGACGGCTGCGAGCCGCGTCACGTCCACCGGCGCCTTCACCACTGGTCCTCCCGCAGACATGGGGACCGGCGACCGGTTTCCCCGAAGTGTTCCGGCCACGCGCCGGCGCCTCGCCGGCTGTCCGGTTCGCGGCGCTTGCCGTCGTCGGGTTCATAGTGCCGTCCCGCGGCGCGGCGGGGGCGCGGGTCGGCCATGCTCGCCGCCGGTTGCAACCTGGTGCAACCCTGGTGAACAGGGCGGCGGCCGACCGACACTTGTCCGACGCCGCCCGTGCGGCGTGTCTGGCCCGTGACGGCCGTGGCGGGGGTGGTGCCGTGTCGGCGCGGCACCACCCCCGCGTCACGGCGGCACCACCCCCGCGTCACGTCCGGAAACGACCGCCCGTACGGGCCGCTGCTTCCGGCCGTTCCCGGTGGGCTCCGCAAGCCCCGGCCCCGTCAGGCTCCGTAAGCCGTCGGCTCCCGTCGGACTCCGCGGCCCCCCCGGACCTCACTCCACCGGCCGCGCCCGCTCCACCACCGACGCCAGGTCCAGCGTGTGGGGCAGCGTGCCGAAGGACGCTCCCCGGTCGCCGCCCAGCCGGGAGGCGCAGAACGCGTCCGCGACCTCGGGCGGCGCGTACCGCACCAGCAGCGACCCCTGGAGCACCAGCGCCAGCCGCTCCACCAGGCGCCGGGCGCGCGCCTCCACGCCGGCCAGGTCGGCGAGTTCGGTGAGCAGGTCCTTGATCGCGGCGTCCAGCCGGTGGTCGGCGCCGCGCGCCAGACCCACCTCCCGCAGATACGCGTCGAACGCCCCCGGCTCCCGCCGCAGCGCCCGCAGCACGTCGAGCGCCTGCACATTGCCGGCGCCCTCCCAGATCGAGTTGAGCGGCGACTCGCGCACCAGCCGGGGCAGCCCCGACTCCTCGACGTACCCGTTGCCGCCCAGGCACTCGGACGCCTCCACGGCCAGCGGCGCGCACCGCTTGGTCACCCAGTACTTGGCGGCCGGCACCGCGATCCGCAGCAGGGCCCGCTCCTGCTCGCCCCCGTCGTCGCAGGCCGCGGCGAGCCGCAGCGCCAGCGTGGTGGCGGCCTCCGACTCCAGCGCCAGATCGGCCAGGACGTTGCGCATCAGCGGCTTGTCGAGGAGCCGCCCGCCGAACGCCTCCCGATAGGTGCAGTGGTGCACCGCCTGCGCCACCGCCTGCCGCATCAGCCCGGCCGAGCCCAGCACGCAGTCCAGCCGGGTGGCCGCCACCATCTCGATGATGGTGCGCACCCCGCGCCCCTCCTCGCCCACCCGGCGCGCCCAGGTGCCGTCGAACTCGACCTCGGCGGAGGCGTTCGACCGGTTGCCGAGCTTGTCCTTCAGCCGCTGGACGCGGAACACGTTGCGGGCGCCGTCCGGCAGGACGCGCGGCACCAGGAAGCAGGTCAGCCCCGCCGGGGCCTGCGCGAGCACCAGGAAGGCGTCCGACATCGGCGCCGAGCAGAACCACTTGTGCCCGGTCAGCTCGTACCCGCCGGACTCGGCGAGCGGCCGCGCCGCGGTGGTGTTGGCCCGGACGTCGCTGCCGCCCTGCTTCTCGGTCATGGCCATCCCGAACAGGGCCCCGGGCTTCAGGTGCGCGGGCCGCAGCTCACGGTCGTACACCATGGAGGTCAGCCGGGGCTCCCACTCGGCGGCCAGCTCCGGGTCGGCGCGCAGCGCGGGCACCGCCGCGTGGGTCATCGACAGCGGGCAGCAGTTGCCCGCCTCGACCTGCGTCCACACCAGGAACGCCGCCGCGCGCCGCACATGCCCGGCCGGGCGGTTCCAGGCGGCCGTCAGGCCCGCCGAGACGCCCTTGCCCAGCAGCCGGTGCCAGGCCGGGTGGAAGTCCACCTCGTCGATGCGGTGGCCGTAGCGGTCGTGGGTGCGCAGCCGGGGCGGGTTCTCGTTCGCCTGCGCGCCCCACTCCTGGAGCTGTGCGGAGCCCGCCGCCCGGCCGAGACCCGCCAGCTCGCCGCGCACCTCGTCCAGCAGCCCGGCCCCGACGTGCCGGTCCACGGCCTCGGTCAGGGCCCGGTCGGCGGTGAAGACGTCGTAGCCGGACAGCGGCGGCGGCTGGTTGGTCACGGTGTGGGTGCTGGCTGCCATGGCACGGAACCTACCCGTGCCGCGCCGACGCTCACCACCCGGTCGCGGTCCCGCCCGCGGCGAGGACAGCGGCCCGCGCGGTGGCGCCGCCCGGGCGCCGTGTCCCGGTTGTCCGCCGGTGTCGTGTCCCGTCCGGGGTGCGTTTCCCGCGGATGAGTGGGAGGGGCACGGACAGGGATACCTTTAGGGCGTGCAGCAAGCCAGTGAAACCCCCGACAGGCCGACCGGCCGCTTCCACCGGGCCCGAGCGCTCTACCGGAACGTCTCCAAACGCAGGACCGCCTGGCTGCTGCTCAAGGACACCGTCAACTCGTGCATGGAGTACCGCATCCTCGGCCTGGCCGCCGAGGCCGCGTTCTTCACCCTGCTGTCGGTGCCGCCGCTGCTGCTCAGCCTGATCGCGCTGCTCTTCTACGTCGACTCCTGGACCGGCGCGCACACCATCGCCAGCCTGGAGCGCAACATCCTCGACGCCTCCCGCACGGTCCTGTCCGACCAGGGCGTCAAGGAGATCACGCAGCCGATCCTGAAGGACGTGATGCAGGGCGGCAGACCCGACGTCATCTCCATCGGGTTCGTGTTCGCCTTGTGGTCGGGCTCGCGCGCGGTGAACGTCTTCATCGACACCATCACCGTGATGTACGGCCTCGACGGCGTGCGCGGCATCGTGAAGACGCGGCTGATGGCGTTCGCGCTGTTCGTGGTGGGTCTGCTGATCGGCTCGGTCGCGCTGCCGCTGATGGTGGCGGGACCGGACGCGGTGGTGCGGGTCGTGCCCTGGTCCACGACGGTCGTGCAGGTCCTGTACTGGCCCGTCGTGATCGTCCTGTCCATCGCCTTCCTGACCACGCTGTACCACGTGTCCGTGCCGGTGCGTTCGCCGTGGATCGAGGACGTGCCCGGCGCGCTGGTCGCGCTCGCCATGTGGGTGGTGTGCAGCTTCCTGCTGCGGATCTACCTCACCAGCACCGTCGAGGGCCCCACCATCTACGGCTCGCTGGCGGCGCCGGTCGCCGTGCTGCTGTGGATCGGCGTGTCCGCGTTCGCCGTGCTCGTCGGGGCCGCCGTCAACGCCGCCATCGACCGGGTGTGGCCGGCCGCCGCGACGGCCGCGGCCCGCGCCGCCAACGAGCGGGTGCGCGAGGCCCAGATCGCCGAGTACGTCGCCTGGGCCGCCGCCGTCCGCGAGAACGACCCGGACGACCCGGAGGACGCCGACATGCCCTCCGAGTTCCCCGAGCGCTGGTCGCGCTTCCTGCCGCCCGAGGACGTCACCGCCCGGCTGCGGACCCACGCCCGGAGCACCCAGGCGCGCGGCCCGCACAAGGAGGAGAACAGCGGCAACGGCGCGGCGCCGGGCAGATGACCCGCCCGGGGCCGGGCGGCCTCCGCCCGCCGTCTGACCTGGCGTACGTGGCTGCCGAGAGGACCGCGCGGGCGGACGGGTACGCGGAACGGCCCTCCGCGCTGCCCGGCGCGGTGGTGTGGACGAAGACCCCGGCCCCGCCCGGCGCGCCGGGCGGCCTAGGGTCTTTCGTTTGGGGCAGGCCGGATCAGGGAGCGGGGTCTGGTGATGGGGGCACCTCCCACGCCGTTCAGGCAGTGGGGGAGCCTCGCAAGGCGGAGGAGGGCGGCATGGCGGAGCCATGGCAACCGACGACAACGCGGCGAGGTGCGGTGCCAGGGCCCGCGAGCCCGGCATGGTCCAAACGAGAGGCCCTAGTGCTGCCGGACGGGTGCATGGACCTGCTGTGGAGCGAGGGGCGGCTGCTCGTCGCCGGACCCGACACCCGGGCGTTCGAGCCGGCCGGCCCGCCCGCGCACTGGGCCGGCCTGCGGTTCTTCCCCGGCACGGCCCCCGGCTACCTCGCCGTGCCCGCGCACGAACTGCGCGACCGGCGCGTGGACCTCGCCGACCTGTGGCCCGCTCCTGCCGTACGGCGGCTGCGCGACCGCGTCGAGGCCGCCCCGTCCGCCGCGACCGCGCTGGAGGCGGCGGCCCTGGAGCGGGCGGCGGAGACCGGCCCGCCCGACCCGCTGCTGGGAGCGCTCGTCGCGGCCCTGGACGCCGGCCGCCCGGTCGCCCGCACCGCCGACGCACTCGGCCTCGGCGCCCGCACCCTGCACCGCCTCGCCCTGGCCGCCTTCGGCTACGGCCCCAAGACGCTGGCCCGGGTGCTGCGCCTCCAGCGGGCGCTGCGCCTGGCCCGCGCCGGAGTGCCGTACGCCGCGTGCGCGGCCCGCGCCGGCTACGCCGACCAGGCGCATCTGGCACGGGACGTCAAGGAGCTGGCGGGCCGGCCGCTCGGGCGGCTACTGGGCGGCGGATAGCGGGGCGAACAGGTCGACGCCGTTGCCGTCCGGGTCGTGCACGACCGCGTACCGCATCCCCCAGACCGCGTCCCACGGCTTCAGCTCCCCGTGGTGCCCCGCGCCCACCAGCTCGTCGTACACGGCGTCGACGTCGGCGGGGGAGTCGCAGCGGAAGGCGAGCGAGACCCGGCCGCCCCCGGCCGGGGGCCGCCAGGCGGGATGGAAGGAGCGGACGGTGTCCTCGGTGTCGAGGGCGAGGACGAGCCCGCCGGGCAGCTCCGCCTCGACGTGCGGTTCCCGCTCGGCGCCGTCCGGGAAGACGAGACCGAGGCGACGGTAGAAGGCGAGCGCGGCGGCCAGGTCGGAGACGACCAGACCGACGCCGGCGAATCGTGGAGTCATGCCGCCACGCTAGGCACGGCCCCGCACACCGGTCTTGAACGAATCGGACAGCGCCGGCCGCCCGCCGCCCGCCCGCTGTCAGTGGGTGATGGTGCCGTCCTCGTCCATCGTCGGATGCATCTTCGTCGGGCCGTACTCGTCGACGTCCGAGGGCCGCGCCGGCTCCGGGCCGTCCGGGCCCATTCGCACCATCCGCTCGACACGGCAGATCCGGAACGCCCGGCCGTCCACCGTGAACTCGTCGGCCCGCTGCAGGGCCCGGTACTCCTCGGCGGCCCGCGCGTACCGGGCCTTCTGCTCGTCGTCGTAGTCGTGGAGCATCGCCCAGATCTCGGCCATGCCGTCGTAGAACATGCGCCGCGCCTGGTGCGGGGCCGCATGGAGCCCGCCGCGCGGCATCCAGCCCTCGCCCCGGCGCTCGACCAGCCCGAAGGCGACCGGCAGCAGCACCACGTCCGGGTGCGTGGTGAGCGCGCGTTCGGAGTCGGCGCGGATGTCGTCGGGACAGCGCCCGCCCCGGTACGAGAACTCCCGCAGCCCCTGCTTCAGTGCGTACGCCATCGGCCCGGCCACACGGTCCGGGTCGAGGACGAAGTCCGCGTCCGGGGACGGCTCGGCGCGCTGCCGGCGCTCCCACGTCCGGTCGGCCGGCTCGGGGTCGGTCGGCCGGGGCGGCTCCGGGGCGCCGTCCAGCGCGCAGCGCATGAACTCCTCGCCGCGCACCACCCGGTAACGCACCCCGCACGCCGTCACCTCGTTCGCCGGCTCGCGCTCCAGCAGCGCGACCGCGGCGAGGAGTTCGCGCCGCACGGCGCGGTCGTCGGTGCCGTCCTTCGCGGTGAACCACAGATGCGAGTGCATGCCGTCGCGGGCCACCTGCGGCATGCCGTCCACCACCGGCTTCAGCACCCGCCACCCGGGTCCCGCCGCCGGGTCCTGCACGGCCACGCCGAAGACCGGCCCGCGCAGCGCGAGATGGGGATAGCGCAGCGAGGCGTCCACCGCGTCGGCCTCCTTCACCCAGGCCGCCGGATCGTCCCGGCGGATCAACTCCTCGTGCAGCGCGTGCAGCTGTCGCTGCCAGTCATCGGTCATACACGCATTGTCGCGGGACCGGCGGGCCCGGGGAGGCGGAACGACCCAACAGGCGGCGCGGTGGGGAGGTCCGGGCGCGCCCCGGCCGCCGGATGCGCCGCCCGGGTCGATCCCGGCTTCCGTCGCGCCCGCCTGCACGCGGCACCGACCGGGCGTCCCGACACGCCGACCAGTGACGTTTCTCCGGTGAAGGCGTTACTCCGTCGGAGTGAGTAAAAGGCGTCCCATAGTGAGGTCTGGGACGGATCAAGCAATCCTTTTGTCTTGGCAAAGGGACATCGTGCCGTGGACGGCCGCCACCGGCGGTCCCCCTCGGCGTTCCCCGTCCCCCGGGCGCCCCGCGGCCGAGCCGCACCCCCAAGCGCCCGCACCCCCCCACCTCGGAGGAGTCACGCCTTGACGTACGGAAAGAAGCTGCGCGAGCAGATCGCCGGACCGGGCACCACCCCGCTCATCGGCGTCTACGACATGTACTCGGCCTCCATCGCCGCCGGACACTACGACGGGATGTTCGTCTCCGGGTTCGGCTTCGCCGCCTCCTACTACGGCCTGCCGGACATCGGCTTCATCGCCTGGCCGGACATGGTGGCGTTCGTCCAGCGGCTGCGCGGCGCCTTCCCCGCCCACCACCTGCTGGTCGACATCGACGACGGCTACGTCGACCCGGAGGTCGCCTGCCACGTGGTGGAGCAGCTGGAGCGCATCGGGGCCTCCGGGGTGATCCTGGAGGACCAGAAGCGGCCCCGCCGGTGCGGGCACGCCGACGGCAAGCAGGTGCTCCCGCTGGAGGAGTACCTCGCCAAACTGGAGCAGGTCCTGGCGACCCGGCAGGACCTGGTCGTGGTGGCCCGCACCGACGCCACGGACGAGACCGACATCCTGCACCGGGCCAAGGCCCTCGCGGCCACCGCGGCCGATGTGATCCTGGTCGACGGCATCCGCAGCGTGGAGTGGATCCGCCGGGTGCGCGACGTGGTCGGCGACAAGCCGCTGCTGTTCAACCAGATCGCCGGCGGCAAGTCCCCGCGCCTGTCGCTGGGCGAGCTGTCCGAACTCGGCGTGGACGTCGCGATCTACAGCACCCCCTGCCTGTTCGCCGCGCACGAGGCGATGGACAGCGCCCTCGCCGAACTGCGGCGCGCCGACGGGCGGTTGCCCGTGGTGGACCCCGCACAGGGCATCGGCGTGCAGGCCTCGACCAGCCTGCTGGAGCGCAACATGGCGCACCGGCGGCCCGAGCGGGCGGGCGTGGGCGCGTGAGCGGAACCTCGCCCCGGCTGCGCACGGCGGTCGTCCTGGCGGCCGCGCTGCTGGGCGGCGCGGCCCACCAGGCGGCGGCGGACGACGGCTCCGGCACCGCCGTGGGGAACAGCGGCCTGGTCACCGTCATCGACAACTCGCACGCGGACTCCATCCTGGAGGTCGACCGCACGGGCAACCTCCAGACCGGCAGCGGCACCGCCGGCAGCGACCACGACGGCAGCGCGGTGGACATGATGGAGGCGCTGGTGGGCGCGGCCCACGACGACGAGGAGGACGGCGCCTGACCCACTCCGAACGGCCGGGCCCCACCCGGCCGTTCGCCTTCACCGGCTCCACCGCCTTCGTCGCCCGGCAGCCGCCTTCGGCGGGCGCCTATGTCACCGTCCGCCGCGCGTCCGGCTTGCCCCGGACCTCCGGCGGGAGCGACGGGCCTCCGGGCGGGATAGCCGGCCCGGTGGTCGCCCGACCGCCCGCCGTGGCGGTTGCCGTGCCCGCGCGCGCCGGGGCGCCGACAGGCCGGCCGCCCGGCCGCCCGGACCGGCGGGGACGCCCAATGGCGCCCCGCCCGGGCCGTGGGGGAGATAGGGAGAGCGGCGGGGGGGGGAAGAGGGGTCTCGCCTCTGTAGAGTTTTGGTGGCGGCGGAGCCTTCTCAAAAAAAAAATAACGAGGCG